>JBJLCC010000039.1:0-28723 GCA_045567855.1 Candidatus Poseidoniales archaeon | reverse complement strand
GGTATACCATCGTAAAATTTTAACCTTCTTAAAATCTGCATAACCTATAAATCTGTGCCGTAAACTTTGAAGTATGGATACAAGAACTTTGTTTGGTGCCCTTTTAATCGCAGGAATCGTTGGAGGATTCTCAGTTAACAGTTATTTTATGGATAACGGAACTGAAGATAACATTATTGACGTTGAAGTCGGTAGTGAAGCTCCAGACTTTGCTTTAACAGATAGTGAAGGAAATTCTTTTAATTTATCTGACTTTGAAAATGAAAAAGTAGTTGTTTTAGAATTTATGAATATGGGATGTGGATCATGTCACAATTTTGAAAAAGAGGTTTTGAAAAGCTATTGTAACAGTACCACAATGCCAGAAGATGTTGAAGTTATCTCCTTAACACAAACTGAAGATGTTAGTCAAGAGGATTTAGAAGATCGTGCTGACGGTAAAAATTGGGCTTACGTATTCGGAAGTGAGGAAATAACCGATGCTTTTGGAGCCGATAGAAGTCCAAGTATCATTATTATAGATAAAGATGGAATTGTTACTTTCTCTGAAAGTGGACACATGACTGAATCTGAGTTAGAAGAGAGAATCAACGAAGCTCTTGCATGAGTATCTGGTTCAAGAATAATTCCGTTGAAAATATAAAAATCAAAGATACGCTAATTGAAAGTCTAGGTATCGAAATTACTGAAACTGGTGATAATTACATTGTCGGGACTATGCCCGTAGATAATCGAACAAAGCAACCTTTTGGAATACTACACGGGGGAGCTTCTGTTGCTCTATCCGAGACTTTAGCAAGTATTGGGGGGAACTTAACCGTTGATTACGAAAAAAATCACGTTGTTGGAGTTGAAATTAATGCAAACCATGTTAAAACTGCCAAAAATGGACATGTAACTGGAAAATGTAAACCTATCAAAATTGGTAGATCTACCCAAATTTGGCAAACTGAAATTACAAATGAAAAGAATGAATTGATTTGTATTAGTAGAATAACTTTAATGGTCCTTAGTAAAGACTAAAATTGCATTACCATTAATAATGAAGTATAACCTGTAAACATTAGGAAAGGTGTATCCCAAGTATGAGGTGAATATGCTTCTGTTAGTGTCATTATTATGGGCACAGATAGTATTGCAAGAGTATATTGTGTTGTTGTAAAATAATCTGCATGCATTGCTATTACAATAAAGCCAGTTATGAATACACAAGCACTCCCCTCAAATGTTCTAAAATATTCTTTATTGGTAAAGAAAGCTTTAGTTTTGTATCGATATTTTCCAAACCTTACGCCAACAGGCTCTGCTAAACCATCTCCAATTACATTAATCAAAATCGGAATTACAACTAACGATTCTAAACCCCATTGGCCGAACAACCACATCATAGGCAACATTACCGCAAAGCCTGCTGCGAATTGAGTCCAAAGCCACGACAATGTGTGTGGCCTGTCTTCTGGCCTATCAAATCCTTCAAACATCAGTTGAAAGGGAGGTATTGCTTTCCTAATCGGCTCAAAGAATGAAACTAAGGATAACGTTGTAATCAAAGCACTTATAGCCAGATAAATGAAATCTGTAAAAGTTTCTGCATTAAATTGTTGATCAATAAATACTGGTAAGAAAAAAATTGCAAAATGGTTGATTTTACGCGTATAATTTACTTTGACGTTGAAATACCTGGCCAATACTCCTGTTGAAAGCATTACGGTTGTAAGTGCTCAAGCCTTTTGCTACAGTAGATTGAATTTCAGGAGTCAGTTCCATACGTATCAAATGGTGGACCGGGCGAGATTTGAACTCGCGCCCTCCTCCATGCCAAGGAGGCGATCTTCCAGACTGATCTACCGGCCCGTTAAGATGTCATTTTGATGGGGCTTTAATAGAATTATAGTTTAGATTGACCATTTCTTAACAAATCCTAAGCATATTGCTAAGATTGGCCCTATCCCCATTGCAAACATTATTGTTCCTAGACCAAATATTCCTCCCAGAAAAGTACCTATGCTCAATACTGAGATTTCAATTCCTGCACGAACTCTCCCAATGGGCCAATTTGTCCTCTTTTGAATTCCTGTCATCCACCCATCTCGAGGGCCTGGGCCTAAATTTGCTGTAAGGTAAAATGCACTACCTATTGCTACAAAGATTATTCCTATCAAGGATTGAATTAACTGCGGGAAAAGATTTGACTGCTCAGGAATAAAGGGTTCCATCACATCTATAGCTAATGAAATTAGAACAATATTAGAAATCGTTCCAATACCTGGAGTCTCTCGAAGAGGTATCCAAAGGAAAAGAACCAAGACTCCTACTATAAACGTAGATAAGCCAACCGTAAAACTTGTTTGTTCAGATATTCCTTGGGCAAGAACTGTCCATGGACTTACTCCGATTCCTGCACCAATCAAAATGGCTTCGCCAGTTCCAAAAATCCACAGCCCTGAAACTAGAGCAAGAATTGTAGATAATTTAGGTCTAACATTGAGAGGACGATCTGAACTCCAAATGGTTTGAGGTACTTTATGAGCTGGGCGAAATAGCTGCAGAATACCCTGTTTGCTCAATTACCTTCACCAATTCTTCTGCAGTTATCTGGCCATTAGTTTTCACTATTCCGCTATTTTCTTCGTGAGATATTTCTGCAGATTCAACATTTAAATTTAATTCAAGTACGCCTTTTACTCTTCCTGAGCAGCCGCCACAAGTCATTCCGTCTATCTGGAATTTTAACGTTTCAGTCATAATCTTCTAAGTTGAAGGTTGATTAAGAAATCATGCCCTAAATGGCTTCCATGATCTTAGTGTTAAAGAATTTAAGACTACACTAACACTGGATAATGCCATAGCTCCTGCTGCAAATGCTGGAGGTAATAACCAACCTGTCGAGGAAATTAAGACTCCCATTGCTAAAGGAATACCAATTAAATTATAAACAAAAGCCCAAGCTAAATTACCTCGAATCTTACCCATTGTAGCCTTACCCAAATCTAATGTCGATACTACATCCAATAGATCATCTCGAAGAAGGACGATATCTGCAGCCTCTAGTGCAATATCACTACCTGCACCCATTGCAATTCCAACATCTGCAACTGCTAAAGCTGCTGCATCATTAATTCCGTCACCAATCATAGCAACGCTCGCACCTTCAGCCTGCAACTTTTTTACAAATTCTGCTTTTCCATCGGGCTTGACCTCTGCCTCAAACCTTGATATTCCAACTTCTTTTGAAATCGTTAAAGCTGTTTCAGCTCTATCTCCAGTTAGCATAATTACTTTAAGACCTAAATCTTTTGCTTTTGAAATTGCTAAGTTTGTAGTTTCCCTTAATTTATCTTTCATCTCAATCCAACCAAGCAATTTATTTCCTTTAGAAACAAAAACTACAGTACTGGTTGACAACACATCTACTAATTCTTCAATATGATTAGAAACAAAGACATCTTTCTCTTCCATTAGAGGTTGGTTTCCTATAGCATATTCTTGATTGTCTAGATAGCCTACTAATCCCATTCCACCTATATTTTCAATCCTGTCAAAAGAAATTAATTCTTCACTATTTTCTAAATGGGCCTGCGAAATCGCTTTAGCAATTGGATGTGTGGATGCAGATTCAAGAGAAGCAGCTATTGCCAAAATATTGTTTTCATCTGAACTTATTGACTTGATATTTGTTATTGATGGTGTGCCTACTGTAAGAGTTCCTGTTTTATCTAAAACTAATGTGTTTGTATTATAGCTATTCTGCAAAGCATCTATACCTTTGATTAACAAGCCATACTGAGCTCCAACGCCAGTGCCAACCATGAGCGCTGTCGGAGTAGCTAATCCTAATGCGCATGGACAGGCTATCACTAGAGTTGATACCAAAACCATAATGGCTAATTCCGTAGAATTGTAATCTCCATATCCTTCTGAGAAAAACATCCAAGTAAGCGAAGCAAGAATGGCACAAATTACTACTACCGGAACAAATACTGCAGAGATTCTATCTACCAATTTTTGAATTGGAGCCTTACCCATCTGAGCTTCATCTACTAAATTAATGACATTTGCTAATACTGTATCATCATGATATTTTGTTGATTTTATATGAATCGCTGAATCTAAAACTATTGTCCCTCCCATAACTAAATCGTTCTCTTTAACAAAAACAGGATTAGATTCTCCCGTCATCATTGACATATCCATTGAAGCGGCCCCTTTCACTACTATTCCGTCTAAGGGTACTGTTTGACCAACCTTAACCAATATTTCAGTTCCTATTAATATTTCTTCAACTGGCACTTCTGAAACCGAGTCATCTGAATTAATAATCGAACCAGTTTTTGCTTTCAGATCCATTAACGAAAAAACTGCATCTGTGGCTCTTAACTTAGCTCTAGCTTCCAACCAATTACCTAATAAAATGAATGAAATTATGAAAGCTGCACCGTCAAAGAATACATGAGTAGTTGATGAAAAAATCGAAGGTAGAAAATCAAGATATGGGGCAAATACTACAAGCGAAGACCAAATCATAGCAGTCGTAGTTCCGATATGGACTAGAACATCCATGTTAGCTCTTCCCGATAGAATGGCTTGCCAGGCTCCCTTATGGAATTCCGTTCCTGCATAAAAGTAAACTATTGAGGATAAAATGAAAGCGAGGAGTAATCGTGAATCTAGGTCATACACTTGTCCCAAATCTCCAACAAACATTGTCAGAAAAAATGTTGGAACTGTTAAAATTAAAGAAATTATAACCTGCAAACCCATTTTATTTGCACTTTCTAGAGATTCCTGCCTGTATTTCTTAGGATCTACATATTCTTCAGAACCAAATCCTCCTTTACTAATTGCATCTCTAACAGCCCCTAAGTCTTCATTTGCACCTTCAGACCATCTGATTGTAGCTTTTTCAAGGGGAAGATTAACCCTTACAGAATCTATACCTTCTAAATTACTAACGATGGACTCAACTGAAGCGACACAAGATGCACAAGTCATACCTGTGACTCGTAGATTCAATTCGTCCATGATATAATTTAGAGATGAATTGAAATAAAGGTTTCTTCGTGGAGATTTATTGTTTGAAATCAATAAACGCGATGGACTTGCACGGCTTGGAAAAATTAAAACCAAACACGGAGTTCTAGATACACCAACTTTACTTCCTGTTGTGAATCCAAAAATTATGACGCTGTCTATGGAAGAGTTGGCTGAATGCGGTGCTCAAGGTATTATTACTAACAGTTATATCATTTACAAAAATCCAAAACTAAAGGAAGTTGCTGAAGATAAAGGAGTGCATGGCTTAGTTAACTGGTCGGGTCCGATAATGACTGATAGTGGAACTTTCCAATCCCATGTTTACGGCGAAATTGAGATGAAACCGGAAGAAATACTTGATTTCCAAAAAAAGATTAAAGTTGATATTGGAACTGTCTTAGATGTATTTTGTGAACCTGAAACTAGGTTTGAAGATGCTAAAAAAGAGTTAGAAGAAACACAAAAAAGAATTGAATCTGCCGATGCAAACAAAGAAGATATTTTCCTAGCTGCGCCTATTCAGGGTGGACGTCATTTAGATTTAAGAACAAAGGCTGCTGAAATGGCTTCAAGAACAAAAGCTGAAATTTTTCCAATTGGAGGTGTCGTTCCTCTTATGGAGAGAAATAATTTCAAACTTTTATCAGAAGTTATTTTAGCCTCTAAAAAAGGGCTTGATATTTCAAGGCCTGTGCATCTTTTTGGATGCGGTCATCCCATGGTTTTTGCTTTAGCTGCATTTTTGGGATGCGATGTTTTTGATAGTGCAAGCTATGCTAAATTTGCCTCAAGAGACAGTCTAATGTTCACATGGGGGACTAGAAATTTAGATGAATTAGAAGAATTGCCTAGTGAGTTTTCAGCATTCCCTGGTATGACGGCTACTGAACTAAAGAAACTCGATAAAAAAGAAAGACAGAAGATTATTGCAAAACATAATCTCATGACTTCTTTTGCTGAAATCAGGAGAATTAAACAGGCTATTCACGACGGATTGCTATGGGAATTGGTAGAAAGCCGATTACGATCTTCTCCAGCCTTAATGAAAGTCTTTGAAGTCATAGAAAATAATATTGACTGGATTGGTAAGTTTGAACCTGCTTATCGTTATAAAACTCCTATCAAAAGTGGAGAAAAATCAAATATTAGGCCTATATTTTCTAATCTGAGCAATTCGTTTGAATATGGTGAAATGCTTCACCCTTACTTTGGAAAAGTACCAAATCATTTATCTGAGACATATCCATTTCATCCAGGGCTATTGCAAGATGATATTGAAGGATTTAAAATGCAAGAATGGGATATTGCTCGCGTTAGAAGTATTTTGGATTATCAATTTGGCAAAGGCACCGGTAAGATATTTACGGATGGGGAAACTGAATTAGTAATAAGTAGGAAAACAAGAAGATTGAGAAATTTACTTCTGGACGGTGAACATGTGGCTTCTCTTTCTCACAGAAGAGGAATGTTTATACTTCAAAAACGGGGTGCTGAATTGCTTCACAAATACTCTGATAATAATAAATATCGTGTCGTTGTAAATTCAGAAACTGCTGAATTTAATAGAAAAGGTAAAAGTGTATTTTGTAAATTTATAGAAGGCATTGATTCAAAATTAAGATGTCTTGACGAATGTATTGTAGTTACTCCTTATGATGAATTAATTGCTTTT
The DNA here is from genome assembly GCA_045567855.1 of Candidatus Poseidoniales archaeon. GTDB lineage: Archaea > Thermoplasmatota > Poseidoniia > MGIII > CG-Epi1 > CG-Epi1. The sequence goes on along the minus strand of JBJLCC010000039.1, from coordinate 22,017 downwards.
GGAAAATTAATGGTTGGTCCCAAAGAAATAGAACTTAACCAACAAGGAATGGCTGTAAGGGTTCGAAGCGGAATAGAAGATTCCAACAAATAGTAAGTTCTTTAATCAAAGTCCTATGTCTATGTATATGCAGCACAAAGCTATCACTGCTGGAATCGTGACTTTTTTATTACTTAGTACTGGCTTTGTCAATTTATCTGCAGAAGAAAATTCGCCAACTTATGATAATAATTGGTGGGATGTTTACTCCAGAGACAAAAATCATGATGGAATTTCGGATTTATTAGTTTGGAAATTAGAACAGGGTGAACGATTCTTCAATGCTGGAGAAGCCCGTGTTTTCGTAAGATATGATCATCATCCAACTGATTATGACGTTCAAAGATTGGAAGATGCTGGAATCGAAGTAACATTCCGTGCCCAATTTATCGACTTAATTGCAACAACTATGCCTCGAGACATGATTTCTGAGGTTGCAGCATGGGATGGCGTTGTAATGCTTGATGATATCGGAAAAGCAGAACCTCACATGGCTGATGCAGTGCCTGCAATGGGCGTTGATGATGTTTGGCTAAATCACGGGATTTATGGCGAGGGGATTTCAATTGCTATTGTAGATACTGGCGTAGATAATGCACATGTTGGACTAGACGATATGGACGATAATCAATTTACATTTGATGATATGAAAGTCGTTGCATACTATGATGCTGTTCAGGACGCTGTGATATGTTCACCTTGCTTACCTGGAGAATCGATTGACAGCGGAACCCATGGCACTCATGTAGCTGGAATTGCTGCAGGAACTGGTGCTGGAGATAATACTGGTATGCCGCACATAGGTGTTGCTCCGAAAGCCAATTTAGTAAATGTTTTAGCGTGTTGCGATGGAGATATTGAAGACATCATAAGAGGCGTTGAATGGACTATTGAAAATCAAAAGGTAGTGACTCCTAACATTAGAGTGATGACATCTAGTTTAGGCGAACAACAAGTAGAATTTCACATCGATAATGATGGTAGCTCAGCATGGAGCCAAATTGTCGATGCTGCAGTTGAATCTGGGCTAGTTGTTACTTTAAGTGCTGGAAATGAATTCGGTTCTGCAACTGGTGCAGGATGTAATACAATAGATTCACCTGGCGATTCAAGATTACCTATAACTGTTGCATCTCTTGACAAGGACTTGAGTTTAGCAATTTACAGCTCTAGAGGATATACTTCAGACGGGCGAGTTAAACCTGATGTGGCTGCAATAGGCAGTAACATTATGGCACCTAATCAAGGTACTGGAACTGGTTACACTAGTAAAAGTGGAACAAGTATGGCAACTCCATTAATGGCTGGAATAGTCGCTTTAACTTTAGAAGCAAATCCTGATTTAACTCCGGCCGAAGTTAAAGACACTTTAGTGGCTGGATATTCTATTGAAAGAGAAATCCTGAACGATGATCCGGATGCTGCATCAAATAACTGTTCAATTCTTGAAACTAGGCCTGATAATGAATACGGATATGGGCAAGCTGATCCTTTAGTATTTGTTGAAATTGCAGGAAGAATTGATCCTGACGTTTCGGTAAATTGGAGTTTAGAATATGACATGGAAGAAGTTAACGGAACAATGGTTCCAGTTAAACCTAAAATATATAAAAACGAAGTTCTGAAAGGAACTGCTATTACTGCAAATAAGCCTACTAATGGCGGTGGTATTGAAATTAAATTTGGTGCAAGTGAATGGTATCCTGCTACAGATACTTCTACCCAAGGAAATTGGGCAACATGGGAATTACCTATTCCGTCTGATTTAGTGATTGAAAATAATCAAACTATTACTCTATCTGCAAGGCTAGTGCTCGAAAATGGAGAGTCAATGTCGGCTGTAAGTAGTTTCTCTGTTGTTTATCTTAACCAAAACAAACCATCAAGTGTTTTACTTGAAGGATTAACTGATCTTGCTGGTGGATTCTTCTTGCCTGTGATTCTTCTTTCTATGGCTGCAACTGGATATATTTTCACACAAAAAAGAAGATCTAAAAGTAATGTGGAGGTAGAAGAAGCTGGTGATGATGAATTTGTCTGGGAAGACGAAGGAGATGCTGTCGGTCAACCAAATTTAATGACTACTGTATTTTTCGGTGGAATGAGTGCTAAAGCCCTTACTCTTTGCTCACTTTACGTTGCTCAAGGGATTCCTTCTGGATTTATTTCATATACTTTGATTGCTTACTTAGCTCAACAAGGATTTACTGCTGCAGAAATAGGTAATATGTTATTCTGGGTTTACTTGCCTTGGGTTTTCAAATTCTTGTGGGGGCCTTTCGTTGATAATTACCATTACTTACCTATGGGGCGCCGTAGACCTTGGATATTAGGCGCTCAAGCTGGAATGGTAATTACCGTTGTAATTATTGCACTAGTTCCTGGAATCGAAAGTAAAATTGCCCTTCTCACTGGATTACTATTCTTCCATAATTGTTTTGCGTCTTTACAAGATGTGGCCGTTGATGGTTTAGCTGTAGATGTTTTGAGTCCTGAAGAATTTGGTAAAATTAACGGTTTCATGTTTGGGGCCAAACGTTTCGGGACAATGGTTGGTGGAGCTGGTATAGGATACTTTATTGGATCTCTAGGCATTGCTGGAGGATTGTTTTTGACTGTACCAATGTTGTTATTGATTATGTGTTTGCCTGCATTCATCAGAGAAAGGCCTGGAGAAAAATTATTCCCTTGGGGTGAAGGTAAAGCTGTAATTAAAGTAAAAGATGAACCAAAACCAACTAAGATTAAGAATAACGTTGCAAAGGAAGTAAGCTGGGACATGGGTACCCATACTTCTCAATCTCTTGGAGTTGATTTTGGAATAATACTTGCTTTAGACTTATTTTTGTTATTAACTATTGGTGATTTTGCAGGAGGTATGGTGGTTCACTTACTAGCTCTTGGATGTGGTGCGGCATATTTCTTTTTCTTAAGAAATAACACTGTTGGTCAACAAGCATTTGACCTAGCTCCGCAAAAAAGCGACATTGTCAAAGCTTTGTCCCTTAGAGCTCCTCTTATTGGAATGTTGTTAGCCATGCTTACTTATTTCTGGGAATTTTTAATTCCTGTTCTAAATGTTCTTTTCATTCAACAACTAGGTTGGAGTGATGCGGAATATATTGCTGTAGTTGGAGGTTCTGCTGTGGTTGCTGGAATACTTGGGACAATAGGTGGCGGAATTATAGCTGATAAATTTGGTGCTAGACGTATTGCAAGTCTATTTGCTATTCTAACTGGACTATCAATATTTACTATTGCTTTAGCTGAAGATCTATGGGAGAACAAGACTGTGATGACTTGGTTGATTATTATTTATCCTTTCTTCGGAGCTGCAATGGGAATTTCTTTGATTTCCTTATTCATGAATGTTACATGGCCAAAAGTTGGAGCTACTCAGTTCACACTCTATATGGCACTTCTAAATTTTGGGGCACTATTCGGACTTAAAATGGCTGGTTACTTTGAAGAGAATTTCACATACACTACCACAATAATGATTGGAGGAAGTTGTCAGCTTCTTATTGCATTTGTTTTACCATTTATTGACCCTGGACAGACTAGAAGAGAGCTAGGTAACGAGTTTTAGGCGATAATCCTTAAATGGAGGTCTTTCTGGAAGGTCGTCTTGTACAACAAGACAGGATTTAAGAAATGAGTAATAATATCTATGTAGGAAACTTGCCATGGTCTTTCAAAGACGACACACTAAGAGAGCTTTTTGAAGAGCACGGAGAAGTATCTGATGCAAAAGTTATCGTAGATCGCATGAGCGGTAGAAGCCGCGGCTTTGGATTTGTCGAAATGGGAAGTTCTGATGATGCTGCAGCTGCAATTGAGGCCTTAAACGGACACGAAGCCGATGGTCGAGAATTAAAGGTTAACGAGGCCAAACCTCGAGATGGTTAAGTTTATAGAAAACGACGAACATTTTATTCTGATTTCACTGTTAATCACAGTGTGTATGCAACTAAGCTTCTTCGCTATAGCCTATGGGCTGCAGATAGACAAAGTAACTGATTTTGCAGGTACTGCCAATTTCTTACTTTTGGCAAGTGTTACTCTATGGTTGGGTGAAGACTTTTCATTCCCTAAAATAATTGGATCCTTAATGGTAATATTATGGTCTCTAAGGCTTGGGGCCTATCTTTCTTACAGGATCTTAGTATGGGGCGAGGACAACCGCTTTGATGAAATGAGATCAAAATTTTGGAGCTTCTTAGGGTTTTGGATAATGCAAATTTTATGGGTATTTCTAACATGCTTGCCTGTTGTCTATTTCAATAGCTTAGATTCTCCAGATAGTGTGAATGCTCTTGCTACAATTGGAATTGGTATGTTTTCAATTGGTTTAACTATCGAAGCATGGGCTGATTACAGTAAATTTAACCATAAATTAAATGGGAAAAAATGGTGTACTAGTGGATTATGGAAGTACAGTAGGCACCCTAATTATTTTGGGAATATCATGCTATGGTTTGGTATTTTTGTTTTCTGCTATTCGTACGAAGTGCCTCTATGGACTATTGTTGGACCTCTGTGGACTGCCTTCTTACTCTTATTCGTGAGCGGAATACCTCTGTTGGAAGCCTCTGCTGATAAGAAATACGGAAATGATTTCGAATATTTACAGTATAAGTCGAATACTTCGGTTTTGATTCCTTGGTTTAATTCTTCAAAATAATTAACTATCTTGCCCAGAAAGGTTGATCTTTTTTCTTAATCTTCTGCATTTCTGTTATTATGTCTTCCTCAATAGGGTCTAGTTTTACTCCTGCTTCTCTTATAGTCAGAATTGCCCGTTCGTCCATTTCTATGTAAAGAACATCGCCCTCTGATATTTGGCGACCTACTGTGGCTTCACTTATTGCAATAGCTACTTCTTCTCCTTGTAAAGCTTCTTTCAAAACCTGTTCCCCGGACCGCAATGAACGAATATGTCCTACTACTGAGTTATCATTTCTAAGTACAGCTTGGTTAAGCGCAATACGGCCTCCAAGTACTCTAACACCTACAACTGCCGGATCACGAGTCCTAAACGTATGTCCTTCTAAAATTTCAAATTTACCTGGATGTGAAAAATCTTCCCTTAGATGCTGAGCCTGCTTATCCTTTATTTTATCTTTCCATTCTTGATAATCTTCTAATAATCTGTAAACTATGTCTGATTCAAAAATTTTGACTCCTGTTTCATGGAGTTCTTTCTTAGCGTCTGGATGTACTTTTACATTAAATGCAAGAATTGCTCTATATTCTTCATCCGAAGGATCGGCTGTAACAACATCTCTTCTGGAGACGTCGCCTACTACGGCCTTTACGATCGGAATATTAACTGCTGATAACTCATAAGCTAATGCTTCAAGTGAACCTATTGCGTCTGCACGAATAACTACGCCTTCGTCTGTACACTTTACATTTGATTTCATTGAGTCAGTAAGTCTGTCTAGTGCATCGTCAACTTCATCTTCTGAGGATGCGCTGTAAAATGGTGCGCCTGCAACAACTCCTTCTATGTCAGGAGCAACAACTTTCAATCCTGCTGCAGCCCCTACTACTTTTACTGCATCAAACTGTTGCCGTGGGTCTCGAATTTCATCTAAAGCTTTTGGTCTCAATAGTGAACGAACTCTAGTAACTATAGGTTCAGGTTGCGCTCCAATTATCAGAGTATCACTAGCTTTCAAAATTCCGTTGTAGATGATGATACCTAATGTCTTTCCTAATCCCTTTTCTTCTTTAATTTCTAGGACCGTCCCTTCAGAGGAGCCTTCGTCAAGTAATAGTCTGTCTCTGAGATATTTTTGAGCTAATCCCATTAGAATCATAAATAATTCAGGAACTCCTTCGCCCGTATCTTTTACTGATGTCGGAATTAATGCTATTGTCTTTTGAAAGTCTTGAATATCTGTAAACAGTGCTGAATCAAAACCGTGAGTCCCAAGCTCTCCTATTATTTCATACATTCTATTTTGGAATGTTTGTTGTGCTGTTTGGCTTTGATTTTCTTTATTTGCTAAAAATGAACCTGATTTTGTTCTCCAACCGGGTAACTTATCTATTTTGTTTAAAGCTAAAATGAACGGTGTTTTGTGTTGCTTTAATATGTTTATAGATTCTATTGTTTGAGGTTTGAAACCTTCGGTAATATCTACTACTAAAACTGCTATATCTGCTAATGCACCGCCTCTGGACCTTAAAGTCGAAAATGAATGATGGCCTGGTGTATCTATGAAGAGTAAACCGGGTAAATTTGTTGTTCCTTCTTTCAACAAGGGACCGCATATTTTTGAAACGGTGTCAAATGGAACTTCCGTAGCACCTATATGTTGTGTTATTGCTCCGGCTTCCCTCTTTACTACGGTTGTTCCTCTAACATAATCAAGGAGTGACGTCTTCCCATGGTCTACGTGTCCCAAAACTGCGACAATTGGTTGACGAAGAGGGGCATTTGGATCTATTTCTTCCTCTTCGGATTGATTTTCCAATTTTTCTTCTTCTAGTGACTCTTCATCTGATAATTCTTCTTCTGGCAAATCCTCAAAATTCTTATCATCTGAGCTCATAGATATTCATCGCAGATTAGCCTGTTTTAAAAATATCGGTCATATTTCCTTTTTTAAGACTTCGGCCAAATATTGGTACTCCTCTATTGAATTATAAAGGAAAGAAGCTGTACGAAGATAACGTCTGTTGTGATGTGGCCAAGCAAATACTGGAACTTGAATATTGTATTTCTCGTATAAAAGAGTGTGGAAAGGGTCTGGCTCTAATACCGATGTTAAAGGGATATCGTTTTCTGGCAGCGATACTGCAGACAGCCCAACGATCATGGAATCTGGACATAATTTTTGAGTTTTCAGAGCATCTAGAAGAATGTTACGGGCTTTGATTGCTAAATCAGTGTTGTGTTTCATAACGCCTTCCCAGCCTTTATCTGACAAGCTACCAATGAATTCTATGCTTTTCGGAATGCACAACCAAGGCGTAGGATCCTGTGTTCCTGTCCAATCAAATTCTAATCTAATTTTTTCATTTATGTTGCCATCTACTGACGCGCCATGACTAATTGATAATGGGCGAATTAGGTCTCTCTTATCTTCCCTAATGTAAAGAAAAGCTGAACCTTTTGGCGTACACAACCACTTGTGAGCATTTCCAGTTACGTAAGCTGCTTGTAGTTTGTTTAACTCTAATGGTACTATGCCTGGCCCGTGAGCTGCATCTAACAATACGTCTATATTTCTTGACTGAAGTTCTCTGACTATTTCTTCGAATGGAAGTCTAATTCCGGTTGGGCTTGTAACCGTATCTATTAATGCTAACTTAGTTCTTTTTGTTACTAATTTTAGTATAAACTCAATAATTTGATCAGAACTAATAACTGGGAATGGCAAATTTACAACAACTGTTTTTGCACCTGACTTCTTTGTAGCGTAATCTACTGCATTCCAGCACGCTTGGTAAGTATGATCCAGGACTAATATTTCATCATTCTTCTCTAGATCTATGGAACGCAGAACTGTGTTTACTCCAGAAGTTGCATTAGGAACAAAAACTATTCCTTCTTTGTCGGCATTTATGAATTCTGAAAAAGTAGCAATTGCTTCAGCCCATAATTTTTTGGCTTTTACGTCTAAGAAATTTATGGGATCTGATTCTAACTCGTCCCTTAATCTTTTTTGATGGTCTAGAACTTCACTTGGGCAAGCTCCAAATGATCCATGATTTAGAAAAATTGTGCTTTCTTTTAAATTCCAATACTGTCCTAAATTACTTCTTCTAGGAATTGTACTCATTTAACGATATTTAGTAAACCGTCTCATTATTTTTTTGATTGGATCGCGCGCATTTTCAGAAATAAATTCTTCTTCTATTTTTGAATCTAAAAATTCTACTGCGCTGTTTACTGATTCTCTTGAACCTTTGGCTGCTAATGACGCCATAAATGGTTCTGCTAATTTATCCGAGACGCCTGCATCTGAAACTACTTCTTTTAAAAAATAAATCATTTCTGTTCGACGACCTTCGTCCAACATTGCCTTAGGCTTATTCCTTTTTTGAACTTTTTTATCTTTTCTTACAGGAGGTTGCGCTTTACTTGGACCTCTGCGCCTATGCCTCCCTCTTCTTGCCAGAGTTACTCGCCTCCCATTTCCTTAATGGCTGCGACTATTTGATCTTCTGTCATTTCATCTCTATTGAAGAATTTCTTGTTACCTGTTTCCCTTTTTAGCTGCATTAAATCTCCCCAACGTCCTGAAGGTTTGCGGCCTCCACCTCTTGGGCCACCTCGGCCTGGGCCTCCTCTGCCACCCATGCGAGGCATTTCATATTCTAAATCTGAGAGATTTACTGATTGCTTTATGTCATCTAAAGTAATATTTGATTCTTTCATACTCCCTTTCTTTCCTAAGCTTAAGCGCATGTGTCCTCTTACCAAATTGGCCCTTGCATCTTTCAAATCTAAAACTACATCTGTTTGAGCTACTTCTATTTCATCATTCCAGAAACTCATTATTACAGTACCAGTTTCATCTCCAACTAAACCTTCACAAACCATTGTTCCATTATCCATAGAACGCGGTTCGTCCAAACTCATTACCTTAACTGGCATGTTAACACGTCCAGTTCTTGGTGTCAATTCATCTACTTTCAAGTTATCTACCTATCTTTACGACGAGAGGGCCGATTATAATACTTCCCTGACTTAGGAGAAACCCCATTATGCCCTTATAGCCTTTTAGGGTTTTAAGGCGTAAAACCCAAAAGTATAAATACCCTGACTGGTAGTAATGGATAGATTTGGGTGGAGTCCGAATCTAAAAAACAAGGAGATGCTCTAATGCAAGAAAACGAACCTAATTTTGAGAAACACATCGACGATATCGTAAAAGCTATCGGAGATAAGCTAGAACGCAATGTAATTGCAAACGAACTAAGAAGATATGTAGATGAATATGGAATTGATTTACCTACAGCTAAAGAATCTATAGTAAGAAAACATTATGGAAACCCAAATGAATTGAGTGTAGCTGGAGAAAAATTACTTGCTCAAGTTGGGCCTGGAGAAACTAGTGTAAGCTTCAAAGCTAAGATTATTTCGGTATACAAAAAAGAAATAAACACTAAAGAAGGATCTAAAAAGACAATTTATGAGGGTGAAATTGGAGATGCTAGTAGCAGACTAAGGTACACTTTTTGGAACGATGAATTTAATTTTCAGCCAAATGATGTTGTAGAAATTTCAAATGCTTATACTAAAAGCTGGAATGATATTATTACCGTAAACATAGGCGACCGAGCAATTATGAAAAAAGTTGAAGACAATGACTTAAAAGAGCTTGACTTAGGAGTTGTTAAAACTAATAACGCTCAAACAGCACAAGAATTAGAAGTTGTAAACTTAAAGCCAGGCATGAGAAATGTATCGGTTAAACTAAGAGTAATTGATGTTGAGCCTCGCACTATAAATATAAAAGGTGAAGAAAAAATCATCTTTGGTGGAAACATAGGGGACAAAAGTGGAACATGTCGCTTTACTTCTTGGGAAGATCATAAAATTGTAGCTGGAAAAGCTTACTCTGTAGAAAATGCATACGTTAAAGAATTTAACGGACCTGATTTGCAGTTTGGCGAATATTCAAAATTCACTGAAATTGAAGAAGATAATCTGCCGTCTCTTTCTGATTATGAAGCCGGAATGAACTACACTTTAGCTCAATTAGACGAACGTAATGGTGCGTCCGATGCAGTTGTCGAAGGGCACGTTTTCAATATAAGAGAAGGAAGCGGCCTTATTTTTAGAGATAAAGAAACTAAAAGGTTAATTCGAAACGGCGAGGATCGTAAAAATGCAGAACCCGATTTAAGAGTGAAAATGATTTTTGATGATGGAAGTGGTTCATGTACTGCATATTTGAATCGTGAAATTACTGAGAGGTTAATTGGAAGAAATTTAGATTCTTGTTTAGAATTTGTAAAAGAGAACTTTGGGCCTGAAGCTTTAGTTGAAGAAATGGAAGATGCTCTTTTGTTAAAACCTTTGAAACTAAGGGGCTTTGCGCGATCTGATGAATATGGATTATCTTTCTTTGCCAAATCCTGCGAACCTGCTACTGAAATCGATGTTCCGAACGCAGCCAGACAATTCCTCGCTGCATTGGAGGGCTAAATGGCACAACGAAGAGAGCCTGGAGTTCTTGTTCTAGCTAAGGAATTAAATGGCGCAATAGAAAAACATGTAGAAGATAGAGAATATTCACCTACTTACTTAATTTCAGAGATTGGAGGAAAATTATCCCGCGTACTAATTGCTGGAGTGTTGGACCAATTGGAAAATCGAGGTTCAGAAAGTGATCCTTTCTATACTGCAAGAGTCATCGACCCTAATGGAGACTTTTACTATCTCCAAGCAGGGCAATATAATCCGGAAGGGGCCTCTGCACTATCCAAACTGGAAAACGGAGTGCCTATCCTTTGCGTCGGTAAAGTAAGAGCAAGAACTCCTGAAGATAGCGAAAGAACATACGTTAGTGTTCAACCTGAAGGCGTTAGAGCAGTTTCAATGGATGAAATTAACCATTGGGCGATAAAAGCCTGTGAAGAACTAATTAAGCGTATTAATGCAACAAAAGTATTTGGTGAAAATGATGAAGAGTACAATAAAATGAATTTAACCTCTCGTGAAAAAGATGGAATGCAATTAGCTAAAGAATTCTATCCAACCGTAGCTGTTGAGAACTATAGTGCCCTTTTGTATGACTGTTTAACAAAATTAGCCAATAGAGAAGCTAGTTCTGAGGAAACTTCAAACTTTACCGGTGAATTCGAACCTGCAAATAGTACTTCAGTGAAAGAAGAAGTAATTATACCTGTAGAAGAAAAACCTGAATATACCACTGAAGAAGAAAACAAAGAAGATGCTGTAGAAGTAAGTCAACCTGCGCCCGAATCTTCTGAAAATGAAAGTAAAGTATTGCAAACTATTAAAAAATTAGATGAAGGAGACGGAATATATTACGATGATTTGGGCATTGCCGTTTCGCTGGAAGGAATAGACGGGCCTATGCTCGATGAAATATTAGATTCTTTGACTGATCAAGGCTTGATTTTTCAACCTCGATTTAATCATTACAAGGAGGCATAAATGAGCGAAGCAAAAGTAAAAGTTGTAGAAGATTTGCCTGGAGTGGGACCTGCAATCGCAGAAAAATTAAGAGATGCAGGTTACGATACTCTTGAAGCAATAGGTACGCAAGCACCTGGCACCCTTTCGGATGCCACAGGAATTGGAAAAGAATCATGTTCTAAGTTTATAGCTGAAGCTAGAAAGGCAGCAAATATTGGGTCATTCTTAACTGGAACAGAATTAATGGAGAAAAGAGCAACCGTTGGAAAACTTACAACGGGAGCTGAAGCATTTAACGAATTATTAGGTGGAGGCGTAGAAACCCAATCTATCACTGAGTTCTATGGCCAGTATGGTTCTGGTAAGACTCAGTTTGTACTTCAACTAGCTGTGAACACTCTGCTTCCAATTGAACAAGGAGGCCTTGGCGGAGAGGTTGCAATCATCGACACTGAAAATACCTTCAGACCTGAAAGAATTATTTCAATGTCGAAAGCACTTGATTTAGATCCTGACGAAGTATTGAGTAAAATCCATGTAGGAAGAGCATACAATTCTCATCAACAAATGCTAATGGTAGAAAAAGTCAGTGAAATAGCAAAAGAACGGCCTATCAAAATGCTCGCCGTAGATTCATTGACCGGCGCTTTCCGTGCCGAATATATTGGAAGGGGGACGCTTGCAGATAGACAAGGAAAAATTAATGCTCACATGACAGAATTGGCTAGGTTTGGTGACTTGAATAATGCAGCAGTGGTAGTTACAAATCAAGTTTCATCAAACCCTGCAGCTTTCTTTGGAGATCCTACTAAACCAATTGGTGGAAATATTGTAGGACACACTTCAAAATTCAGAATTTACTTAAGAAGAGGAAAAGCTGGTAAGCGTGTTTGCAGGCTAGTGGATTCCCCTCATTTACCTGAAAATGAGGCTTTAGTGTCAATCACTGAGGATGGAATTCGAGATGGCTAGAGAATTAGAAAACTTTCTATCTGCTCTGAAGCCAAAATGGGAAGATTCCACTGAATTTGAATGGCTAAAAAAAGCTAAGATTCCTTCTTTGGGAAAAAAGATAAGATATAGTCCTTCAACCCGAACCAATTATTAATTGCAAGAGAGATAATGCTATCATTTTCACGGTCTACCCAAGCCTGCTCTTTGGCGCCATCTTCGTCCATGAAATGACTCATTGAAGAATAGCCCGAACTTCCACCATCGTTTACTTTGTGTTGGACAGCGTCAGGTACATTATTCGTCATAGCATTTCCTACTTTGAATGGCCAGTGTTTAAAATCTTCACCAGAGGAATAACGCCCTATAGTTGAGTTATCGATATCTTCATCGTCTTTCTTAGTATGGTGTGTGCCTCTTGGAGTTTCTTCTTCATCTTTATACTCATAAAATGTTTCATCTGCGGGTTTATACCCTCGAATCTCCATTTCAGAATTCGTCATCTTCCTCCCAATCAAAGTCTAATTCTTCTTTTCCCTTAGTTGCAAAATATCCAGCCAAAACTATCGAAGTAACTGAAACAAGAACTAATAACGTAGTTGTTCCTCCCTCGCTAACTTCATCTACTAAAGATTGTACAAAGTCTTCTTCTTCAGGCTCTGCAACAACAAGAATAAACTCAGCTACATTATTATTTTCGTTTGACTCAGTAACTACATTATTTCGATCAATTACTACTTTGATTAGATACTCTCCATTACTGTCAAAAGTATATCTAAAAGAGGTTGAAGCCGATGCGCCAGGTGTTGCGAATACTGCCGTTTCGTAAAGAACTATTTCATTACCTCCTGAAACCCAAACTACTGTAACAGGTATTGGATTGTAAGCAACTAATGGATCGCCTTCTGCAGAAACCGTAATATCGATTGTAAAGGAATTTCCTGCTTTTATTTTTGATATTCCTGTTTGATTGTTTATTTGAATATTTCCTGGAGATATTACGTTATCTATTTCATATCCATGTATCACAAGGTATAGCTCTTGTTCTGAGAATACCTTCCAGTGATTGTCCTGAATGTCTTTAGCTTGAATGTAAAAGGAGTATGTGTCGCTTATTGCTTGTGCTTCATTATAATACCAATAAAAAGAAACTTTGTAAGAATCATTCTGCATTGATTTCGTATTGAAATCTGCGGTATACCCTTGATTTCCAGAAGAAGCCCCAACTACTCCAAGCACCCACTCATTGGAGTCGATGTCGGAAGTGCCAAAAGCACTCCACACCATTACAGAAACTGCTACACGTTCAGCTGAGTCTTCTATGCTAATTATCGGGAAATCGGCTTGAAAGTGATTGAAGTTTACTTCCGAAATTCCTGCCGGATGCTCAATACTTGATGTCAAAATCACAATTTGTTCAGTAGACTGCCCACCTGTGACTGGGTTTTGGCCGGGATCGCCCCCTGAATATTCAATTTCCACCTCCAACTGATCATTATCATTTGGGTTCTGGTTAAAGGATTCATTAGTTAAATCGAACGAAATTTCAAATTTAGTTGCTTCCTCTGATGAATCTGTAATCGTCTTTGATTGAGATGTTGCTTGACCATCTGCAGTTCCGCCTCCAATTGTTACTGAAATTCTGAATTGGACATCCTCAACTGTTCCTTGTGTTGAATTTGCCCAAATTGTAAATATATGCTCCCCAGAAGCAACTGAACCAGGAGTTTCTAAGTCAACTACCCAAAGTCCGACACTAGTCCACTGCCGGTCTTGTCCGGGCCACGAAAGTCTATTTGCTTCTTGAGGGCAGTCACTTTGTGTATCTACTTCTGAAACTGGAGCTAAGGTAGAAATATTCCCATTCCCGTTATCTAGGTCTCCATAAAAAAATAAATTTAATTCATTAAAATCTTCAGATGTTTCAGCTTGACTTGATTGTGCCAACAGTAAAATACTGAAAAAAGCCATTGCAACGAGGCTCTTTCTTAACATCTGCATACTTCTGAATCACTCGTGAGAGTACTTTAAGGTTTCCTAACTTTAGAGGATTACGTTTTAGGTTCCGAATACTATACGTAAAATATCTCTAGTGCCTGGGCCTAAACCTAAGGCGAGTAAGAATAAAATTAACAAGCTAATCATCTGCTTTTGATCTTCTTTGTGCTCTTCATTTTCTAGTGCAATAATGACTCCAGTTACTACTAAAAATTTCAAAGGTAACATTACTATTGCCGTACCAAATTCTTCTATAAACCAAGTAGGTAAAACGTGTTTTTCAACATAGCCATATCTGTCAATTCCCAGATATGTTGCTGAACCGTCCACGAAATGTCCGAAATAAAGTGTCAAATAAAGAGGATTTAACATGTGTGCTGCAGGCATCCATTTTGAATGTGAAAAAGTTAAGCTTCCAGTCAAAGAAATAAGGATTCCTACGGACATAAACATTATGATTGTAGAATTATTTTCTACTTCTCTCACAAGATACAAATTAAAGGAGAATAAGATAAAGAGTAATAAAAACATAATGTTCGGAATTCCATGATTGGAGACAAACCAGCTAGATACCCAAATTAATCCCGTTAGAAGGCTTGCAATAATTACTGTATCCCAAAGCATTTCAGGATTAACTAGTTCGTTTTGGGATAAATTTAGATATGATAAAATAACTAGTAAAGTACTGGCTATACCAAAAAACATCACAGGGTCTCTCAGTGGTTTACTGCGTAAAAATTCTGCTATTAGGGCTACTGCTGAAAGTACTATTAAAGTCCATGACGAAGGATGTATCCATTCTCCTGGCGCAAAATACCACCAAATCCCATAACTTCCAATTGCAAAAGAAGTTAAACCTATTGCTTTTGTTTTAGAGTTTATTTCACTTTTTGATAACCACACTCCAAGTGCTATGAAAAATAAAGCAATACCTGTTATTGTTCCATAAATTAGAGGGGAAATCATTATGTACTGAATAGGAGGCTCAAATGCATCTGCATCTTCAAGTGTTCGTACTACTCCTCCCAATATTAGTAAAGGAATTGAATTAAAAACGAATTTATCATCTATTACTATTTTCCAATAATCTAACAGTTCATTAATGATTGTAAAGAATATGAAAAAACAGAAACCGTAAGCTAATGTATTGTAAATATTATATTTAGCACCGGTCCTATCACAGTCGACATCTCCAACTTCACATGCATCTGATTGAATAGGACTAACAAAATATTCTTCCCAGAATGAATTTGCTTGAGGAACAAAGCTGATTGCTAAAATGGTTAATGCTAAAAAACCTATTACAACCTGATTTCTTTGAACTTGTTCCATTATTGCTGTAATGCTTCTTGCTCTCTTTTAATTCTTGCAGCTCTAAAAGATAAGATACAAAAATATAAATATTCACCACAAATTATTAACAAAACACCTTTGGAAATATTTGCAAGACTGTATTGCCCATCTAAAAATCCTAATATTGAATCTAAACTACCTAATAACCCAAGTAAGGCAAATACTGCAGTAACATGCATTGCATGTTTTGCCATATCTGGACTGTTATAGGCCACATATCCTGGAACCAAAATTCCTAAACCAAATATAGAAGGAATCAAAGCGGTAATCGACGCTTGTCCTGAATAAATGTAGGCGACAATACCAAATAAAACAAGAAATCCTCCCTCTATAATTGCAACAAAAGGCATATTACCTAAAATCCAAGAAACTGTCCCTGGTTTTTCTTCTATTGTGGGCATTTCTAAATCATCGCACTTTGAAGGGTAATTAAAATGTGTTGTTGAGTTAGAGATAAATAGTGTTCATTTCGTCCTATGAGTAATGGACTTACTTAAAGTGGATGAAATTACAAGTCGAACTAGAATGATTGGGCCTTGGGATTATGACCCCGAAGAAAAAATGTTAGTGCGAGAAACTACGTTCAAAGATTTCAAAGAAGCTATAGGTTTCATAAACAAGTTAGCTGAAGTTGCTGAAAAAATAAACCACCACCCCGATATGACTGTTTGTGAATATAATCGTGTAATAGTTGCTACTACAACTCATGATAAAGGTGGAATTACCGATAATGATATTCGTATTGCACAAGAATTTGAAAGTATCTTAGAAACATATGACTAGTGCTTCATGGGTGCTAAAAAAGTCAATATAGTTTCTCTGAGTATACGTTTCATTATTGGCTTTGTTTGGCTTTCATTTTGGTCTTTGATTTCAATTGGTTTAATGATTATATGTTTACCTTTTCGAAATCTTAGGATTAAATTAGGTAATTTAACAGGAAAGATAATCGGACCTGTGGTAACTAGAATTACAGGCACAAAAATAAAATATTCAAATTATAGCAAAATTCATGATACAAAGCCTGCAATTTACGTTATGAATCATGCATCTGCTTTAGATATTTTTGTAGCTATGGCTCTTTGCCCTTACGGAGGGTGTGGAGTTGGAAAAAAAGAAATCGTTAAGATTCCCTTTTTTGGGCAAGTGTATTGGCTTTCTGGTCATTTATTGATCGATAGAAGTAATAGAAAAAAAGCAATAGAATCAATGAATAATTTATCTGAACAAGTTAAAAATAATAATCTTAGTATTTGGATTTGGCCAGAAGGTACGAGAAGTGAGGATGGTAAACTATTACCTTTCAAAAAAGGATTTGCACATTTAGCTCTAGCTACTAATTTACCAATTGTTCCAGTAATTTTACATGATGCACACAAACGATGGCCTGCTAAATCCATGAATTTTTATCCTGGAGAGTGCCAAGTTGATATTTTGGATCCAATAAAAACTGATTCTTGGAAAAGAGAGTCTATTGATGAACATGTTGAGCAGGTTAGGGGTGTTATGGCCAAATCTATGGCTTAATTTGGATAAGTATGCTCGTAGTCTTTGATTTGGACGGAACACTGATAGATTCCAGTCGATCCATTTTGGAATCTCATAAAGCTGCATGGAAAAGTGTTAATGCAAAATGCCCACCTAAAGAAAAAATACTCAAACTTACTGGCCTACCTTTGATTGATATTATGCAGAAACTAGGACCTGAATATGATCCTCGAGCTTTAGCTAAAATTTATTCTCAAACTTACATGGAAGCAACTAGACATGAAAAACTATTCGATGGAATAACTGAACTTTTAGCAAACAAATTTCGTGCTGCAGTTGCAACTGGAAAAAGCCAGCGTGGTGCCGAACGAGTAATCAAGCACTTTGGATTTGAAGAGCGTTTTGAAGTAATATTAGGAGGAAACTCTGTTGCTAATCCTAAACCAAATCCAGACCTCTTATTATCAATAATGGAATCAGCAGGCACTAAAGATCTAATAATGGTTGGAGATACAACATACGACCTCGAAATGGCAGATGCTGCCGGAGTCAAAGGAGTAGGTGTAAGTTGGGGACATCATCCAAGTGAACTCCTCAGCAAATGGGCGCCTGTTGTAAATTCAGTTGAAGAACTAAGGCAACATTTGAAAGTTTGACTTTTTGATTAATACTACTGTTTAACCAATATTCATTTCTTTTAATTTTTCAGGAAGATAAGTATTCGTAACGAAATCAAGTCCGTACTTAGCTAAAGCTTGCTGTTCTGATTTTTTATTAATTTC
Organism: Candidatus Poseidoniales archaeon; assembly: GCA_045567855.1. GTDB lineage: Archaea > Thermoplasmatota > Poseidoniia > MGIII > CG-Epi1 > CG-Epi1. The sequence continues at coordinate 4,278 of JBJLCC010000039.1, read as the reverse complement.
TAATTGTAATTCTATTTCGTTACGCCAATATTTACTTTTGAATCTTGGATCTGTTAAAATTGATTTTAAGGCACTTTTATCTCTATCTGATAATTCATCTGCTGGAAGTTCGTAATTGATTATGTCTGAAGGAGTAACCCCTAGATACCTTGCGCTAGGTGTGGCTAATATGTGTGAAATATGAGCTGTTTTGATAGCTCCATATGCGACTGAGCTATAAATTCTGTAAGACCAAGGATCTGCATCTGTAAACAACAAGAGAGGCAAACCTGATGCTTGATGCATTCTCTGCAAAAACCTCCTTGTGGATCTTGCAGGTTGCCCTTTGATGTGTACCAAAATAGCCTCATGTGTTTCATCGAATCCATTTTCAACTAACCTATCAAACATTCCTCCAGTTTCAATTGCTATAATGCAAGTAGATTTACCAAAATCGTTAAATGTGATTTTATCTTCTTCAACGTTGTATGGAATATTATAGCCTGTATCTCCTACATCATTCCTACAATTAATTCTCATCGGTTGACCTTTTCTATTAATCTCAGTAAGAGTCACATCTCCCAATACTTTAGCCCCATCTTCCTCTGGTCTAATTTTGAAATCCTCTCTTTGAAAGTGTGTAACAATTTCTAAATCTTCAATCAACTTATTAGATTCATCCTGAGCATGAAATTTGCCTAAGTCCCATGCTTCAGAAATATAATACAATTCTCTTAATGTTGAGGATTTGCTTTGAGATGACATTTCCCTAATAAAGTCTAGGAGATATGTCGTTCTAAGAAGCATGTATGCTCCGTCCAGTTTTTTAGCTGTTCTAGTAGTTTCTGAATCGCCATATTTCCAAACTTTGGCATTCTCATCAAAAATTATGTTGTTCTTACTACGTGTTGGAACGGACATCTCAGGAATTTTACCTGTATTTAATTGCTCATAAATTTGTGCAGCTATTTCTTCTAACTCAGTTACTGCCGAAGCCATACACGTCTATCCAAAAGGGGTTATAGATTGAATGGGTCAAAAAAGAAATGAAATTTTAAATGTAAAAGACAAAATATAGACCGTCTTTCCTTTAGAATTATGTATCGCTTGAGAAGTGAGAGGTTTTTCATATCATAGATTTTTCAAGTTTAATTGCCATGCTCATATTTACTTTGCCAGTATCTTTCTTGCCTGGGCCAAATAATCTATTATCAGCAGTACACTCCTCAAAATTCGGATTTAACAACACTTTACCTCTAGTTTTAGGAATGGTTATTGGATGGTTTTTACTTGGAATTGCCGTTGGCCTTGGTGCTCTATTTATTGAAAAAAATTCAATGCTACTTACTGTGCTAACGTATGCTGGCGTTTTATACATGATTTATCTATCATACAAAATAACTTTTTCTTTAAGTTCGGAAGACCCTGACTTTTCTAATGAAAGGCTTGGAACAAATACAGGTATAATTCTCCAAGTTGTAAATGGTAAGGCCTTCATCCATTTACTAATTTTAATGACGGTATTTGGAACTGCATTTGGGGCTGATTTTATAGGTAAAATGATTATTGCTTTACTCAATGTCCTAATCAAGCTTACAGGCTGGATTGCATGGGCCTTATTTGGTACTGCATTGAAAATACAATTTAACGATACGAAATCGGGAATTTTAATTAATAGGGCTTTTGGTTTTTCACTTTTCTGCGTAGCAATATGGATCGCAATTCCTAGGTAAATGAGTCAAAAACATAAATCAAAGAAAACGCTCTTGTCTCCTGACGAAAAATTATGGAGGAGAATTTCTTCCAAATTTGGTAAAGATGAAGATAAATGGGATATGGTCTGGAATTCTAGCAAAATTTATTCATTCTTTGTTGAAAAAGAAAAACTAAAATTAGACAATAAGGAATCTAAGCAATTAAAAAGTAAAATTGATGAGATTTTAGCCCATTCAAAAAAGAAAAGGCAATGGTTTTTGCACAAACAAAATAACGAATACATTTTAAGAAAGCCAAAAGAAATCAGTGAAATAGAATCCAATATTCGAGATTGGCGCTATTTTTTCAATACTTATTCACCAACTGAAGAGATCTCTCTTACAGGACAATTACCTAGTAAAGAAAATAAAAAATACAAATTAATCGAAGATGTTTGGTTTGCAATTATCGCCAATGAAAAATTACCTAAAAATTTTTCCCTATCTAAAAGTGAATATATTGTGAATTGGAAAACGTATGATTTAGTTAAAGATGTAAAGAATTTTGCAAATGTTTGCTCCGGATTAAGATTCCGCGACCCTTTGCCCTCAATAGCTCTATTGCTTATAAAATCAAAGAGAATAGATGCAACCAAACTATTGGATTTAAGACTAAATCATTTGCGAACAAACAATTCAAACCCTTTTAGTAGAAATTATGACTCTCGCCTGTCTGATATTGCTGAAAGAATACCTGATGTTGATGCAGAACATGCTCTGAAAGAAAGTAGAACCGACTTGAGGCATTTACCATTTGTAACCATAGACCCTAAGACTGCTAAGGATTTTGATGATGCGGTCTGTTTAATTGAAGAAAACGGGAAACGAACCTTATGGGTCGCCATCGCAGATGTAGCACATTACATTGAACCTGAGACGCTCTTAGATGATGAAGCGAGAGCAAGAGCAACCTCTGTTTATTTGCCGCATACCGTTCTACCAATGCTTCCCTCTAGATTATCTGATAATTTGTGTTCATTGAGAGCAAAAGTACCTAGATTAGCAATGACCGTTTCAATGGAAATAGAAAATGACTGGACAATTGGAAAAGTCGCTGCTTTTGAAAGCGTTATTGAAGTTCGAGAAAACCTGTCATATGAAGATGCTTTAGATAATTCTCAATTTCAAAATATGATAGAAGTATCTGAAGGGTTACGTCGAAACGAAATAAGACTGAACTTAAATTCTGCTGAATTGAGACCCAGAGTCCACGAAGATGAAATAAGTGTTAATGTCAAATGGCCAAACAAAGCAACTGAAATGATTGAAACATTCATGGTTGCTACTAATAATTCAATTGGGATTTTACTCGGTGAAAAAAATGCACCTTTACCTTGGAGAAGTCATGCGCCGCCGGATGCTCCAGAAGTTGAAGAATTAAATGCTAAATTCAAAAATATGGAAATTAATATTGAATTGCCGATGCCTAGTGTAAAGAAATTTGGGCAATCTGAAGAAGCTGAATTGGCAAGTATGCTGGGAGATTGGGCAAATAGCGGAAATATTGAAATTAGTGGCCTAGAAAATTCTGATGATCAAGATGACGTTGCACAATACCTCAAAAATGTGTTGGACCCAGATGCTCGAAAAGATATTCTTATTTCTCTAAAAGAAGCACAAGAGAAAGCTAATGATCTAAAGAGTGCGACACGAAGAGTTGTTGATCATGGGCTATTCTATCTTTTGCAACGTGCCATATATTCACCAGAGAATCTAGGACATTTTGGATTGAATCTAAACGCTTATGTTCATTTTACAAGCCCTATTCGAAGATATGCAGATCTCGTTGTTCATCGTCAACTCAAATCTTTACTAAATAATGAAGAATGGGTTCATTCTGAAGAGGAAATGACTAACATTTCGGAGCAATGTACTGCCAACAGTCAAGAAGCCAAGTCTATCGAATGGGAATTAGTTGCAAATGCTTTTCATCTACATTTATTGAGAGGTGGAACTATCGGATCTGTTGAAAATTCACAAGAAAAACTAGAACTAAAACAATGGCCTGCTAGAGTCGTTGGACTTCGAAATCCCTGGATTTTCCTTGATTTATTAGATGACGGGGCCATTCGTGGAAAACTACATGTTAGTCAATTAGGCGATGGAAGACAATTGTCTACAGATGAATTTGGATTACACTTAATCAATGAGAACAAAAAAGAAACTGATGATATTATCTTAACTTTAGGTCAAAAATTCCCATGTAGGTTGAGAGGGCTTGATCTTTGGAGTGGTGAATTGGATTTGGCTCCTATATAGTATATTTATTGTACAGCCAACATCAATATAATTGAATTGATTAAAGTACATATGCCGCCGTTATTTCGCATTTATACAAACACTAATGCTTAAGTTCATATCATACACCTTTTGATGGCGGCAAATATTTACTTCAGTTTGATTAAATCGTGTTTAACTTATTCGCCTGGCATCCTATATCTTCCTAATTTTACTTTTACCATTTCATCCATTTCTTCAGTTGTTATCAATGGTGTCAAATTTCCTGAGAAAGTTCCAGATGCAGCAATATTAAGGGCTAAACCAG
>JBJLCC010000038.1:0-64631 GCA_045567855.1 Candidatus Poseidoniales archaeon | reverse complement strand
GCATTGCTTGTTAGCATAAACATTGCAGCGATTGCCAATGCTGTAAAGACTAATATTTGTCTCATAGGAAATTAACACTTTGAGTTTTCTTTATTAAACTTTTCTTCTGATAAATCCAGTAAATAGTAATGCAGAGATAACGGCGGCAAACTCGAAGCCAGGCAGCCCCAGTAATCCACCATTTTCCTCTTCGCCAGCACTATTTACAACTAATTTATCAGCAATATTTAGTAGAATAGGCGTAGTTGTAGATGTATCTTTCTTTGAATAAGAAAAACTGACTACACTTTGATCCAGTTTTGCATATTTATCCTCAATCTTCCAGGTTACTCTTTCAGAAATAATCTCACTACCATTCAACATATATTTTGAACCTTCAGATACTTTAGGATATCCGCTTGTTTGCTCGGCATTGCTTAATTCTATACCATCAACTAGAATAGTTATGAAATTTCCATTTACAGCTTCATTGCAGTCGGTTGACCAACCTTCAATAAATTCGAAATAAATAGTGTTTCCGCTAATTCCAGTGTTACCAAAAATTATGGCATTTGAAAGAACTTTCATACCAGAGTCTCTAGTGAAATTATCATAATATATGTAAATTGATTGAAAAGCTTTCATTTCAGCTTTCACAGAAAGTTGTTGACCAGTAGTTAGGGTCGTACTTAGGTCAGTATTTGGTGTTGCTACGTATTCGCATGGTTCATCTTTACTTGCACCTTGTGAATCATCACATTCGCGATTTGCGTCTTCGTCTGTAAACTGATAGATTTCATTTCCATCAACATAAACAGTCCATTGCAAGTCTAAGGCAGCGTCATAATCTTCTTCACTTGTGTCTTCCACCCACCATAAATTAAACATTATATTATTTATTTCAGTGTCGTAATTTACAGGATCACTTTCCCAAGTTCCCATATTCTTCCAGTCTCCTTTGTTTCTAGTAAATGGAGAACTGGTTTCGTAAGAAGAATGTCTTTCTTCAATTGCAACCCTTTCTAAATCGCCGCTTGTTTCTGGAGAAAATTTAGCACTTTCTTTAAGATTTAAATGAACTGCTACTGGTTCTCCAGTTATTTCCTCTGCAGAAGAGTTACTGCTAATAAATAAAAAAAGTATACAAATTAAGAGTGCAATTAATATGTTTTTTTTGTTAGAGAGACCTCTGTTCATATTTCCCTTATATTGTAAGGGAATAAATTGTTTTCCTATGGCACAAATAGTTAAGAACGAGTTCTTTAGCGAGCTATGAATGAATATTCAGTATCTCTTGAAAGAATAAATAAATATCTTGATTTAACAGCAAAAGCGGCTGCAAAAGTTTCGATAATTGCAGATGAAGGGACAGAAAATCATGCTAAGGCAGAGGATATTTTGGGAATGGTTAATGCATATCATTCAGACGCTAAGTTTTTTTTAAGCGAGGGTAGAGGTGATGATGCTTTTGCGGCAGTTAATTATGCACATGGTTGGATAGATTGTGGTGTAAGACTTGGATATTTAGATGGAAAAGGAGATTGGCAGCTCTTTACCCTTTAGTACTAATTAGCACCAATTCGAATAGATCCGTCTCTATAATGGATATGAATATTATTTCTCATATACTCAGCTAGATTAGATAAGGATTCATAAACATCATTTTCTTTCATTTTCAGAGCTTTTGCAGCCTTCTTAGTAGACCATGGTTTTTCAACAAAATCATTCAATTTAAGATATTCATAGACTTTTTTGTCTGAATCAGTTAAATCATTTAGTGCCATTAGTTTCCATATGTGGTTAGGGTGTTTAAACTTAACTATTTTCTAGGTATCTGATAACGTGACTCTCGCTTTCGCTTAATGGATACATTTGCTCACCTAAGGTATCTTTCCATAGCCTAAAGAATGAGCCTTTTAGATAATCATTGATAAATCTAGGATGAATATAAGAGCCTCTACAGACTGCGGGAGTATTTCCTAGTTTTTTTGCAACTCCTTTTACCATTTTAGTAATGTTCTTTTTTCTTTGTTTTTTATCATCTTTTTTCTTAAATTGAGTTATTTCCTCTGCAGCCAACTTAGTTCCACCCCAGGTTCGGAAGTCTTTGGCAGTAAATTTCTCGCCAGACGCTTCTTGGATGTATTCGTTTACATGGTATGCCTTTACATCTTGAGTATTTCCTTCTTCGTCAAAGAATAAAAATAAATCATCTCCTTTACCTTTTTTTGCATCTTTACACATCATTACTAATGCTGGTAGATCAGGAATTTCTTCATCGTTAATCTCAATTTCATGTTTCTTATTACTTTTTCCAACGAATGTAAATTTCCCGCCAACTTGTGAGTCATACCACTTATCATGGTCGTCTGTTATTTCAGTAGGCTCAAAATCAATATGTTCATCTTGCATTGTTGACAAACCATATGTAGCTTTTTCCTTATCATCTCTGGAAGTTTCATTGCCAATTCTGATAAATGTGGTATCTAGTAATCTAACTATCAAGGCCATCACTCTTTCATAAGGCAAATCATGTTGTTTTCCGTTGCCTTCAAAAGCTAAATCCTCGAAATATTTTTCTCTTATTTTAGGTAAAGTTCTTCCAAAAGTAGACATTTTCTCAAATTTAGCTTCACTTCTTAACTGAGTCCAAATAGGATGATAAATGTATTGAGTTCTATCTTTTGCATCTATTCCCGTTGCTTGAAGATGGCCAGTTTTTTCTTTGCAAATCCACACCTCAGTCCATGCAGGAGGAATTCTCATTTCCTCTATTCTTTTAAGATCTCTTTTTCCTTTAATCTCTTTTCCATTGGAATCTAGAAATGTGTGTGTTTCATCTTTTTCTATTTTACGAGTAAAACCCTCTTCTGTATTACTAGAATAGTATAGTCCAGCTTGCTCTGCGTCGGCAATTGCATTTATTTTCTTTTCATTCGCCATTATACCAAATTTTCGGGATTCAGCCCTTTTAGTTCAGGAATAACAAACATTCCATCTTTTCGAATTAAAACATCATCAAACCAGATTTCACCGCCACCATAATCTGGGCGTTGAATTAGTACCATGTCCCAGTGTATATCCGATCTATTTCCGTTATCTGCAATATCATAGGCGTTTCCGGGAGTAAAGTGGAAACTACCAGCTATTTTTTCATCAAACAAAATATCTCTCATTGGTTCAGTTATGTATGGGTTAAAGGCAATTGCAAATTCTCCGATGAATCTACCGCCTTCATCTGTATCAAGTATTGAGTTCAGTTTTTCCTCGTCACTTCCAGTTGCTTTAACAACCTTACCTTTTTCAAATTCTAATCTTATATCATTGAAAACGGTACCGTGGTACAATGTTTCAGCATTAAATTGGATGTGTCCTTCTACTGAATCTTTTACTGGAGCTGTAAAGCATTCGCCATCAGGAATGTTCCGTTCACCAGCGCATCTTATTGCTGGAATGTCTTTAATTGAAAACTTTAGATCAGTTCCTGGACCTTTGATGTGAACTTTATCAGCTTCAGTCATTAATTTTTCTAATGGTTTCATCGCCTCATCCATCCTCTTATAATCTAAGCAACAGACGTCGAAGTAGAATTTTTCAAAAGCTTCTGTAGACATATTAGCTTGTTGAGCCATAGATGGTGTCGGCCATCTCAAAACAACCCATTTTGTGTTTGCAACACGCTCTTTGAAATGAACCTTTTGTAGAAGTTCAGATTGATAAATGGCCATTTTTTCGGATTCAATATCAGACATTTCAGAAATATTGAGACTTCCTCTAAGTCCAATGTATGCATCCATTTCCTTCATTCTAAATTTTTCTACATCGCCCATTAATCCCATATGTTCTTCTGTAGTATCAGAAATTAGTTCTTTTAGAATTAAGTTATTTTTCCAAGTAACAAAGGGGATTCCTCCAACTTTACGTGCAGCTCTAATGGTAGCGATTACCATTTCTTGAGGAATGTCAAAAGCTTCAATCAATACTTTTTCACCTTTGCCTAATGTGCAAGAATGGTTGATTAGCAAATCAGCTAATTTCTCAAATTGTGAATGAATCATAGTAACACAATTGAGCGCAGTCTAAAGAGCTTTTCTCAAATTAATTTTCTTGTGTTTGATAATTCACCAACGATATTTTTACCCATTAATTCTTCTACTTTATCAGGTTCATGTTTTGTTAGCCACATCATTTTGACTAGTGAAGTTTCGGGTAATGTATCGTATGTTTCCACGACACCTTTTTCCAAAAGTTCTCTTCCATTTCTGTAAACATTAAGATTAGTAGTTCCAGCTAAACACTGTGTAGACATTGCAACAGGAATGTCTTTAGCCGTTTTCCCTATTGAGTCTAATAAATTTGAGTTTATATGTCCCAATCCTGTGCCAGCTATCACAACGCCTTTCTTTGAAGAAACTGTGCTCTCCCAGTCTTCAGCTTTAAATCCAGGATGGGCCCATACCATAGCTATATTTTCATCAAATCCCGATCGGATAATAGTTTTGTCGCTAATTGGTTTGTATTTTCCTTTCCATTCGATATTTTCACCCACAATACCTATAGGCTCATCATTCAACGATGTAAAAGCATTTCTTTTTGATGAATGATTTTTTCGAGTTCTGTTGCCTCGCCAGATAGCCACGTTTAGATCATCGGTAGTTTCGTGCATAGCAATAGATACTTCGCCTAAGTCAGTCATTGCAGCTTTTGCAGCACCTTCTAAGTTCAGGTGGGCATCACTTGAAGGCCTATCAGGGCTTCTTTGAGAACCTGTAAAAATAACAGGATTTGATAGTTCAGGTAATTGGAATGAAAGTGCTGCAGCAGAATAGCCCATAGTATCTGTTCCATGGCCAATTATAATTCCGTGATTTTTCTTTGAATGTATTTCTTCAACTTTAACAGCCATTTGCTCCCAATGTTTAGGTTGCATATCTTCAGAGGCTAGAGATAGTAAAGGTTCAGCTTCAATATTAGCAATTTCTTTTAATGAGCTGACAGAATTTACAAGCTGTTCAGCAGTTATTGCAGGGCTTACAGCTCCAGTTTTGTAATCTACAAAAGAAGCTATTGTTCCACCAGTTCCAAGTATTGTTATATCCTTTAATTTTTCATTTTTTTCATTAACTAGTTTACTACTTTGTTTTTCCTTTGCCTTTTCAATAATACTAATTTCAGCATCTTCTGTAGAAACTCCAATATTATAGCCATTGTCTAACTTTAGAACAATAATATGTTCTCCTGAAAACTTATTTCTAGGCATAACAATCCCTTCCAAAGTTTGCTCTTTATTGGTAATTTTTACTTTATCGTAAATGTTTGCGCCATTATCGCTAATGAATTTCTCGGCCAATTGAGGCATAGTCCTTCATTGAGGCGAGGTTTATTACTATCATCCCCATACGGTAAGTGTGGGTTTCAGGGATAGATTACAGAACTTGAAGGATTCCGTAGGTCAGTGGGCAGAGACTGCCAGCGGAGGTTCCCAAGATAATAGAATAGAAAAAAACCTTACTGAGATGTCTGCAGGTACGGAGATTCAAAGAGCTGCTGCAATCAAGGCATTAGTTATTCAAGCTCAGACTGAGGATAAATGGCTTGATCCAATTATAGATTCATTCATTCGAGTATTACCTGATCAGATGGAATCTCCACAAGAAGCGTTGATTGAGGGGTTAATGGAGCTAAGAAAGGCTAGGCCCAAAAGAGCGAAAGAAATTTTTGAAGGTATGCAATCTGCTTTAGATAGTCCATATCCTTCCGTTCGTTCCAGAGTAGTAGATATTTGGACAACATTTTCATTAAAATCTAAGTCTAATAATAGTGATACTATAGCTGATTTATTCGAAATGCTAAGTGACGATGATAAGGATGTGCGGTATCAAACTCAAAAATCACTTTCCAAGATTATGAATACAATACCTAAAGCTGCCCTTCCGGCTTTGAAACATGCTCTTCGTGACGATGACTGGCGAGTAGTTTACCATTCCATAGTATTATTGACTGAATTTGCTAAAAAGTATCCACAACCTTCCGTTGCATTAGCTCCAGAAGTAGTCTCAGCTTTTAATTCAGGTGAAAAATTAAAGGAAAGAGCTGCAGATTGCATTGGCATGTTGGGTTTGGCAAACCCACATTCAGTTAAGGATGCAGTTCCAGGATTGATTAAAGGTATTGAGAGTAAATCATCTGAATTACGTAAAGCTTCAGCTAAGGCAGTAGGAAGAATTGGTAGTAAAGATGCAATGGTTGTTTTTCATGCAGTTCCTAAATTAGCAAAAGTATTGAAGAATGATGATTGGTATGTTCATACTGAAGTTGTTAAGGCTTTAGGATATATTGGATCCAACAAACCTACTTTGGTCAAACCACATTTAGCAATAATTAAGAACAGAACAACTACAGGGGCAGATAGGAATATTTGTCAAGCTGCAGAGTGGGCTTACAAGAAAGCTGGCGGGAAATAGATGCCAGGCCAAGGTCGTCAAGGCCGTAGTGATGCATTTCAAAGAAAAGCTCGACGTGAAGGTTACCGAGCTCGGTCAACGTACAAATTAAAAGATATACAAAAAAGAAGTAAAATATTCAAAACTGGAGACAAGGTGTTGGACTTGGGTGCAGCACCGGGTGGCTGGTCTCAGGTTGCATTAGAATTTATAGGTGAAGAAGGAAAACTTGTTGGAGTAGATTTACAACACATATTACCGTTGACAGGCGCCCTTTTCATTCAGGGAGACTTACGTGAATCAGAGACAAGAGAGCAATTACAGGAATTAATGCCCAAGGCCGATGTAGTGATATCAGATATGAGCCCTAATTTATCAGGAAATTATTCGGTAGATCAAGCACGTTCGGTTGAGTTATCTTCTTTAGCTTTAGAGATTGCAGCTGAAAGGAAAGCTTCAGCATTTGTTGTGAAGGTGTTTGAAGGAGCTGATTTTCAAGAGTATAGAAAAGCAGTAATCGATGAATTTGGTTCAGTAAGAACTTTATCTCCTGAGGCCTCTCGTAAGCAATCAAGCGAAGTATATCTGATAGCTAAGCGGAAACGTCGATGAAATTAGGAATACTTTTCTCAGGAGGTAAGGATTCGTATATTGCAATGCATTTAGCTTCAGAAGATCACGAAATATCATGTTTGCTGACAATTAAATCTTCTAACCAAGACAGCTGGATGTTCCATACTCCAGCAATTACATGGACAAAATTACAAGCGGAATCTCTAGGCATTCCACAAGTTATTCAGGAAACTGCGGGGATTCAAGATGATGAATTGGATGATTTATTTACTTTAATCAAAAAAGCAAAAAAAGAATACTCAATTCAAGGAATAGTTACAGGAGCCTTAGCATCAACATACCAATCAACGAGAATACAAAATATTTGTAATAAATTGAATTTATGGTGCTTTAATCCAATTTGGCAATTGTCTCAAGAAAAATTATTAGAGAAACTTCAAACTTACAATGTTACTTCTATTATTACCGGAATCGCAGCAGAACCATTTGATGAATCCTGGTTGGGAAAAGAGATTAATTCCTCTACAATTAATGAATTATTATTATACTCAAAAAAGTATAGAATTAATCCTGCTGGCGAAGGAGGAGAATTTGAATCTTTAGTAATTAACGCACCTATGTTTTCAAAAAGGTTAGAGGTACTATCTTCAAAAATACACTATTCTAATTTTTCAGGTCGTCTAGAAATAAAGGAGGCTAAACTCAAATGAAAATTTTGTTAATATCAACTTGTAAAGAAAAATTGAGTGAATATGAATTTGTAAACCCAATTATTGAAATAATTAAATCTTATGATTATGATGTAATAAATTATAGAAACTTAGAAACTTTTAATTTTCAGATATATGATAAGGTAATAATTTGCGGAACATCTCTACAAGATAATGATTATTTGAACTACTTATTCGATTTTAATAAATTGAAAAATCACGGTAAAGGGATATTAGGAATATGTTCAGGCTTCCAAATAATATGCAGTATGTTTGATGAGAAAATTATAGTTCAAGAAGAAATAGGCATGATAAATGTTGATATACAGATTCAGAATCCCTTAGCAAGTGGAAATTTTCAAGCATATAATATGCATAATTTTTCGGTAGATGAAGTTACTTCTTTCAATGTTTTAGCTAAAAGTGAAAAAACAATACAAATGATATCTCACAAAGAGATTAATGCTTTTGGCGTTTCTTTTCATCCAGAGGTAAGAAATCAGGAAATAGTAACTAATTTTTTATTAATCTAAAGTTCTTTAGCGCCTTTTACAACTTTGCTTGCACTCAGATTTGTGAAGCCAACTACGCCTGCAATATCTTCTGTGGAAGCACTTTTCAAATCATCAACAGTGTGGAATCCAGCATCATATAAGTTTTCAGCTTTTACAGCACCTAAACCTTTTATTTTTGCAACAGAGGAGACGAATGCACTTTTTCCGCCGCCAGGTCCACTTGATTCTTTAACTTCCGGAAATTTTCCACCTTGTATGTTCCTCCATTCTTTAATAATTTCAGAAACAGATTCTAAACTACTAATATTGGCGTTAAACCAACCATCTCTTGCATGCAAAGATTGTCTTGCCAAATCAAGTTCATCTTCCATTTCCTGAGTAATTGATAATAATCGTTCATATTTCTCAGTTTGATCTTCTATAATTCCTTGCATTTCTTTAATCTTAGGTTCATATTCAGCAGCAATTTTACTTTGCCTTTGCCTTTGAATTTCAAGGTCACGAAGCTTTGCATCTCTCTCAGTAAGTAATTCTTGTAAAGAAGTTATCATTGTTTGCCTGGTTTCAATATCCGATTCTAAGTAATTAATTCTGTCCAAAGATGCATTCAAATCTTTTTCCTGTTGTTCGTAAGCATCCCATAACTTTTCAAGTCTCTGCTGTTCCTGACCTAAGCTGTTTTCAAGCTGTGCAATTTGTTCTTCTAACTCAGCGCTCATACTAAACTCTATGTTTCAGACCACGCTACCTATTATATAATCTCCTCTGTCGATTAGACATTGTGAAATTAGTAGTAGGTTGCGGTCGTTTGATGACGAGTGATTTAGATAAAATTTTATCTTTTGTAAATTCAAATTTAACCCTTGTAGACTCAAAAAGTGTTTGCGGAATTGAACATTTGCATCAAGCAGCAACTCTTTCTCTATCATCTCACAATAATGGTTTTAATCTATCAAAAGATAAATCTACAGAAGTTTTACTATATTTGACTTCATTGAGACAAATATCAAAAGCATTAAAATTAGCTGGAATTAATAAGGATACAGAAGCAGTAGGGTGGGTCTACTTCGGTGATTCTTCTCCAGAGTTATCAGAAATTATTACCGAAGACGATTCAGTTATTTCAATTAAAAATTATGATTTTTCTAATTTAGCCAAGGATATTGATATTAGTCTTGATGATCATGTCAAGCAAAAGATAATTATGACACGAACTGCTATTTTACCAGTCCAACCACGCTGAAGTATGTTCTATTTGGATATTGGCTAAGTTATTTTATCCCAACTATTATTATCAGCATATGTCACGCACTGACTTAATAGAAAAATTGAACGGTGGGCTAGGCTGGGAATTACGTGCAGCAGCCCTTTATTCGCATTATTCCGCGTATGTCAAGGGAATTCACAGACTACATCTCAAGCCTTTCTTTGATGAAGAAGCTACCGAATCTCATACTCATGCTGAGATGGTTAGATCTGCAATTGTTAAGCTCGGAGGTACTGCAGTTACAGACAGGGATCCAACAGAGATAGTCCACACAACAGATTACCTGGTGATGCTTGAAGAATCCCTAAAAACGGAGCAAAAAGCTGCTGAAGGATATGAACAAGTACTTGCTTTGATTAAAGACGATGAAGAAATGTACGATTCTATAGAACAAATTTATTTCCAAGAACTTCGTTCAGTAGAAGAAGTTACACAGCTGATGTAATTACTGATCAATAATATTTTCTTTAATTCCCCAGCCAATAACACATCCAATCAAAGATCCTACAATTCCGAAGAACATGAATTCTACATCAGTAGCAATCATATTACCTAGTGAAACACCAGGATTAACATCACCAAATGCAGTACTTGAAACAATGAACAGCGTTGCAGCTATTGAGCCTGGATCCTGTGAAGTTAACAGAGAAGTTACAAAGAATGTTGTTCCAACCATTGCAGCCAGTAATAATGCTGAATCTCCATCTAGAACCGAATCACTTGTTCCAGGATTAATTAAATCAAACAAATAAAATCCAAGACATGCGCCAACAATCTGGCCTCCAATGTAAGCAACAGTAGTGTCTCTATCCATTTTATCTGAAAGATAAGTGGGAATAGTTATTACTGGATTAAGGTGACATCCAGATACAGGTCCAAGAATGTGCACAAGAACAAAAAGGGTTAAAGTAAGAGTAGTTAATCCAATTAAAATGTGCAATGTTCCATCGCCTTCGCTGACAACTCCTGCATTATTTGTTAAAGATGAAACTCCAAAAAAAACTAAGAAAAAAGTTCCCATCACTTCAGCGCTCACAGCTTTCCAATTTGTACTTTCAAACATATAATCTCACATCATCATCGGGTCTTGCTTTTAATACCTACTTGTGACTAAGTAGATATGATTCAGATAGCTAGTCCACAGATAGGTAAAGAAGAAAGAGAGGCAGTGGATAGAGTTTTACGTTCAGGTATTATTGCACAAGGTCCGGAAGTAGCCAAATTTGAGAAAGAATTTGCAAAGCTTTGTGGAGTCAAACATGCAGTAGCAGCATGCAACGGAACAACAGCTGGCCATCTAGTTATGTTAGCAAGCGGCATAGGTCCTGGCGATGAAGTTATCACAACTCCTTTTACCTTTTTTGCCACGGCCTCAGTAGTAATAATGGCTGGGGCTAAACCAGTTTTTGTAGATGTTGAAGAAGACGGTTTTTGTCTAGATCCTAGTAAAGTAGAAGCTGCAATTACAGATAAAACAAAAGCTATTCATCCTGTTCACCTTTACGGAGAGTTGGCAGATATGCCTTCATTTATGGAGATTACTGAAAGAAATAATTTGCTTTTAATTGAAGATTCCGCTCAGGCTCATTGCGCAAATTATTGGGATGGAAATGCCGGTAGCTTTGGGAAAGCCGGTTGGTTTAGTTTTTATCCAACAAAAAATATGACTACCTCAGAAGGCGGAATCATAACAACAAATGATGAAGATTTTGCTAATAAATGTAAAATAATTCGTGCACACGGTATGTCTGCACAATATCAGCACACTGAGTTTGGTTACAACTATCGAATGACTGATATCTCAGCAGCTATCGGACGTGAGCAACTTAAAAAGTTACCAAATTTTAATGCTAGGCGCAGAGAAATAGCCGAAAGATATAATTCTGAACTTTCAGACTTAGTGATTACTCCAAAAAATAGAAGAGGACATGTTTTTCATCAATATACTATTCGCTCTGACAAGAGGGATGAGTTAAGAGAATTTTTACTGGAAAGAAAGATAAATACGGGAATATATTATCCTAGCTTATTGTATACTTACTCTTCCATGAAAGAGTACCAATCAAGTTGCCCTAATGCGGAAATTTTGGTTAAAGAAGTTTTGAGTTTACCAGTACATCCAGCTCTTTCAGATTCAGATGTTTTTGAAGTAATTTCCTCAATAAAATCATTTTTTGATTAATTTTTTCTGATAATTGATCAAATTTGGAACTTTAGGTTCTTATTTTTGGGCATAACTTTATACATTTTGTCCAAATGCTTTTGATAAGGTTATATTTTGTCAAATTCATTCCCCAGATTAGGTAAACCAGCTCCACTCTTTGAAGCTGATGTAGTAAGATTCGACTCTCGTAAAAAACAAATATTTTTTGATAAAATGTCTCTAAATAAAATAATTGATGAAAAAAAGTGGGCAGTTATTTTTTTCTATGCAAGAGATTTTTCTGATTTATGTCCTACTGAAATTCACTCATTTAATCGTAGGATAAAGGATTTTGAAAGGGCTAATTGCGTTTTAATTGGATGTTCTACAGATTCAAAGAACTCACACAAGGCTTGGATGGAAAAGCCACGAACAAAAGGAGGGATTGATAAATTATCATATCCTTTAATGGCAGATCCCTCTCTTAGAATTTCTACTTCATATGGGGTTCTCCAGCGTTCTTTAGGCCAGGCATTAAGGGGCACTTTCATAATCAACGATGAAGGAATTTTGATGTCAATGGCTGTAAATCCCACTTGGATTGGACGCAGTGTTGATGAAACAGTAAGAACGTTACAAGCACTGCAATCTGGGAAGTCCTGTCCCGCAGGTTGGCGTCCGGGTCGAAAAACGCTATAAATTGCGAATATCTTGAGTATTTGTGAGGTACACTTAAAAGCCCTTTTCTATCTATGCAAAGAATATTATTATGCCAAAAAACTCAGAGGATTATAAAGCAGATCAGATTCAAGTATTAGAAGGGTTAGAAGCAGTACGTAAACGACCTTCAATGTACATAGGCTCAACAAGCGAGGCTGGCTTGCATCACTTAGTTTACGAAGTAGTAGATAATTCAGTTGATGAAGCAATGAATGGTCATTGCGATTCTATTGATGTTGTATTACATACAGATGGATCATGCTCAGTAACAGATAACGGAAGAGGTATTCCCATAGATCCTCACCCAGTCTATAAGGTTCCTGCAGTAGAAATAGTCATGACTAAACTTCATGCAGGAGGAAAATTTGATAGTGATACCTACAAAGTTTCAGGAGGTCTTCACGGAGTTGGAGTTTCAGTTGTTAATGCCCTATCAGTTAAAGCATCTGTAGAGATCCATAGAGATGGCGGCTCATACACTCAAACTTACAGAAGAGGTAATTTAGATTCAGATTTGAAAAGGTTAGGTGACAGTGATAAAAATGGAACATGCGTTAGATTCACTCCAGATGAAACAATCTTTGAGACCGTAGATTTTGATTACCAAATATTAAGGTATAGACTCAGAGAATTAGCCTATCTTAATGCAGGAATCACTATAAATTTAAGAGAGGAAATAGAAAATGGAAAATCAGATAAGTTTTTCTATGAAGGTGGTATTTCAGAATACGTTAAGTTCTTGAACAAGGGTAAGACCTCTCTAATGTCAAATCCTATGTTTGTTACTGGGGAAAAAGATCAAATTCAAGTCGAAGCTGCGCTACAGTGGACTTCAGCATTTAGAGAAAACATACACACTTTCACAAATAATATTGCAACTCGTGAGGGTGGAACACACTTGTCAGGATTAAAAACAGCTTTAACACGTACAATTAATAGTGTAGCTAGGAAAAGAAAGCAGTTAAAAGAAAAAGATTCCGCATTGGAAGGCAATGATGTTAGAGAAGGTCTAACTGCGATTTTATCAATCAAAGTACCTGACCCTCAGTTCGAAGGTCAGACTAAGACGAAATTAGGTAATTCAGAAGTTAAAGGGATCGTTGATAAAATCATGACAGAAGCTTTATCGAATTATTTTGCAGAGAATCCTTCAGACACTCAGATAATCATTTCCAAATGTATACAAGCATTCCAGGCTCGTGAGGCTGCAAAAAAGGCAAGAGACTTAACTAGACGTAAAGGAATTTTGGAAGGTGGAGGCCTACCTGGTAAATTGGCAGATTGTCAAAGTAAAGATCCCTCTGAATCAGAATTATTCATAGTGGAAGGAGATTCAGCAGGTGGAACTGCTAAACAAGGTAGAGATAGGGCTACGCAAGCAATTTTACCACTGCGAGGTAAAATTTTGAATGTTGAAAAATCAAGAATTGATAAAATTTTAGCGAACAATGAAGTTATGGCCTTAATCACAGCAATGGGATGTAGCATAACTGGTGTAGAAGAAGAAGATGAATTCGAGCTCGGGAAAGCTCGCTATCATAAATTAATAATAATGACTGATGCAGATGTCGATGGAGCCCATATTCGTACATTGTTATTGACTTTCTTGTACAGACACATGAAAGGTTTGATTGATGCAGGATATGTATATGTTGCTCAACCACCTTTGTATAAAGTTAGTAAGGGTAAAAAGATGTCATATGCCTACGACGATGTTCAATTAGAAAGATTATTGGCTGATTATGGTTCTGGAGCTGCAGTTCAACGATACAAGGGGCTTGGTGAAATGAATGCAATACAATTGTGGGACACTACGATGGATCCTTCAAAAAGAACTTTGCTAAAAGTTGAGATTGAAGATGCTGAACTAGCAGATAAAGCATTTGTCGAGCTTATGGGTGATGATGTTCAACCAAGAAGAGAATATATCGAAGCAAATGCTACAGCTGTAGCTAATTTAGATATTTAATTCTTCCATAACTTTTGGAAAAGCTTCGGCAAATTTTTCAACTTCAGGAGTTGGTATAGAAAACGAAACACGTATGAATTTTTCTCCAAATCTAGTTGAAACATAATTTCCAGCTCTTACAAAAATATCATTTTCATACAACAATTTGTCCTGTACAGTTTGAGGATTAGCTTTATGTTCTGAAATATCAATAACCATCATGCTAGCGGCTGAAGGATAAACTGGCAGTGATGCCCCTTCAACTTTATCAACAGCTTTTTTTATTATTTCTTGATTCTTTCTTGCAGTTTCTAGCATGCCAGGTAACCAATCTTTCTTAGTTTCTAGAGCTGCAATCGCAGCTCTTTGACCTACAACATTTATTCCTAAATCAGATACCATTGTCCCTCGAACCTCGGATATAAATTCTTTAGGTCCTACAAGTGAACCAACTCTTAATCCGGCAAGTCCGCAATTCTTTGATACAGAATAACCAGTAATTGTTCTCTCAGGTAAAATATCAGCAGCTAAAACATGATTAGGCGCAAAATCGCAATAGGTAATATCGTCAATTATCCAAAATTTATGATCTTCAGCCAGGTCACATATGGCTTTTTTTTCTTCTTTAGGGTATGTACTGCCCAATGGATTTATTGGATCAATTAAAAAAATAGATTTAGTATTTGAATTGATAGCTTCCTTAATATCTTCTATATCGAATCTGTAATTTCCATGATAAATGGGTATGTCTGTACATTTAGCACCTCCTAATTTAGCAAACTTATGAACTACAAAATATGACGGATCCGAAGTTATCATTTCACTTCCTTTAGGTTGTATATGTCTCATTAAGCAGTAGAGGGCCTCTGTACCTCCGTTAGTGATGTGTAAATCCTGGTCAGGTAGATTTAAATCTTCTAAAATTAGTTCTTTTAATTTGGGAAAGCCCGAGGCTAGGGGATATTTGGTATATTCTCTTTCATCAGCAGACTTCTTTATTGCGTCTTGGATAGCGCCGTGTGTAGGTAAATGGTTAGTATTTTGTGACATCCAAATTACATTTTTGTTATTGTGCGCATATTCAAAATCATTACTCATATCTTATTATGCAGCCTAAAGATATTAAGGTTGGGCTCCTAGCACAAATATACAAAAATGACAAATTTAACTTTTGAACGTCTAATCAATAATAAGATATTTACAAGACTTACTTGGCTAAGATTTATCGGGTTTGAATTTTGGATGGTTGGCTTCACTCCCTTTTTCATTGGTTATGTAATTTCTTCTAGAGAATTATATAGTTTTGATCTATTTTATGGATTTCTTATCATAGCTCTACTTACTTCTTCCACTTTTGTTTTGAATCATATTTGTGATATTGATCTAGATAAGAAAAATCCTCGAAAAGAATTTAGCTTACTTGTTCGAGGTTCTATCGGCTTGAGAACTTCTTGGATTTTATTTTGGATTTTACAAGTATCTTGTATAGTATTATCATTAAAGTTTAATTTTGAGTTCGTGTATTGCATTTTGGGTTTGACAGTGATATCTTTTGTATACAATATGGAGCCATTTAGATTTAAGTCACGGCCAGGTTTAGATTTATTGAGTAATGGAATAAGCTTAGGTTTTCTGATTCCTTTGGCGGCATGGTCAATAGAACAGCCTCTTGTTGAATTTCCAAGGCTGTTTTTCTTATCAACAGTCTGTTATCTATTGGCACTTTACAGCCCAACTATGGCTATTGATGTTGAGTTTGACAGAAGTTTTGGAGTAGAGACTTTCGCAACAAGATTTGGGGCTGAGTTTACTATGAAATTATCTTGGTTTTTTACAATATGTGGAGTCTTACTTTTATTGTTTTCAGGTTATTTTGAAATTTTCCCTTGGAATTATGAATTATTCATTTGGACGGGATGGCTCTTGATTTTAGAAATAATAGTTCATTATGTCTATTTGCCAATTACCTCGCAACCTACGTATCACACAGTTGCAAAAGGTTCCATAATCTTAGCAACTTTTGAGGCCGTTGCAACGCTAATGTTTTTAATTATTTTTTTGAAATAAGTCTATTGATTTACAAACCCTAGGACTTTCTTACAATTTGAACAAGATACTGCAATAACTCTTCCAGCAGTTCTCTGATTACCAGAAGTTTCGGCAGTAAAATCTACTACTTGGAATCGGTATGTGTTTCCATCTACACCAATATCCTTGTTACAATAGGGACATTTTGACGGTGCATCAGGGTCTTCTTTTGAACTGAACATAGTTTATCAGCGAGCATTGTTATTTAATATGTATACTGCCCTAATCATAGTAATTATGCCCTCATTGATGATAATCGGAACAGCTCATGTAATAGATTTATCAGTGCCTCTTGAAGGATTTATAAGAGATTTTGACCCTACTTGCGTTGCCTTAGAATTAGACAGAGACAGATGGCTTGCTTTGCAAACTAAATCTCAGAGTTCAGAAGGCCCTATTATTCTAAGATTTTTATCACGTATTCAAAAGCATTTGGGCGAGTCTTTCGGTAGTTCTCCAGGTTCTGAAATGTTGGTTGCAGGAAATATTGCAAGATTGTTAGGTTCAGATATCAAATTGATAGATCGGCCAATATTACCTACAATAATGGATGCATGGAGGAATATGCCTTGGATTGAATTCTGGAGGATAATCAAGGATAGTATATTTTCTTTCATAGGCCGAAGTGATATGAATTTTGGAGATAGCATGGATTCTGGAGATTTTACTAAAGAATTGGATGATTTTTCAGTTAATTATCCTGTAATTAAATCTCACTTGATAGATAGAAGAGACACTTATATGTCAAAGAATTTAGTAAAACTATTAAGAAATAACCATGAAAGTAGAATAGTAGCAATAGTAGGAGAAGGCCATGTAGACGGTATGAAGACAAAATTGTCTTCATTAAATCCAAAAATAATTAGACTTAAAGATTTACTTTTGAGAAAGAAGAATACGGTATCTTTTTCAATAAAAATTTAAAAATTATAGGTTATTTCAAAAAGATAATTCCAGTTTGCCTGAACTGGAGTTCCACCATTAGTCAGCTCTATTGCAAGTTGGTAATCCCCTATACTCATTGAATTATCATCATCAGATATAGTTTCACTCCAGCTTTCACTTTCACCACAGGCAACGTTACCATTCTCCTCAGCAATTTGACTTCCGTCTGAATCTTGTAATGTAATAACGTAGTTCAGTGTTCCTCCTAATCCGACACAACCAACATCTGTGAATTCAATTTGTAAAGAGGATACAAAGATTTGGACAGGTAGATTGTAACTAACTGTATCTTCATTACCATCAACTAATTCATTCCCTTGTCCTTCATCTGCATAGTCTTCAGGAACCACTTGTAATTTTTTGGTTATTTCTCCTATTTCTCCATCCTCATCTACAACCATTAGAGTAACATTGTAGTATCCTCCTGAGCTCCATGAGTATTCGGTACTAGACTCGTTAGAGGTTGTTTCTTCACCATTTCCAAAATTCCATTTGTATTCCTTTATTGGAGCACCTAATGCCGATGAGTCGCTTGCATCCAGTGTTACATTGCTATTAGCTCTTATTTTTTCACCTGAAGAAAAAGTAAAACTAGCAACAGGACCCAATGATTTGACTTCAATATCTTTTGTTGAAGTAGTTTCTTGACCCTCACCATCTTCAACAGTAAGAGAAACAACAAAATTCCCTGGCAAATCCCAGCTATATTCTGGAGATTTTAGAGATGATGTTTTATTATCGCCGAAATTCCATAAGAAATCTAAGGCTCCACCCTCAGGGTCATAGGACTCCTCTCCTGAAAACTTAATTTTTTCATTAACAAATACTGAGTCTACATCACTTTTAATTTTTGAAATTGGAGGCAAATTTGTAACTGTAAATGAATGTGTAGCAGTACTAAGTTCTCCGTCAGGATCTTCTACGGTTAAGCTAATGGAATATTGGCCTTCGCTTAAATCTAAAGAAAATTTATTCTGTTTTGATGCAGTATAACTTGGCCCACCAGCTTCCGAAAGATCCCATGTATAAGTTAAGAAATCATTATCAGGATCACTACTTGCTAGTCCATTAAATACAATTTCACTTCCTTCAGAATATGCTCCGCCGTTACTTGGTGTTGTTATAGTGGCAGTTGGTGGCCTATTGCCAGGCTCCACAGTTATTACTACAATGTCTTGTCCAGTTAGTCCACCAGAATCTTGAACAAGTAATGTTAGAACTAAATCTTTTCCTGGGGTATCAATAATAACGGTATCAGATACTTTTGTACTTAAATCAATTGGACTTCCTAATCCAGAGAGAGTCCATCTGTATTGTAATTCATCACCATCAGCATCTTTAGATGCAGACCCGTCTATAGAGAAAGGCTTTCCTGCTTCCACTGTGTCGGCTTGTCTTGGCATCATAATTAAAGCTTCAGGAGGTGTATTTTTTTCGGATTCATCATTATTATCAAGGCATCCGCTGAAACAAACAGCTAGAAAAGCTAGAGCTATAGAGATACTTTGAATTTTTTCCATTTTTATTTTAAATTTATTTTAAGTAATAAGTTTTGTTCTTATTGGTCTTTTTCCTCCACAAGCTTGACAATCTAGTATTAAAGTTCTTCCTCTTTTACTAAAGTCAGTATCTGGCCTATTACATTCCTGGCAAATTACAAAAGTGTCAATGTATAATTTAACACGTTCCTTAATTTTTTTCTCAGGGACTCTTCCTTGTAGAACTAATCTCCTGTTATCTATAGATCCGGCAGTTCCTAGCTCTTGAAGAAGAAATTTATACAAATGATTCTCTTCTCTCCTTAAGATATCTATTATTTCCGTAAAATTACGTATGATTGTTTTTTTGCTTCCTTCGTACAGAATTTCAGGTACGGGAGGGATAAATCGTTCAGAGCTTTCAGTCACCTCTTCTATGCCCTCTCTTGCTCTTTCCAATAGCTTTTCGTAGTCTAAATCCACATTGTCCCAAATCGAGCCCTTGTAAAAAGTTTCCTTTATGGTTTTTTAATAAAACCATACAGTAAACCGATTGAAAAACCAAAATGCTGTATAAACAAAACAAGTGGGGCGTAAAGTCCTTGTTTTATCTTTCTAGTCTGTAAACCGACTAGGATACCTGCTGCAGAAATAATACCAAAATAAGCTAAATTTAGTACTACAGGTATTATCAAATCAACTTTTCCAGCCAAAGGCAATTCTATTTTTGCAAATGAAATTGAATATAAAGCTATTAAAAAAAAGAAAGCGCTGATGAATGCAAAATACCTTATATCGAAACTATCAGGGTGCATTCTTGTTACTTGAGCTCTTGTTTTACCATAATTGAACATTTGTTTAAGAAAAGGTAATGGCCTAGATCTTCGGTGATGCCAGACAACAACATTAGGTGCGTATAAAATTTTAAATCCATTTTTTATTAATCTAATGTCGAATTCTGCATCTTCGCCAGGCCATAGAGTGTTATGAAATTTAACAGTTTTAAATACTTCTTTTTTTATAATATAATTACAAGTTGGATTATGCTCAATTTCTTTTGGTTTTGCATGTCCTATAGTATACCTAAATGAGAAAAGAAATTTTGAGCCAAATATTCTTCCCACGGCCTTAGCAAATGGTAACCCTTCTCTTGGAGTAAAGTTTGGCCCTCCAACTCCTACATATTTTGTATTATCATTAAGATGTTTTACTGCATTATTAAGCCAGTCTTCTTTGAGTATTGTATCGTCATCAGTAAAGGCAATAATTTCACCTTTTGCCAATTCTACTCCAATATTACGTTTCTTACCTGCCGCATAGGGCTCATATTTTGTTGTAGTATTTATTCCGTAATTTTTAGCCCTTTCACTATTTACCTTTAATAATTCAGTTTCTTTATCACCAACCAAAATTAGTTCATATTTTTCTTTCGGATAATCTAATTTATTAACACTTTCAACGAGTCCTTTAATGAATTTTACATTACCTGTTGTAGGAATTACTATAGATACGAAGGGTAGATTATCCAATTTTTTTCACCAATTATTTTTTTTTAATACGCAAAACATTTTCGAACTCTTCAGCTAATTTCTGAACTTGATTTAAGTCTTTAGTTATAATTGCTATTTTACCTGAATTATAAATGTTAATTTTACATTCTCTCTTCAAAGAAAGCATAGAGCCGGTGAATGTTAAAATTCTAAACGAATATTTTTCTATATTATCTGCAGTTTTTTTCAAATCAAAATTTATACTTATTTTTGGCTTGAGAATATAGGATTTGCAGTTTTGGCAAGGTTTTACTATTTCAAACACTTATTCCCAATATATTACTTCTATTTTTACAGTATATTCATTGCTTCCGGTTCTTTCATGATCTACTACGACAGCCCATTCTCCAAGTTCGTGTATTTCATCAAACCAAGCCCTGTCAGTACTATTATAGTAGTCTAATTCTATATAATTTAGTTGTTCAATATTTCCATTGTCGTGAGTATCATTTACAGCTACATATTCACTATCTCCATCGTCAGGATTTATTACTTGGCTATGATTGTAAATGTATAAATCTAAATCCTTAGTATGAACGGAATTACTTTCATATTCGAGTGTAGCTCTAATGTATCTTGCAGGTATAGAATATACTTGTAACAAGTGTTCCTGGTTTCCTGAATCAATATTTCTAGTTTCAGTATATTTGTAATTTATTTTCAATTCCACGTCATCAGAATAACCAGCTTCATCGCTTTCTCCCATTTCATTAGTAATTCTAACTTTGATAGTATAAATTCCGGAATCAAATTCATATGATATTTCAGCTTCATTAGTTTCTTCATCAACTAGGAAACCTTCGCTAGAATCATATGAAAAGTCCCATTCATATTTTGTAATTCTACTCTCTGAAATAGAGTTCGAGGCTGAAAAAGCATATTCCACTTTTTCGGCATTATTTGTTTCAGAATTTAAATCATCATCAGTGTTTACGATTGCACGAATGTCACTATCTTTTTTCTCTATTTTTACTTTTACAGTAGATGTGTCTGTATTCTTACCATCGGTGACAGTTAGTGTTACAGTAAATGTCCCTTCAGAGTTATATGAGTGGGTAATTTTGCCATAATTTGCAATATCTCCCTTCACACTTTCTTCATTTCCGTCATTTTTATCAAAATCCCAATAATATTCCAGAGTGTCTCCATCGGGGTCAGTACTATCTTTTCCAGTGAATGTAATACTTTCCTCTGGCTCAAAAGGCCCATTACCAACAAAGTTAGCTACGGAGGTAGGTTTCTGATTTGTACTTTCTTCATCCAAAAAATCTAGACATCCTGTTGAAATCATTAAACCAATGATAACTAATGAAATATGCTTCATACTCCTAAATTTAATAGCTATTATAAATGAATTGTGCAATAGAGTGGTGCAGGCGCCGGGATTTGAACCCAGGTTGAGGGGTTGGAAACCCCTAGTCATACCAGACTAGACCACGCCTGCTTTAAATTTGAATTTTAAACTGAGAGCCGGGACCGCATCCCTCAGGAACTTTGACGTTCACTAATTGTCCAGATGGAGCCTTAATTTGAATCTGTTGCCCAGCCATAACGCCTTGAGGTACTGTAATTGTTAAAATTGTAGGTGCAGCAGGAGCAACAGCGGGAGGAGGTGCTACAGGTTGAGGTGGAGCGGCAGCGGGAGGAGGTGCTACAGGTTGAGGTGGAGCGGCAGCGGGAGGAGGTGCTACAGGTTGAGGTGGAGCAGCAGCGGGAGGAGGTGCTACAGGTTGAGGTGGAGCAGCAGCGGGAGGAGGTGCTACAGGTTGAGGTGGAGCCTCCATACCTGCCCATTCATCACTATAATCCTCAGTATTTTCTCCGGAGCTTCCAAAAGCTCCCTTTGATTTTTGGTTAAGTAAGAAGGCAGCAGAGCTTCCAAGCCCTATAATTAAGACGATTGAAACAATCCATATAGGGTCTACAGGAAAGTCACTTTCTTCGCCTAACTCTTCAGTTTGTGGGCCACTCGAGTCCTGAGCAGTATTTACTCTAAAAATAATATTTTCTTCAGCAGACTTTGAGCTATCTCCGCCAGATTCAACACGTATTTTTAAAGTAGCCTGACCACCAGCATCTGCTTTTGGTGCTTTTACACTTATGAAGAGAGCTTTTTCAGCGTTTGAAGCTAGGCTAATTGGTTCGGGAGTTTCTAAAATCCAATCATTTCCACCAAGCTCCCATTCAGCAGTAACATAAATTAAGTCATTGACTTTCGCTAAATTTTTAACTTTGATATAAGATGATATAGGTACTAGCTGGTCAACATTAATACTAATTTCATTAGTGCCAGGCTGTCCAGTTAGTCCACCAGACATTAATAATTGTACATTGTAATTTCCTTCAACACGTACTTCAACTTCAAGAACAATGGATTCACCCTTGCCTTGATCATCGCTGGCAATAGCCTCCACTAAAATAGTAACAACTTCCCCTGCATCAGCTCCTGATGAAATAGTTACAGTTAATCTAGCTGAATTGGTTTCTTGAAAACCGTCCAGTGTTCCAGTACCTGAAGATTCACTCCAGCCATCAGGACGATTTCCTTCAGTACCTCTATACCAATCTTTCTTCTTAACTTCATAATTTACACTTTCTGACCATTTATTAATTAATTTGAAATTAAAAGAAACTTGAGCTCCAGGTTCTCCGCTAATACTGTTTGCATTTGGTGAAGATGTAGCAAAAATTAATCCGTATTTTACTCTAACTTGAGTTGTTAAACTTAGAGTATCATCTACACTAGGGTCATTTTGGGACGTTGCAGTTATTGTAACACTATCCAAATCGCCAAATTCCACATCATTTTCAGTCGTGACTGTTAAAATGACAATTTGACTGCTGAATGCTTCAATTGTAACCTGAGATTCTTCAAACTCCGTATCCCATTGATTCTCGTCTAATGTCAAAGTAAAAGTATCGAGTTTGTTTCCGCCATTATTTACTTGAATTTCATACGTAGTCTGATTGTCTACGTCTACAGAACCGATTGCATCTTCGCTTTCAGATAATTCAAGAGCAACTTCAGCATTTTCATTGACAGCAACGTCTAAGCTAATTTCTTCAAATTCGTCAGAGTCTTTATCCTTGCATCTTACTTCAATCTCATAGTCTCCATAAACTGCATTTTCAGTAGCTTCAACAGATACAATAATTCCGTTTTTAATGGAATTATCTGAGACATCGACTTTAGGTATTGTATCTGATTTTGAGGTTAAAGAAGTTTCTCCATTATGACTCCACCAAACCTCAATGCCTGAACTCTGTAACTCATCATCATTTAATATTTTCATTTCAAATGACATAGGTTGTTCTACTACATTTTCAATTTGTACACTCATTTCAATGGTTTGTTCAGGGTCAACACTTGCCTCACCACTTGAAGGATTATCATAATCTAAGTTAAAATCGTCAGCGTCTGCAGATGCGTTAGAGGTAATTACGCTTATAAAAATCAAGGTTGCGATTAAAAACAAACTTCTTGTATAGCTCATTGAGATATTCTTCTAACCGGCACTTGATATAAATTTTATGCTGAACAAGCAAAGTATTACATTGAGTTTGTAAATAATGTAAAGTGGATATAACAGATAATCATTTTCATTTAGACCCTAATGGGCAAAAAGAAATTGCAGTAAAGTCCTTTCTAAAAGCAGGTGGAACACGATTGGTTTTAGTTCATAAACCATATTCACCTTGGAAGAAAATAGCTGATTTCAAGAAACAAGTAAATATTACTTTGAAGCTTTCAGAGAAAGCTAGAGAAGTTGGTGCAAAAGTAGCAGTTATATCTTCACCTCACCCCGTTCAATTGGTTAAATTATTGAATCATTACAGTACTCAAGAAGCCAAGGAAACCTATCTCGAAGCGGTCGATTATTGTGCGGACTTAGTAAGTGAGAGAGTTATTGTAGGTCTTGGTGAGCTTGGTAGGCCTCACTTTGAGGTTAATGATAATATCTGGAATCTTTCCAATGAAGTCCTAAAAGAGTCATTAGTAAGGGCTAAAGAAGTAGATGCATCCGTAATATTACATACTGAAACAGGCACACCCAAAGTCATGGAAGACTTAGCTAATATAGCAAGCGAAGTTAGATTTCCTAAATCTAGATTGGTTAAACATTACGGAGGAATAGGTTCAATTGAGAATAGTCATGGAATTACAATCTCACTTTTGGCCTCTAATGAGAATATAGCTTTTGCTTCTAAGCATAATCATTCTCACATGTTAGAAACCGACTACCTTGATGATCCCAATAGACCCGGTGCCGTATTAGGCCCTAAGACAGTCCCCAGGAAGACTCTCAGATCTTTCCAGGAAGGAATAATAAATGAGGAGCAATTTTCTAAAATACATACTGATTTGCCAAATTTCATATACAAGGATTTTGTCTAAATTTCAACTTTTTCATCAGATTTCAATTCCCATTCAATAGATAATCTCCATTGCCTACACCAAGCCTCTATTACGTGCCTTTCATGATTAGTTCCTACAAATTCAGTGATAATAACATCTTTCCCTCTTTTAGACATTTTGAATGCTCCAGTCATGCGTGTAGAATTAAATATCACATTACAGGCCCCTAATCCAAACTTTTGTTTCACATCTTCGTTCAAATAATGAGCTAACCTATCAGCCTGGTTCAGAACAAAGCTTCCTTGAAATAAATGACCTTTCACAAATTCAATATCATCTTTTAAGAGCCAGTATAGTGTTTCACTTCCTTCTTTGAAAAACCCCTTTACTAAGACATCGTCTTCTTCGAGTTTAAAGAGTATTTTTCTTAGTTCTGCCATAGGAATTTCACCTTTAAGCAACATTCCTAAACCCTCAGCTGAAACTATACCGAAAGATTCAATTAATCTTTTTACGACGACAAATCGCGCCTTTTCAGCCTCGTAAAGTCTATTAACCGGTAAAGTTCTATAATTTCCTCTAGTTGTTCTAACTAAATGTAACGATTGGTAAAGCCTTGCAAGAGATTGCTTAAATGAATCAGGATCCATACCGCTTCTTCGGTAAAGTTCTTCACGTGGTAAACCTTTCGAATCAATTGCTAAAGCGAGCAACCTTCGATCATCAGGATTTGGAGGTACATTTCTTGCATCTCTGTAAACTATAGCATCTTTTACATTACAGTACGTAGAATATCCTGGAATCATCACACCTTGTACCAATTCCATCTCATTTCCGTAATCCTTTGGATGGAAAAAACGGCCTTGCACTCTCAAAGATAATTCGTACTCAGAACGTATTCCACCCATTTCTCTAAATGCTTCATTTGCATTTCTAAACCTTCTTTCAGGGTGAATTCTTTGCCTCCAAAGTAAGTAGCCAGAAATGTCCCTTTCTTGATAAGATAAATCTAATACAGGGCCCTTTACAAGCCAATTGCGTATTTTTTGATATCCACAAGCCACAAAATCTTCAATTATCTTTTCATCTAAATCAGATACTTTTGTTCCATCAAATACTTTTATTCTGATAATATTACTGTGGAAATTCTCTTGATATTGTGAGAATTCATCCAGCCCTTCTAAAAATTCTTTTATTGAAACATTTTCGTTGAGTATAATTTCCCTTACATCTAATAATCCAGACATGGCCCAAGATTCAATATATCCAGATACCATTCCTCCTTTAATGATTGGATTTGTCCAAGCTTCACCATAGCTAGAGTACATTTCTCTCCTTATGTGAGTTAACATTGGATCTCTCCAGGAAATTACTCTCGTTATGTTCAGGTCTTTAGTTTTCTTAATTTCTTCTAATTCCTCACTAAGGCAATAAGTAAATAATCGTGTAGCTCCAACTACAATGATTCTAGAAATAATTTCTTCTTCCTGTAGCTTATTAATTATATTTCTAGCAGAATCTAATGGCAGCCCACACTCTCTGCGAAGTTCAGCAAATGTCAAAGGACCTGAGCTTCTTAATACATCAATCATTAAGTTCTTGACAGGATTTTCAGGAGGCTCATATTCATTTAAAAGTCTGTATCTGTTATGTGTAGTCCATGGATTTCGATGCCGATTGTATCTATGTATTATTAAGCCATCTTCTAAACTTCTCAATGCACCATCAATTACTTCAGTTTTTATCTCTAGTTCTTTTACTATTTCACTTTTTGTCATCGGCGGACTTCTTCTCAGCATATCAACAATTAGGTTCTGAACTTTTCCTCTTACTTCTCTTTTGAATAATGTTTGGTACATTCCAATTTTATTTGCAGGAACATATCTTAGCCTTCCCGAGAAAAAGCGCCCCTGGAGTATCGCATCAGAATCTCTCCATTCCCACCATTCATCTAAGTTGGGTTTTTTCAATCTATGAAAAGCTATTCGCGGAGAGGAAACATCAGTATATTGATCAAACAAAGTTTGTAAGGAATCAAATTTTTTGAATAGTTTTTTATCTATATATTCACGCAAGGTTACTTCAGGTACAACATCTAGTCCACCGTGTGATTGAGCTTCAAGATATATGACATCCTCAGCTAACAAGTACTGAGGAACTTTTCTCCCTAATGAAAAATTACCGCCCTGGACAATTCCTTGCTCTTCAAGTTCATAGAGAGTTTGATTAATTATTTCTTCAGGTAAATTTAATTCTATTGCCAATTCCTCAGAGGCTCTAGGCCCAACAAATCCAATATGTTTCTTAATAACCCAATCCAAAGACTTTTCATAATTTAAGCTTTTTTCGACGTTTCGCTTACAATAAGTTTCAACTTTTTTACAAATTAGGTAATTAGCATGTAATTCGTTCGCTACTTTCTTGTTTGTTATTTTTGTATCTTTATCTATTTTCGCATGTATTTTTTGTGCAGCAGAGGATAATTTTTCATCTTTACCGTACGCGGCTTTATAGTAAGGAACTAATTCCGATAATGTATACAAAGTCTCTTTGTTTCCAGTCCAGACAGACTCTACAGCACCCTCTTCTATCAAGTTTTTTGCTAAGTCCTGGATTTCAGATCCTGCTCGGTCAGACATCCTATAAACGGATTTTTCCTTGTCATCTAACAGATATAATCCTCCAATCTGCTTTATAGCTTCCAGCAGACTATCTTCATTACTAATAATAGGTTTTTTCTCATTAAAATAACTGTCAATTAGCTCTTTTTCAAATCGAGGTTTATCACCTCCGTCTTCTTCTAAAACTTTCCCGAGCACTTGTGAGTGCAATTCTCGTAATAGAGCAGATCTATCCTCCATCAAAACAATATCACTTAATCCTGAGAGAATTAGTCCATGAGCTAAAGGAGAAGGGATTGGAGAGTAAGTTCTATAATTTATTTTTCGTTTTTTATGCTTAACTTCATCAAGAACATGTTGTGCATTTTTTAAATCAAATGCATCAAAAAGAACTTCACGATATGCTTCTTCAAGCATTGGGAAAGTCTCTATCTCATTTATAGCTTCAAGCACTTGAGAGGTTCTTAGCTGCTGCCTTGGTAGAGATATTTCTCTACCTTTGTAGTTTCTTAGAACCATAAAGGAGCGATTAGCGCAGTGCCTGAATCTTTGAGCAAAGATTTCCGTATTCTTGATGGCTTTTCTTAGCAGAGGCTCTAAATTTTCCGGCATCAGCCTTTCAGCGAGCCCATCGATGGCTAGTCTAGTAGGAAAGGTTAGTAGGAATGCATCATCACTTAGTGAAATTCTAACACTACTCCCAATTTCTTTACCTAGTTCAAATGCAAAGGCTCTTGATAGTGCATCGTTTACTCTTCTTCCAAATGGGAAATGAAATATTGCTCCATTTCGACCTCTATTGTCTATGTAACCTTCAACAAGTAAATTTTTATCAGAAGGAATAAATCCACAAAGTTTACGTTGTTCATCTAAATGTGAAATAACAGTTCTTGCAGCACCCTTATCTAATTTGTAAACATCGTTAAGCCAGTCTTCAATGTCGTCATCTTTATTATCTAATTTTTGTTCTATATCATGTCTAAATTTACCTACAGATTCAGACAAATCAAAAGACCGAGGGAGCATTTCTCCAGACCAGGATGGTACCGTTGGCTTTCTACCCAATCCATCTTTTACAACAACTGTTGATCTATCAGATTCTATGTATTGGTAAGTTCTTCCGCCTAGTACAAAAATATCATTTTTTGATAGATTCTCAACAAATTTTTCAGATAAGTTCCCTAGTTGTATGCCTCTTCCTTCTAAAACAACTGCATAATTTATTTCTTGAGGTATGGTTCCAATATTCATGTTATATATTTGCCTTGATCCTCTTTTAATTCCAATTTCTTTTTTCTTCTTGTCATACCATATCTTAGGATAAACGCCGTGTTTCTCTAATGCATCTCCACCGAGGAAATCAAGGATATCTAAAAATTCATTTTTTGATAGTTCTCTATATGGATAAGCTGATGAAATTAAGTTGTACATCTCATTAGTATCCCATTGCTTGTCTAGTGACATTCCAATAATTGACTGGGCAAGGACATCAGTAGCTTTTTGAGGAATTGAAACTCGATCTATTTCACCTTCATATGCAGATTTAACTAAGACTGCACATTCAATTAAGTCATCTGAATCAGAAACAACTAATCTTCCTTTTGAAATAGCTCTTAGCGCATGACCTGCTCTTCCAATTCGCTGCAATCCTTTGGCTATTGACTTTGGTGAACCTATTTGGACTACCAAATCTACATATCCAATATCTATGCCTAATTCTAAGCTAGTTGAGGATATGACTACATCCATTTCCCCAGCTTTTAATTTCTCTTCAACATCAAATCTCATCTCTTTAGAAAGAGACCCGTGATGGGCAGCCAGTTTCTCAATACCTCTTTCCTTAAGTTGCATAGCAATTGATTCAGTTCCGGCTCTAGTATTTGTGAAAATCAGAGTAGTTCTGTGATCTTTAACCAAATCAACTAACATATCGTACATTTTACTATTGATAATTTCTGTCGAATGTAAAGTAAGATCATCAACAGGACATAAAACTTTTAAATCTAAATGTTTTCTTTCTTTTACATCCACAATATTAACAGGTCTTGGTTTATTCTTTTCATAACCTCCTAAAAATCCTGCAATATCTTCGATAGGTGCTTGCGTTGCAGAAAGTCCAATTCTAACAGGTTCTTCATCTATGATTTCAGCTAGTCTTTCTACTGAAAGGGAAAGATGAGTACCTCTTTTGTTATTTGCTAAATCATGTATTTCATCTAAAATGATATACCGAGTTCTCCTAAAATGGTCACGAAATTTTTTAGAGGACAGTAATAGACCTAAACTTTCAGGTGTTGTTATAAGAATATGCGGAGGCTTTCTAACCATTCTTGCTCTTTCTTTCAAAGAAGTATCTCCAGATCTTACGGCGACTTTAATATCGGGGACATCCATCTCCAGCTTTTCAGCCAATGACATCATTTCTTCTAAAGGTTGTTTAAGATTCCGGTCTATATCATTTGCAAGAGCTTTTAATGGAGAAATATATATTGCATGTACGCCTTCTTCAAAATTACCCTTTCTATACATTTTAAAGAAATCATTCAGAATACTTAGAAAGGCAGTAAGAGTTTTACCCGATCCTGTCGGACTTGAAACAAGGACGTTTTCCTTATTTTTGATTAGAGGAACAGCCATCGCCTGAGGTGGTGTTAAATCGTTAAATCTTTCATTAAACCATTTTCTTACTATTGGTTCAAAGCTCTTGAGTATTTCGCCTTTGCTCTTTCTATCTTTAATGTATTTTACCATGTTTTTTATTTCAATATTTGCAAGACATTAGCATGGGGGCTAATAATCTTTGGGTAGTTTTTCAATAATAGTATATGATAAACTCTTTTTAGGACATCCTTTAGTCTAAATTCGAGCCATCGTGGCTAAGGGGTATAGCGGTGCATTGGTAATGCGCAGGTCGTGGGTTCGATTCCCACCGATGGCTCCATTATTCCATATAATATGCGGAATGTCCTTTAGCCCATTTATTTATATTGATACTTTCAACTTTTTTAAATATTTTATTTAATCTTTTTTCGGTCTTTTTAAAAATATCGTTATATTGTTTGGTCATAGATTGAGTTTTAAGCATTAAGAAGGCATGTTTTGGTTTGTAATATTCACAATTTCTAATAAAAATATCCACTTGATCATTTTGTGCAATATCTTGATATATTATTTCAGGATTATTTGCTTGAACTCTATATTTTTCAGGGAAATGGGCATCACACAAGCATGGAATAATATTATCTTTTTTTTTGACTAAAACCAATAGTTCAGCCATAGCTACAGCCGAAATTTCAACTGCAGTAATACTATTTGTCTTACATATCTCACTTAGATAACTAATGGTATTGCCTTCTGCAGATCCCAGGTACAGAATTTTGCTATTTTTTTTGAATGGCCAACTTTTCCCTCCTGCAATCAAATAGGCTGATAATTTTGAATGGTAAGGGTTCCAAACACCCCATCCATTAGATTTCCGTATTTGCAATAGACCCTTTTTTTTCCTAAGGTAATTCGGTAGGTTCATCAACTAAGGCCTTGTTTTTCAGCTTGAATAGCTTCATTGATTCCCGGATCCGAAACTCCAGTCCATGTTTCAGCTCCAATTATATTCGCAGAGTCCATCCCTTCAATCCATAGTTCAAGCCCCTCAAAACTACTGCGTGTACCGCCAGCTATAGTTAGTTTATATTTTGTAGATTCTGTGGTGGGTAAGCCAACAGACCATATCACTTGATTTCCTACGCGTTTTCCAGGCCTAGGTTTAGCATTATTAATTTGATGTCCTGGGACCTCTGCGCGGAGCTTGAAATTAGCAGATCTTAATCTATAGTTTGTTATCTGAACTTCAATGTTGATACCTTCCTTATCGTATTCAATATTTTCTTCAATCCATACAACGTCCATTATTGCAGCTACTACCTTGTCTAAGTTTGGCACCGGTTTCCCAACTACTGTAGATGTTTTTTCAGCGATGGCAGGTAATACTTTCTGCACTAAATCAAATTTTTCGCTGACTTTAGCTCTCTTTTTTTGTTTTTTCAAATGTCTTGCGAGAGTTTTTGCGTTATTCCTTAGACCTAGGACAATTTCCTTTTTAATTTCAGCTATGTCTGCTACAGCTTCCTTAGCTTCTGAGGTAAAAGGTATGTTTGTTGACGCAACATGAATTAAGATAATTGCAGGCCCACTAGGGGTACCTTTTCCGCCCCTTTGGTCAAGGCCGTAGAGTCTCCAATTTATGCTCTGTACAGCTTTAGTTATGGCACATCCTCCAGCTTGGTAAAGGAGAGGTACTCTATTAGCAAATCTTAGCATTTGTACAGGTTGATCTTTAGGTAAATTTCCACCGTAAACCATACCTACTTCAACTAAAAAGGGAGTTCCAGAGAAAACAGACGGAGTTCTACTAATGGGAAGGGTGTAGAAATCAGGCCTATATTCCTCCAAAACTTGCTTTAAACCCATTTTGATTAGCTTTGGCCCAATAGGCACCAAAATTCCACTAGTAGGGGTTCTAATGCTTGTACTCTTAAAAGATTCTATCAGGGCTTTTGCCTCGATGCGAGTCAGATCTTGAGGTCTTACAATGGTTGTAATTCTAGATTTTTTAAGAACATCGTTTATACTTTTTGTACCCATAGATGAGAAATCTTTACGAAGGAACTTTGCCATCTGATGCTCAGAACTGTGTTGTGCCATTCTCATTACCTGGCCGAGCTCAACACCATGTGGATGTGGTTTTACACCTTCTGTAGGTAACTTAGGTAATTTTGAAATTGCGCGATCAAAAGTGAATTTTTTTTCATCCGGATTAATGAAGACGATTCTAGCATGCGGGTTTACTATTGAAGTTGATTTGATGTATTCCAGAACCGAAGGTCTCGCTTCACGGTATCTACCTTTGATTGAGAAGGACACTTTAGTTCCGTGTTCTTTTTCAGGAGATATACCGTCCTCATTAGGTTCTTCTAACTCGTCTTTCCAAATAAAATCTTCTTTCCGTTCAACATTTCCACGATTGTTTCTAGTATCTAATTTCATAGTTATTTTAGTAGCTAAATGATCTTTAGATATTCTAGTACAAATAACAGCAGAGCGCCCAGTCGTGAGTTGACCATACATTATTGCAGCAGAAATTCCAATACCTTGCTGTCCCCTAGACTGTTTTCCACTTCCAAATCTAGAACCATAAAGAAGCCTTCCGAAAACGTTAGGCACATTTTCTTCTATAATTCCGGGACCATTATCCTCGATTGAAATACTCAATTCATCTTTACCCAGGTTTCCAATTTTGATAATTAAATCAGGGAGAATTCCAGCTTGTTCACAGGCATCTAAACTATTGTCTACACCTTCTTTAACTGCAGTAATCAAAGAATGCGTAGGATTATCAAATCCCAAAATATGTCTATTTTGTTCAAAAAATTCAGAGACAGGTATATCTCTTTGTTCTTTAGCCATTTGATGTGCTTTAGTTTTTTTTGGTTTTGCAGTTTTATTTTTAACTTTCTTTTCTATTTTTTTCGTAGAAGTTGTATTTTTTTCTTCTTTTTTCTTTTCAGTTTTTTTCTCTTCTTTAATCTCGACGTCCTGTTTTTTTTCAGGAACTTTCTCCTCAGTTTCAAAATTGAAGGTCATTTGACCCATTAGTGTGCTATAAAGACCAATAATTAAATTAGATGCCTGATTACCAATATTTTATTTTACATCTTCTTGACTTAGGTAGTTGATTTCTTACAATAATTTTATTCCAATGTCCACAACCGATAATATTGCCATTGTATCTAATTGCAACAAATCCGGGGTCTACATTAGTAAACTTATGAGATACTTCTAAATCATTTCCATTACAATAGTCTATTAATTTTAGTTCATCTATGTCTAAAATGCTTTTACTTATGTCTGAGCTAAATAGTTGAAGAAAATTAGTAGTAGGTTTTGGAGTCTTATCAAATCTGAATATACATAGTCCTGAGCTTTCAGGAATAATTCTTAACTTAAGTAATTTTTTAATTAAGTATATTTTATTCTTACTACCTTCATAAAAGCGATACTCCTTAAATATTTTCTTCCCAATTCCAAATCTTTCGTGACAATATTGGATTAATATTTCTTTTTTATCCTCATGTAATAAATTCAACATTTTTCAATCCTCGCTATGAAGAAACCATCAGTATCATTATGATGTGGCCATATTCGGCAGCATTTTTGAATTTCCTTGTCATAGGTTTCATGCTTCCAGGCTTGAACACCTTTTCCCATTGTTAAATTTGTTATATTGATATTATTTAATTTCACGGAATGATTTTGCAATATTGAATTAACAACACTTTCATTTTCCTCTGGTGCAAAAGTACACGTCGAGTAGATGATTTGATCACCTGCCTTTGCCATTTCACAGGTTCGATTTAGAATACCTTTTTGAATTTTTGAAAATCGTTCATAATCGTTTTCTTTTAGATTTTTTTTTATAGAATTTTTTTTCCTTATGGTTCCCTCTGAACTACATGGTGCGTCAACGAGATAAATATCAGCTTCAGTATTTGGAAATGATCTAAAATCTCTAAGAGTTACAGTTGTGTTAAGTATTCCCAATCTATCTAAATTTCCTCTTAACGCTTTCAATCTTGAATGCTTGTTATCATTTGCTATAATTTCACCTTTATTCTCCATAATCTCAGCAATCTGAGTAGTTTTTGACCCCGGTGCTGCACAACAATCGATTATTCTTTTAGATTCATCAATGTCTGGAACCGCTAAGGCCGGCATCATTGACGTAAGCTCTTGTATGTAAATTTGGCCAGTAAAATGTTCTATGCTACTTCCTATATTTTCTAAATTCGTGGTGTAGCCATTTTGGTACCAGTTTGTTGCAGAGATAGTCTCATCATATTTTCTTAGATTCTCTAATATTTTTTCACTATCTCCTTTCAAAGAATTTATTCTAAATGATTTTTTCAGAGGTTGATTTATGCTTCTAGAAAATTCGTCTTTTTTATCAACTATTGTGGCATAACGTTCAGCAATTCTCGATTGCAAAGTAGTTGGCTTCTGTGTATTCATGCCCTTAAAACATGAGCCTTTGGATTTTTTACTCCAGCCATTACATTTCTTGTATCAATAACTAGCTTGGCGTATTTCCCTACGTTTTCATAATCTACATTTGAGTGATCAGTGGTGATTAAAACT
Source organism: Candidatus Poseidoniales archaeon (assembly GCA_045567855.1). GTDB lineage: Archaea > Thermoplasmatota > Poseidoniia > MGIII > CG-Epi1 > CG-Epi1. The sequence goes on along the minus strand of JBJLCC010000038.1, from coordinate 30,103 downwards.
GCATCGACTTTTGCTAAATTGTCTTTACTTAAATCAACATATTCAATTTCCTTTGCATTTTTAATGTAAGGATCATGGTAGCATATATTTGCACCTTTAAATTTCAGTAACTCGATTATTTTTAGTGCAGGTGATTCTCTCATATCGTCGATATCTTTTTTGTAAGCTAGCCCTAAGACCAATATGTTACTATCCCGTATACTTTTGGAATGGTCGTTCAAAGCTTTTCCAATTCTATGGGCTACATTTTCCGTCATTTTACGATTTATTTCGCCAGCTAATTCTATAAATTTTGCCTCTGTGTTGTATTCTTTTGCTTTCCAAGAAAGATAGAAAGGGTCTATTGGGATACAATGCCCTCCCATCCCCGGTCCTGGATAAAATGGCATAAATCCAAATGGTTTACTATCTGCAGCTTCAATGACTTCCCAGATATTAATATTCATTCTTTCAAAGATTAATTTTAGCTCGTTTACCATAGCTATGTTCACGGCACGAAATATATTTTCCATCAATTTCGTAGCTTCTGCAGTTTCAGGCGAGCTAACTCTAATGGTTTTATCTATTATTTGAGAATAAAGGGCGTTTGCCACATTAAGACATTTTGGTGTTAATCCTCCAATTACTTTTGGAATTCTAGAAACTGAAAAATCTTTATTTCCAGGATCTTCACGTTCAGGAGAATATGCTAAAAAGAAATCTTTGCCTGCAACTAAACCAGATGTTTCTAAAATGGGTTTAATAATTTCTTTTGTTGTTCCAGGATAAGTGGTAGATTCTAAAATTACTAGTTGGCCTTTTTTTAGGTTTTGAGAAATAGTAGTAGTTGCTTTTTCAACGTATGACATGTCAGGTTGTTCATAGATATCTAAAGGCGTTGGAACGCACATTAAGATACAGTCAACAGTTTTCAGTTCATCAAATTCGAAGGTTGCCTTACTTCCATTTTCAATGAAACCTTTCATCTTTTTTGCAGATATATGTTTCATTATTTGTTTGCCCGAATTAATGTCATTTACCTTTTCTTCATCAGTATCAAAGCCCAGCACCGCAAACCCATTTTCAGCAAATTCAATGCCCAAAGGAATTCCTACATATCCCATTCCAATTATTCCAACTATAGCTTTTCTATTAGTTATTTTTTTAATAAGAGTGCTTTCTTTCATAATTTTTTAATCCATCCATACCTGTCGTTTTTGTTTCCAAATTGTATGTCTGTTAAAAAATCATACAATTTGTTAGTTATTTTACCAACTTCACCATTCGAAAAATTGTATTTATTATCTTTGTATCTTATTGATCCAATTGGTGAGATAATTGCAGCAGTACCTGCACAGAAGATTTCATCTGCTTTCATAACTTCATCAATACTAATTCTTCTTTCTTCTACCTCCATATCTAGTTCGTTTTTAGCTAAAAATAGAACTGAATCTCTTGTTATTCCTGGTAATATAGAACCGGTTAGGTTTGGTGTGACTAATTTATTTCCAAATATTGCAAAAAAGTTTGCAGCTCCAACTTCTTCAATATATTTCTCTTCTGCAGCGTCTAGGTAAATTACTTCAGCATATCCTTGTTTCTTTGCGATTCCACTTGGAAGCATTCCGGGAACGTAGTTTCCTACAGCCTTCACACCTCCAGTTCCTTTCAAAGGTGCACGATGGTAATCATTAGTTACTATAAGCTTAATCGGAGTTAATCCTCCTTTGAAATAAGGTCCAACTGGGGAACAGTACACCATGAATGTGTAATCCGAAGAAGGAGCAACTCCAAGGCCTTCTCCAGAACCAAAAACAATTGGTCTTACATAGAGTGCACCCTTTTCCGTACTAGGAATATAATCAATGTTGTCTCTTACGACATTTGTAACTCCGTCTAAGAATACGCTTTCAGAGATTTCAGGCATTGATAATCTTAAACATCCATTTGCAGCTCTTTTGGCATTTTCTTCTGGACGGAACATAATGATTTCATCACTTTTGGTTCGGTAAGCTTTCATGCCCTCAAATAGACCTTGACCATAATTCAGAATTGTAGCTGCGGGTGAAATTTTAACGTCATTAAAAGGAATTAACTGTCCTTTTTTCCAGTCTTCGCCAAGTTTACATTTTGAAACATACATTGATTTTGTCTCGGTAAACGAAAATGTCAAATTATCATAATCAATTTCGTCAGGTTTCATTTGTGGTCTTCCATAAATTTTTGTAATTTCTTTTCTAGTGTTGGCATCTGTTCTAGCCCTATAAAAGAAATACATACGCGTAGCCCTTCGTGTCTAACAGAACCGGTTGATTTTAGAGTTATAGTAGATATTCCATATCTTAACAATTCTAGCATAAGATCATTTCCTTCATATCCTGGATATGACATTGTTAAGTAGAAACCATTTCCAACAGTTTCATCCATGTCTTTTTTGTAAACTTGTTTAAATCCATATTTTAAGAAAATTTCCTTTACTTTTTCAGCTCTTCTTCCGTATTCGCTCGTGATTTCTATGAAATTAAATTCTCCACTCGTTGCAGCTTCTAGCATTTTAGCTAGCCCATATTGAGCAGTATGGCTTGTTCCTGAAGTAGTGACATACAATCCGCCTAACGAGAATGCATGTCCAAATTGTTCTCTGTCGCAAAATTTTTTTAAGTTGCCATATTTTTTTTCATTGATATGTGGTGAAATTATGGCAATAGCGCACCTTGGTCCAGGAAATGAAAATGCTTTAGATGCAGATACCAACGTAATCCAATTCTTACCGTATTTTCCAATTGTTGGAATAAATGGCTTAGAAAATGGGACAGAGTAATCTTTTCTAAAATCCATTCCGATATAAGCTAAATCTTCAATTGCGAGAATTTCGTTAGTATCGCAAATATCTGCAATTTCTTTTAGCTCAAAGTCATTAAGGCATGACCAGCTAGGATTATTAGGTGATGACCACAATATTCCACCAATTTGGTCATTTAGAACATGCTTTTTTATCTCATTAATTAGTTTTTCGCCTCTATAGTCGTATAAATCAATTCCGATAGACTTAAGTCCTAAAAATTTAGCTTGATATCTTGTCACAGGGAATGTAGGATCCAAGTAAAGAATGGTTCTTTTGCCTTTTATCATATTTCCCGCTAGCGCTTGAGAAATGTATCCACCTTGCAGTGAACCGCATGTAGGGATTATATGCTTATTTTCTAAGTCCAAATCTAAGAAAGCCTTTGCAAATTCACATCCTGCATTTTTCAACTCAGGGATTCCATCGAATGGAGGATAAAATCCTTGTAATCCTTTATCAATTGCTTCTTTTTCAGCTTTTTTAGCAATATCAGAAGTAGGAATATTAGGGATTCCCATTTCCATCCTAACAAATTCTATGTTGTGTTTTTTGTTAATTATAGTAGCTAGTCTATTTGTTTCTCTTATGGACAAGTTTCTTGAATTAAATCCAGTTTCATTAAATATTTCATCTAAATGTTGCTTTTCTAAAGGAATATTTTCAGCCAAATTTGTTCACCTATTTCCCATTCAAGCCAAGCCTTTGAAAAAGCTTTACATAATTTTATAAATGAGTTATTAATTATTATAAATGATTAATATGATGCCTGCGGAATTAAACGGAACTTTGATTAAAGAGTTGAGAGGGAGGACTTGTAGAATCTTGTCAGATGAAGGTTGGACTCAGTCTAATTTAGGTAAGGCATTAGGTGTTAGTCAGGTAATGGCCGGTAACTATCTGCACACTTTACCTAAAAAATACAGCGAGCCAATAGAAAGTAACTTGCAAGAAGCCTCTATGTCATTAGCAGATATTCTAAAATCACAAGAAGTATCTAAATGGTCGCTCAAGATTAATGTTGATGAACAAGTAATTAGTATTAATTTTCCTTTACAAGATGACAAAGAACAAATTCTTAGCCAATTAACAGCTGTGCGCAGGCGTTTAGAATCTGCTTTACCTTTACTTTCTCCTCAGGTACGTGTCAACATAGCAATAGCCTCTAATGAGGCTGTGAGTAAATCAGATATTGCTGCATTCCCTGGTCGTTTAACGCCAGTTGGAAACAAGGCACGCCCTATTTCATCTCCAAAATTTGGAGGTTCTTCTCACTTGTCTGATCTGTTGCTAGAATTAAAGAAACTGGATTCTGAAATATCTACAATAATAAATCTTAGATGGGACCCTATAATATCAGAAGTTCTTGAAAAACTAGATTTAAAATTCGTTAAACTAAAAAGAAGTGATGAGGATTTAGTGATTAGCAAGAATGTTTTAAAATCAAATGCTATGATAGACGAAGGTGGGTACGGTTTTGAGCCATCATTGTATATCTTTAGCTCAGATTCTGATACAGTTTGCCGGATTGTAGAAAATATAGCTTCTTCCATGAGGGCGATGGCATGAATTTTCCATATTTTAGTAAGTTAATGATTACTTGTTTAATTTTATTACCTTCTTTTTCAGGGTGTATTTCAGATGATGAGAACGATAAGGAGCTAGTTATCTTAACCTATGATGTTAACGCTTTATCTGACAGCATGATCTCTACGTTTGAAAATAGTACAGGTTTAGAAGTTAAGATGATTAAGGTCGAAGATTCAGGTTCTATTCTTAGTTATTTGATTCAGAACAAAGGAGCAGGTAATGTCGATTTAGCGATTGGTCTAGACAATACTTATCTTCCAACGGCTATTGAAATGGACCTTCTTGAAGAGGTTAGTATTATCCAAGATTCAATCTCAGGAAGAAATTCATCTGGTGAAATGCAAGCTCTGGATCCCTACGATGGAAATTTAGCGACTCCATTTGATATGGGATTTATCTGCCTTAACTATGATTCAAGTATTGTCGATGGATTAAACTTTACAATACCTACAAGTTTGTGGAACCTTACAGAGCCAGAATGGAAGGGAAAAGTAGCACTCCCTTCACCAGTTACAAGCAGTCCAGGGCGAGGATTTATGCTCGCTACTCTTGATTATTTCGACTGGCAAAATAATGAAGAAGATTTTAGTAATTGGTGGACAGCTATGAAAGATAATGATGCAATCATAACCTCAGGTTGGTCAGAAGCCTATGAAACACATTATACTGGAGGTTATGGAGAATATACTGAAGGGTATATCGGAGATGCACACATTACCGTATCTTATTGTCACTCTCCAGGCGTAGAGTCATGGTACAATGGTAATTGGACAAAATCAGCCTCGCTTGATATTGACAAGACAGCTTTCTTCCAAGTGGAGTACGCCACAGCAATTAAGGGAGGAAATTCAGAAAATGCAGAAAAGTTTATTGAGTATCTCATTTCTTCAGAAGTTAATTCACAAATGCCGGTTGAAAATTTAATGTATTCAGTTTTGGAAGGGCAAAATTTACCATTAGAAAATGGTTATCGCTTTAATTCAATAATTCCATCCAATCCAGCAGTCATATCTAACATAGATATTGGCAAAAATATGGAGATTTGGCTTGAAGAGTGGAATGAAGCAATGATTAAAAGTGACTAATTCCCAAAAGTTTTTTAGTATTTTGGCAGTTTTCATATATTCTGCAATTACAATTATTCCAATTATTTTTGCTATTGATAGACTAATCTTAGTATCTGGTTTTAATCCTATATCATGGGTTCAATCAATAGATCAAAACTATGTATCACAAAATAGTATCGCTTTTACTTTTGTTCAGGCTTTTTTCTCAACAATTCTAACTGTATTAATTGGTTTTCCCATAGCCTGGGTCTTAGGGAGGTATAGTTGGCCTTTAAAGTCTTTTTTGAGGTCAATTCTAACATTGCCTTTTGTTATTCCGGCTATTATTGCAGCCATGGGTTTTTTGACCATTACAGGACCATATGGATTAGACGTTAGGACTGACGAATCTACTTGGTGGTGGACTTTGATTTTTTCTCATGCTTGGTTTAATATTGCTTTAATAATTCGATTTTGTGAACCCGTTCTATCAACGTTAAACCCTAATTTTGAAGAACAATTATTGCTATTACCTAATGGCGTTACTTTTTTCTCAAGGTTAAAAAATTTATGGATACCTATTTTGACACCTGCGATTGCTGCAGCATCATGCATGACTTTCGTTTTTTCATTTACTTCTTTTGCACTTGTTAAGTGGATTACAGTAAGAGATAAAACACTTGAAAGTACTATGGCTGAAGTATCTTCTTCAGCAGGAATTCAAGGCTACATGGAATCATCTTCTGATATTGTTCTTGGAGCCTCTCTTATTCAATTTTTAGTACTTTTGGCCTCTCTTTGGCTAATGTCTTTTTTACAACAAAGGAGGCAAATAAAATGGCAACAAGCGAGTGAATCATTTGTTCAAAATAAAAATAATAAAGGTTGGATTGTTTTAGCACCTGCTATTTTTTTCGTGCAATTACCTATTATTTCAGTAATTCTGGGTTCATTTCGAGTTAGAGATGTGAGTGAGAATTCAAATTCATTTAAGTGGAGTACAGAAGGCTGGTCTGAAGCCTTCCAAGGATCATATTCATTCCCACCTCTTTCGGAAGCTTTATTCAACTCATTAATTTATTCATTTGGAACCTTAATTATTGCATTACCTTTAGGATACATTTTAGCATCAACGATACATCAGCTTGAGGAAAACAATTCTAATTTATCTAGAATATTAGAAATATACACAATGTTACCTTTTGCTCTAAGTGCGGCTATGATTGGATTAGGTGTCATGTTAGGTATAATCAAACTTAACCCGAGCGCAGCATATGATTTTCGTTTTTTACCAGTTCTTGCTCATGTTATAATCACAGTCCCTTTTGTAGTCCGAATAATCTTACCGGCTTTGCGTTCCTTTGATTTAAGTTACGATGAGAATGCTAAAGTCTTGGGAATGAGTAATTTTAGCAGATTCTTTAAGATTAAATTGCCGTTGATGAAAGGTTCCATTCTAGTTGCTACGGTTTTTACATTAGCTATGTCTTTGGGTGAATTTGGAGCTTCCTTTATTGTTGCTCGTAATTCAGAATGGATAACTCTTCCTTTACTAATAGATTCTTTAAGAGGCAAACCTATGAAAGATCCACTTACGGTTCCATCCTCGAATGCAGTTGCTACGGTACTTATGTTAATTACAATGATTCTATTCTTGATAGTTGAAAAATTTAGAAATACTAAAGACAGAGGTATGTTCTGATGCTAAGCTGTCTTAATTTGTCTAAAAAATATGGTAAAATTCTCTTTAATGAATTGAACATAAATCTTGAAAAAGGAGAAATATTAGCAATAATAGGTCCTTCGGGCTGTGGTAAAACTACGCTTTTAAGATGTATTTGCGGCCTTGAAGAGTTAGATTCGGGCAAAATATTGTTGAATGGTGATGACATAACTAAAATTCCAGCAGAAGAGCGTGGTATTGGTTTACTTTTTCAGAAACCGGTTCTTTATCCTCATTTATCAGTTTCCGGAAATCTTTCACTTGCTTCATTTAATAATCATGATAAAGCTCTCGTCGAAGTAGGTTTGCCTAACTTTGAAGATAGAGATGTAGATACTTTGTCAGGAGGTGAGGGACAGAGAGTAGCTCTCGCTAGAGCTCTCCTTGCGAATCCAAATGTCTTATTGTTAGATGAGCCATTTAGTGCGTTAGATTTAGACATGTCAATTAAATTAATAAGTGATGTGAGAGCTTTGCTTAAAGATCGTAGCTGTCCTGCAATATTAGTAACTCATAACATAGAGGAAGCTAAGCTTTTTTCTGATAGAATGATTGATTTGTCAAAGATATAGCTTATCTTATCATTGGTGAAACAAAACAAAATTTCCGCGGATAAGGAGTACATTTCCACTGTGACACTGGATTTCCACTTTTCCAGATTCGCCGATTTCATTATGAATTCCTCTTCCTCCCATTTTCAGTTTTTCATGATCTAATTCCCATCTTGCCCCCTCAATACTAACTCTGGCTTCAGGGACCGAAATTAGTGAAAATAAGGTGCCTTTTTCATCTTCTATGATTTCTAAATCTGAAATACATTTTACTGTGAATTTATCATCAATAAGTTCAATTCGAGAGTCAAAAGCTAGACCTAAAGCAGCAATTGTATGATCAATTCTTCCTCCTGACCACCCTACAATTTTAATTTTCTTTGAACCTCTTTCAATAGCATACTCTACAGCTTTCTCTAAATCGGTTTTTTGAATATCTTTGTTTAATATTAACCAATCTTCCAGCTTTGTAGCCGTTTTATCAGAAATCGAATCTAAGTCACCTATTACTTTATCTGGCAATATTTCATACTCAAGAAGTCTATCAGCGCCTCCGTCAGCGGCAACAATTAACTTATTTCTAGACAATTCAATTATACTTTTACTCAGCGGCCTGTTTCCTACGATTAGTGCATCCATGATTTATTTTATTAATTTTTTCTTATTCATATTTATTTGCCTTAGATATCCTTTTCCAAAAAATGTAAAGAGTTTGCTTCTTAGTGTATTTCTGGCAATTTTCTTTGAGTCATTTCTATATGTAATCTTTTCATAAATGTCCATAAAATTGCTACTAGCGTGGTACTTTTCCCTTAATTGGTCATATTTATTTTTATCAAAGTGTTCCCAAAATTGGTTGTAATCAAAATAGCACGTTGAAAAAAATCCTTTAAACACGCCATTAGCAAAAGAAAACTTTTCAAAGGTCTGATTTATAATTTTTGAATCAATATTACTATTTTTAATGCCGTAAATTCCTACGTCTATGATTATGTTATCTTCACAAATATCTTTTCTCCTTGTACTGAATGTCTTATCAGGATGGTAATTGTCTTTGCTCGGGCAAATCCACAGAGGATACGTTTCAGTCATTTCATCAACTAATTCCAAAGCTTTCTTCAAATTAGATAGCGGTACGCCGATGTCTGTAGTAAGGACGTGCTCGTCTCTCGCATAATCTCCTACAATTTGATTAGCAGCTAAGAAATATTTACCAACATTTAATCCGTCACCTTGAATCATTTTTCTAGGAATTAAAGAATAAACTAGTCCTGCGTAGAGATAATCTCTTAATTTATATGGAGTGTAAAGGTAATGACCCCAAAAAGCAGAATAACTGTATCTTTCTAAATAATCTACGAGTCTCAAATAATTAAAATCTTTTTTATTTGCTATCTGGGCATAGATGCACATGTGCCTTTGTTTTAGAATACTTTTATCTTTTATGATTAGTATTTCTTCTTTTCTAACCTCTTTAACAAAATTAGCACATACAATAGTGAAATCATTTTTACTATTTACAAAAGCTTCAATGAAATTATCTTTTTGTTCTTTTATTTTCATTGAAAAATCGGAATAAAATTCATCAAACGATTTATAGTGTAGATAATTTATTTTCACATAATTTTCGCAATCAATTAGCTTCATTTTGACTCTTGTGATAATTCCCATAGTGCCATATGTTCCTCCAATACCGTAATACAAGTCTGAATGATTTTTTTTTGAAACATTTCTAACAAGGTTTCCATTACCGAGTATAACATCGAAATCTATAACATTATTATTAAAAAATCCATGGATATAAGAATTAGAGCCTAAAGCTAAGCCACCTAAACATCCACCTACTGTAAAATTATCACCTTCAGGCAACGAAGGTACCATTTTCTTTTTAGGTATAGTTTTCCTATTTATCTGACCTACGCTTACAGAGGCTTCACAATCAATAAAGTCTTTTTCTATGGACAATATGGAACTCAATCGTGACGTATCAACTTTATTCTGGTTATTCTTGAATTGTAAATCTCGATGATTATGCCCTTTCCTACTAGTTGTAATTAATTTTTTATTGTTTTGAATAACATTACGGATTTTTTCTACTTTCTTGTTATAGTTTCTATATGTCATACTACATCAAGTTGACTCTTCCAGTAATGAAAGGGTTATTTTTCTTCTCATCCTCAAGGAAAGTCTCAGGCCCATGTCCAGGATATATTATCGTATTATTTGGCAAAGGCAATATCTTTTCTTTTATACTTTTCATAAGTTCGTTAGGATTTCCCCCAGGCAAATCAGTTCTTCCTACTGAGCCTTTGAATATAACATCGCCACCTATGAGTATACCGTCAGTGTAGAAGCATAATGAATCGGGACTGTGACCAGGACAATGTAGAATATCAAAAGTAGTATTGCCCACCGTAACTTTATCACCCTCATTTAATAATCCACCGTGTTTGATTTTTGAGATCTGGTATCCAAATGATGCTGCAATAGGTCCTACATTACCAAGCATACTAACACCTATTGGCGATATTTCTAATCTCAATTGTAATTTTTCCATGGCCTCGTTGCTTCCAGCGATGTGATCAATATGACAATGTGTTGCAATTAGGCGAGTTATTTCCATTTTCTCTAGTTCAGCAACCTTAAGTATTTTTTCAATTTCATCTCCAGGATCAAAAAATATAGTTTCTTTCGATTCTTCATCCATTACTAGTGTAGCATTCATCTCTAGAGGGCCTACTGGAATTTGCAAAATTTTCAATGACATATCTAAAAGACCTTTTCACCTTCAGGCGCAATTACTGTGTTTTCAACATCTTTTTTTAACGAAATTTTAGGACCTATTATAGAATTACTTATTGTAGCTCCGTAAATCTTGCTGTCAGAAAGTATCACTGAATTGGAAATCATAGATTTTTCTATAAATGTATCAGGGCCAACTACCACATTTGGACCTATAATGGAATCTACGATTTCGCTAGTTTCATGAATTTGAACATTATCTTTTATTTTATTGTTTTCTTCATCATTTTTTGCTTTCAATAATTTGAAGTTTGCTTCTAAATAAGACTCTGGAGTTCCAGCATCTATGAAATGACCTTCAAATGGCATTCCAAATAGTCCATTACCTACTATTTTAGGATAAATGTCTCTTTCTACGGAAACTTTCTTATTTTCAGGAATCATATTAATTATTTCAGGCTCAAGGAGATAAGTTCCGGCATTTATTAAGTTTGATAATTCTTCGCCTTTAGGCGGTTTTTCTTGAAATTCCAGTATTTCACCATTTACTAATTTTACCACTCCAAATCTGTTAGGATTATCCACTTCCCATAAAGCTAAAGTGCCTTTTGCTTTTTTTGAATTATGGTATTCAATCATTTCCTCTAAATCTAAAGAAGTTACGACATCTCCGTTGAAAACTGCAGTAGTTCCAGTTATATATTTTTCACAATTTTTCATAGCACCTCCAGTTCCGAGAGGTTCATTTTCAGGAACAATTATCACTTTTCTTCCTACATTGGTTTGCTTGAAATATTCAAGCATTTGTTCTATACCATAATTAACAGCTAAAATTACAGTATCTATTCTCTCTGGCAGATTTAGTATCATTCTCTCGACCATTGGAATATTTCCCAGAGGTAGGAGGGGTTTTGGTATGGTTTTAGTTAAGGGTCTCAATCTTGTTCCTAAACCACCGACTAGGATTATAGCTTCCATTATTATTTATTCATCTAAGAAGTGATGTATTAATGTTATGCAGGCTGAAGTTAATAGACTGATTTCTCCGATTTTCACTTTGTCAAATGATTTGAGCGTCTCCATTTCACTATCACTAGGATCTCTGTCATCGCCTAGTATAAATGTTTCATAATTAGATTTTACTTCCTTATTACCATTTTCACTCAGTAAAGCAGGTTTTGGTAGTTTTTTAACTAGCTCTTCAAAATCTTCTCTTTGCATGGTTACACCCGGACTTGTTTCTAGAGGGCCTTCACTCTCACTCAGTTTAATTAAACCATTACGTATTAATGCAGCAGTTGATCTTTCATCGGGATTAAGGTATTTTATGCTTTTACCCGAAAAGTGAACGGTAATGTCAGGTTTAGGTTTTCCTCTTAATGATAGCCATACGTCAGTATCTCTTCTAATCCCGTGTGATTTCCATAATGAAGCTGTTATTGATCTAACTAAAACATCTAATCTTCCAGCCCCTCCACAAATATCATCTAACTTCCAATCAGCTACAGTATGTGCTCTGTGACCAATAACAAGGAAATTTCGTTTTGCCATCATTTCTTCTTTTTAGGCTTCTGTTCTACCATTTCAGCTTCTTGAATGTCGCCATCAAAGCTCCATTCTTCGGCTTTCACAGTTTCGTGTTCTTCAACTCCTTTTAAGCTAAACCTAGCCATTAAGATTGCACAGCCAACAAATACAGCTATACCGGGATAAATTGATGGTTCGTTTATGATTCCAAGATAGATGCCGGAAACTGCCATCGCCGCAAGCCCTATACCCATAATAGCTTCTCCAGCGATTAATCCAGAAGCAAAGAGGATGCCGGGTCCGTGACTCTTTTCTTTTTCAACATCAAGTTTTGCTCTATTTTCACTTTTCAGCAAATTAGGATTAGTCTTTTTCAATGAATCATCAAATCTATTATCAACATACATTTTGATTAACCCTCCTATGAAGATTGGAATTGTCATTTTGAGACTTAGATACATACCTACAGCTACAGCCATTATTGAGATGTCTAATTTTCCATTATCTTTAATCCAGTATTGGGTTGCAGCTACTAGTAAACTTCCAGCAAATAGGAATGAAGGTATTGATCCTTCTAGAAATCCGCCAATTATGAAAAGAAAATACGAGCAAACAAGTAAGTTGATATAATTCTCAGTATGCCTTAATGCTATTAGACAAAAAGCAATGCCTGCGCCCATGAATACCATAGCCCAGTCCATACCGCCTTCTAAAATCCCAGTAGTTATACTAGACATTAAAAATGCTTGAGGTGCAGCAAGTTCACCGTTTAATATTTGTTCGGAAAGAAGATTTAGGACCAATGGTATTGCTAATGCGCCTGCCGTAATTCCCACAATTTGTCCTATTTGTTGTCTCCAAGGAGTAGCTCCCAAAATATAGCCAGTTTTCAAGTCTTGTAAATTATCTCCAGATATTGCACCAGCACAAGCTACAAACGCTGCAACACCGATGACTGCAACTTGTAAATCAGCAGTATTTTCTCCATTGTAAACAAAGCTATTGAGGAGAGTAAATGTAGTTGCAGTTAATATTACGACGATAATTGTTACTCCAGAAAGGGGGTTGTTACTACTACCTACGACACCAGCCATGTACCCGGCAACTGCAGAAAATAGAAAGCCAGCTGTAAAAATAATGATAAGAGAAAGAATGGCAGGCAGCAATAGCCCCGAAATTAACCATACCATGAAGAACATTGGAACTGCCATAGCAAGGCTAGTGATTGCAACAGATTTTGCAGGTAAATCTTTATCAGTTCTAGCCATTTTTCTTTCAGCTACGGTTTGTTTCGTAGCTTCGAACATTTCGGTTATTCCCTTGAAGAGGGCTTCACGCATTACTACTAACGTGTACAAACCTCCAACAAGCATTGTGCCAACTCCAGCCATTCGCCGGCGTTCATTCATATGTGAAGCGTAGTCACCATAATTTGCTACATTTCCATTAGCAGCTTCGCTTGAAATATAGCTGATGAATAAATCAGTAGGATTGAGTATGGAACTTGCCACTGGCATTATGAAAATTGCACCTAGTAACCCTCCGAAAAATACAAAACTTGCGATTCCAGGTCCAATTATGTATCCTACCCCGAGAAGCGCTGGCGATAATTCAGCCCCAAGGTAGAATGTTGTTTTAGATTTTGCATAAGCAACGGACTGATCTAATTTTCCGGTTAGTGTGTAAAACCCATCCCATCCGTGTTCCCATAATCCGAAACTAACTTGTTTTCCATTTGCTATAACAGATGAGCAAAGTTTGTACAACGCTCCGAAAGCAATTCCAATGAAAATCGGCATAACTTGAGTTCCACCTTTCTCACCTGCAACTAAGACCTCTGCACATGCAACACCCTCAGGATACGGCAATTTCTCCTTAACTACGAATATTCTTCGAAGACTGATAGAAAATAAAACTCCAATTGTTCCACCTACAAGAGCGATAATAGCAGTCTTGAGATATGGAAATTCAGCCCATCCAATTTCACCATTACTTTGGCTATTCATTATTATTAATGCAGGTAAAGTAAAAATTACACCAGCAGCTAAAGATTCACCTGATGAAACTGCGGTTTGAACCCAGTTATTCTCTAAGATATTTGTGCCTTTAGAAATATTAGCTTTTTCTAAGCTTCTAAGTACTGCCATAGAGATAACTGCAGCAGGTATTGAAGCACTAACAGTCATGCCAACGTAAAGCCCTAGATAGACATTTGCTGCAGTTAGTAGAAAACCTAAAAGTATCGCTAAAATGATTCCTTTAGTTGTTATTTCAGGTAGAATTTTTTTGGCTGAAATGTATGGCTTATGATCAGCATTTGAAGGCATAACGACATTCCAACTTTGGCAGTAACATTAATGCTTATGCCCCTCCGTACTTTTTAACCACCTACTCTTTAACTAATACGTGAGCGAAGGCATAACTCTAAAATTCTTTCAAGAGTCGGGTTTCACTAGGCAAACTTGTTCAAAGTGTAAATGCCATTTCTGGTCTCTAGTTGAAAGCGAGCTTTGCGGCGATGCACCCTGCGTAGAATATTCGTTCATTGGGAAGCCTTTGTTCCCCAAACCAATGAATTTAGATGAAGCTAGAGAAGCTTTTCTAAGGTTCTTTGAAAATAATAAACACACGAGGGTTGATAGGGCTTCAGTAGTTGCACGTTGGAGAAATGACATTTATCTTTCAATTGCTTCAATCGCAGTATTTCAACCTCATGTTACAAGTGGCTCTTCAAATCCACCAGCTAACCCTCTGACCATTTCACAACCTTGCATTCGTTTAAATGATCTAGAATCAGTAGGTAGAAGTGGCAGACATTTAACTACTTTTGAGATGATGGCTCACCATGCCTTTAATGATGATGAAAAGACATACTATTGGCAAAATGATACTGTCAGATACTGTCATGAATTTTATACCGGACTAGGCCTTGATGGTTCTAAAATAACTTACAAAGAGAATCCGTGGGTTGGAGGGGGAAATGGAGGTGAAGCACTTGAAGTTTTAGCAGGCGGTCTTGAATTAGCAACATTAGTTTTTATGGATCTTGAAGAAGATCTAGAAGGTGACATAGAGCTTAAGGGTATAAAATTTAAGAGAATGCCTAGATCAATTGTAGACACAGGTTATGGTTTAGAGCGATTAGTGTGGGCTTCTCAGGGTACTTCAACTATTTATGAATCTGTTTTTCCAGATGCAGTTTCATTTTTAACAAAAGAAGCTAATCTAGTTGAAAAGTTAGAATCATCTGGAGCGTTAATCTCTGAAAATGCTAAATTATGTGGAGTATTATCTGTAGATTATGGATCTGATTTGACAAAATTACGAAATATGGTGCTAGATAGACTAAATTCTCAAGGATATGATTTATCTCTGGCAGAATTTATTTCAACAATAGAGCCTCTAGAAAAATTATTTGCGATTGTAGACCATTCCAGGGCTCTAGCATTTATGTTCGGAGATGGCATTGTTCCAAGCAATGTTAAAGCCGGATATTTGGCGAGGATGGTTTTGAGGAGAACAGTGTTATTATCTAAAGATATTGATGTTCCGAATATTTTGCCTAAAATGGTAAAACACCATATTGATAATTTTTCAGAGACTTATCCCGAATTAAGCCAAAATAAATCGCATATACTTGATATGGTCAATTTGGAAATTGAACGATTTACACAAACATTAGAAAGAGGGCGCAGGGCAGTCAAAAGAGCGATAGATTCAGGCGGTATTGATAAAGAGAAATTACTTGAGTTATACGATTCACAGGGCCTTCCCCCTTCGGTAGTTAGCGAGTTTTCTGAAGAGCAAGGTCATTCTATTGAAGTTCCCGATGGATTTTTAGCAATGGTGGCAGATAGACATGAAGGTGCTTCCAAGGATAAAAAAGAACCTCAGAGGACTATACCCGTAGCACCTACAAAGCTATCTTTTTATCAGGACATGGAAAAAGCGTAAGTTTACTGCAAAAGTCATTTACTGTGAGAAATCAAAGGTTGCATTTGATATGACCCTATTTTATCCCGAGGGTGGAGGTCAATTGGGGGATGTAGGTTCTATTGAATGGAATGGGGATAAAGAGTAAAGTCATTGATGTTCAAAAGATAGGGGATGTAGTATTGCATCAGCTTGAAGGTTCAAGTCCCTTCAGAAGGCACAGAAATCGTAGGATTAGTCGACTGATGACAGGCGCTCAAGCTTAAGCAGGCACCATACAGCCACTCATTTGATTGGGGCAGCCTGCCGAGAAATATTAGGCTCTCACGTATGGCAAGCGGGAGCGTCAAAGTCAACAGACAGAGCCAGATTAGATGTAACTCACCACAGAAGGCTAACGCGAGAAGTTGTAGAGTTAATTGAATCTAGGGTAAATTCATTAATTTTAGAAGATCATAAAGTGCACACAGAGTTTTATTCAAGAGAGGAGGCCGATCTAAAGTATGGAAATTCCCTTTACCAAGGAGGTGCTCCAAAGTACAAGGAAGTTAGAGTAGTCGAAATTCCTAGTATAGATGCGCAAGCGTGTGCAGGAACTCATGTGTCCTCAACATTAAAAGTTGAAGCAGTTAAGGTTTTGAGGACCGAGCGGATACAGGATGGAGTGGAACGCATAGAATTCTCAGCCGGGCCTGC
This sequence comes from Candidatus Poseidoniales archaeon, assembly GCA_045567855.1. Taxonomy (GTDB): domain Archaea; phylum Thermoplasmatota; class Poseidoniia; order MGIII; family CG-Epi1; genus CG-Epi1. Next base: position 13,474 of record JBJLCC010000038.1, on the reverse strand, counting down.
AGCAATTGAAGCAGCTCAGAGAGAAAGGGCCTTATTGGAAAAGACAGCAAAAGAGCTCGGAGTTTCAATAGAACAGGCACCCGATGCAGCACATAAGTTTGTGAAAGAATGGAAAGACTTGCGCAGTAAAGTTTCTTCATTAGAAAAAGAGCTGGCTTCCTTCAAGTCCTCGAAAGTTGAATTTGAAAAGCTAGGAAATATCCATTTCTACACGGATAATTTAGGCGAGGCAGACATGGGAGAAGTTCAAAAGTTAGTTCGGGAAATAACATCAACCGATGGCAACCTAGCAGCAATCGGTTTTTCTAAAGGGGCCAAAGGTTCAATAATCTTGGCGAGCTCTAATTCTCTAGGTATTGACTGTGGCGGCTCTGTACTGAAGGAGGCCTTGCACTCAGCAGGAGGTAGTGGAGGCGGAAAAGCTTCATACGGCCAAGGTGCTTGCAGCTCGGAAAAAATACCTTCCGTGTTGTCTAACATTAAGGATTTAATAGTATAATTCTATCTTGTTTCAACCATTATACAAGAATTAATTAAATATTTAATTCCTTCAGTATTTTTTAGCCATGTTTCCAATTCCTTACTTTCAGAACCAGGCTGAAACCAGAGGTGTTTAATTCCTAGTTCGGAAATATGTGGAGTAATTTTCATAGCAACCGGAGGGGGCACCACAAAATTGGCAATGTCAGGTAAGGTCTCCATTCCCTCTATCGAAGCATAGGCTTTATCGCCTTCAATTAGCCTTTCCTTTGGGTTTATCGGAACAACATTGTAGCCCTTACTCCCTGAGGTCACAGTATATCTTGTTGCCATATTTTTGCTTATCATTTGAGGCTCCAATTAAGGCAATAACCGTATTCTCCTCTTTTAATTTTTCGAGTACCATCTAAATTTACATGTGAGCTTTAGTTTTTATTGTTTGAGATTAGTTTCTGCAGATAGAATATTTCCCTTTTTTTTAAGCCATATTTCTCGGGGGACTATAGTCCCCCGTAAATTCTAAGGTTCAGAAAAAGATATTTAATGAGCCTTTCAAAAAGGTGGTTCAATGGATTTGGTGATAGTAGAGTCCGGAGCGAAAGCAAAAACAATTCAGAAATACCTAGGTAAGAATGTAATTGTAAGGGCTTCAAACGGGCATGTTCAGGATTTACCAAATTCAGGTAAAGAGGGCAGTAAAGCGGTATGGCCAAATAAAAAATCACAGCTTCCTGAACCTTCTTGGAGCTGGACCCCTCGCTCAGAAAATCACATTAAACGCATATTATCGGATTCCCGGCGCAAAAAAGTCGAAAGAGTGCTAATAGCTACTGATCCAGATAGAGAGGGCGAGTTTATAGCTTGGAGATTAGCTGAACTTTTCTCAGAATTTAGAGAAATAAAGCGCATTACATTTAATGAAATTACTAAAGAGGCAATTCGTCAAGCTCTAAATTCTGCAGGGGTTGTTGATTCAAAAATGGTCGATGCAGCCAAGGTCCGCAGATTCATGGACCGACTTATAGGATATCGAGCATCTCGTTTTTCTAGATCTTGGAATTTGAGTTCAATGGGAAGAGTTCAAACACCAGCTTTAGGTTTTGTAGTAAAAAAAGAGCATGAAATTGCAAATTTCATATCTACACCATATTGGGCATTACAAGTTACAGCTCAAGGCATAGATTTTAGAGCAAAATTTCATGAAAAGAGTGATGATGATGCTTGGAGAGATTCAAAAGGGAAGTTTGATTCGCATAGAACTAATGTATCTGACTTAGCATCAAAAGGTTTCTCGTCTTTGTCTACAAATGGTTCAATAAAAGTAAGTAAAGTCAGTGTTAGATCATACAAGAGGAGTCCGAAGGCACCTTTTACCACAGACACACTATTGCAAACTGCAGGAAGTAGATATAGCTGGAAGCCAAGCAATACGATGAGACTTGCTCAGGGACTTTACGAAGCGGGGCATATAACATACATGCGAACAGATTCAACCCGAACAAGTTCTTCGTCGAGGCAAGTAGCCAAAGAGAAAATAACTGAAGTTTGGGGTGCAGATCAAGTAGGCAAAGGAGTAGTTTACGCCAAAAAGTCTTCAGATCAGGATGCTCATGAAGCGATACGTCCAACAAATCCTTCGGTAGAGCTTCCAAGTGGGATCGATAGTTCCCAAGCTAAGTTATATCGATTAATTTGGGCACGATTTATTGGTAGCCAAATGATTAATTCGGAATGGTCCTCTATGAAGGTTGAAGCATTAACTGAAGGTTTTCCGAAGCCTTTTGATGGAGATACTAAATGGAGAACTTCTCCAGGTTGGGAATCTGCGTTTGAAAAAATAGATAAGAAACCTTTGACTTCTCCACCAAATCCTGAAATTAAGGAGAATTCAATTCTCAGTTTAGATAGCAAAGAGAATAATCCTAACTTGATTGAAGATGAAACTAAGCCGCCTTCCAGGTATACTCAACACGGTCTCGTAGCATTAATGAAATCCGAAGGAATAGGCAGACCATCAACTTATGCTGCAACAATAAAAAAACTATTAGACCGAAAATATTGCAGTGATGATAGGGGCAGATTAAAGGCGACTTCTAACGGCATTACACTTTGGGATGAGGTAAGTCCATTTTATAAACAAGAGGATAAAAATTTATTTTCAACAGATTTTACATCAGAAATGGAATCTGATTTAGATAATATTGAAACAGGTTCAAGGGATGCTGCAGAAGTTTGGGAAACGTTCCTCAACTATTTTAGAGAGCTGCACGATAATGCATTGAGAAAAAAGAAGGAATTCCCTACCAAACGCCAAATACAATTTTATGAACGTTTAGCTTCATTAGTTTCTTCAGAAAAGCTTGAAGAATTGTTACAAGGTAATGATCCTCTAAAATACAATAGTGAAATGATGGGAGAGCTTATTGATTCTTTGATGAAGGAAACAGAAGGCATGTCACTCCCACCAACTGCAAAGCAGGTTTCATTCATAAAAAGTTTAGCCGAAAATTTAGAAATGAATGAATCTCAAGCATGTGAGCTCGTTTCTATATCTAGCTTTGAAGAATTATCTGGCGGGAAATCAGGAAGTGCAAGTACATTAATAGGTAAATTAAAAGATCTATCAGATAGTAAGCCTAGGCCGACAAGTGTTAAGCAGATGAATTTTGTTAAAAATTTAGCAAATAAGGCAGAATTAGACGAAGATTCTGCATGTAAATTAGTAGAGGTATCTGCTTATTCGGAATTATCAGGTGGAAGAAGTGGTACTGCAAGTAAATTAATCTCAATTCTTCAGAAGAAAGTTCCAAAGAAGGCTCCTAAAAAGAAATGAGTGAAATTACTCATAAATTTTTAAAAGTAGATGGTTTAGAAAATAGATTATATCAATCAAATATATCTAAAGCTTGTTTAGAGCAATCCACATTAGTGATTTTACCAACTGGTATGGGTAAAACAGTAGTGGCCTTGAGAATAATGCTCGAACGTTTAGACTTGGGAAAAATTCTCCTTATGGCGCCAACAAAACCTTTAGCTCAACAACATTTTGATTTCTTTAATGAATTTTTGAACGCTGAAGTTAGTTTATTCACTGGAGCTATCTCGCCATCAGAGCGAGTGCCTCTTTGGTCTAGCTCACAGATAATTATATCGACACCTCAAGTTATAAGTAAAGACATTGAGGCGGCTAGAGCTTCATTAGAGGATTTTTCTTTGGTTATATTCGATGAAGCACATAGAGCCGTTGGAAATTATGCCTATGTTGAGATTGGTAGACATTATCTGGAAGTAGCTCAGAATCACTTGTCAACGGGAATGACTGCATCACCAGGAAGCTCTAAGCCTGAAATTATCAGGTTATGTAGGGATTTGGGTATTACGGCAGTTGAAAATAGAGATGAAAGTGACTCTGATGTTTCTGAATACGTTCAACCAATTAAGACTCGCTGGGTTAAGATTGACATGCCTGAGGCAGTCAAAGATATTGCGAACCAGTTAAGGAAATTACAGGATTATCTTTGTGGCAAGTTGTACAAAGGGGGTTTTCTGGATAGGCCCCGTAAGGTTTCAACAACAATGATTCTTGAGGCTGGTAAAAAATTACAGAGACGGTTTGCCCAAACCAAACCATCTACACCTCCAAATATTTTCAACTTGATGACGACTCAAGCTATGGCAATGAAAACTGCTCATGCCATTTTGACAGTTGAAACTCAAGGGATAATTCAGTTTTTAGATTATAGTAGTAGGATAATTGATGAAGCAAAAGCGAAGAAGAGTAATAGAGCCAATAAATGGTTATCAACTAATAGTGATTGGAAAATCGCTCATAACATAGCAAAGGCAAACAAAGCGAATCATCCAAAATTATCAAGGTTAGTTGAATTAATAGAATTACAATTAGAAGTAGGGACATCTAAATTCATTATTTTTTCAGAGATAAGGCACACAGCTTCATTAATTGTTGAAAAGTTAAGTAATCTTAACGGAGCGAAGCCTGTTCGTTTTGTTGGTCAAGGATCAAGAGATGGTGACAAAGGCATGACTCAAAAACAACAGAAAGAAATTCTTGATCAGTTTAGAAGTGGAGAATACAATATTTTGGTTGCAACTTCAGTTGGGGAAGAAGGGCTTGATATTCCTTCAACTGATGCCGTTATTTTCTATGAGCCCGTATCTTCAGCTATTAGACTTATTCAAAGAAGGGGAAGGACGGGAAGAAATAGGCCTGGAGAAGTTTTCATATTTGTTACATTAGGTAGCAGAGATGAAGCAGCACTTTGGAGTAGTCGAGGTAAAGAGCAACAAATGCAAGACATTTTTGCAGCAGGTAGATTAGAAATAGATGTACCTACAACAGATGAATTAGCAGGTTCTAACTTCCTCAACAGTGATGACAGTATTCAGACGACGTTTAGAAAGGAATAATCACAGCCCTAATATTATAACACACCTTTCTACTGCCAAAATATGCGTAGAAAACCAACAGTTCCATTAAAAGAAGAAGTAAAGCATGGGCATGGTTTTTTCAGAGGTGAAAAGTGCCCTCTCAGTGGAGAAGAAGGCGTTTTGGTGCTTTCCCCAAGACATTTGGACCAGTTTGGAAGGATGATGGCAGGAGTATTGCGTCACTTCCCGGACCGATTTGATCTTGAGATGGATAAGCAAGGTTGGGTTGAAGCTTCGGAATTCATTGAAGCAGTTAAATCTCAGCGACGACATTTTCACTATTTGGAAACCAGACATTTGCAAGCAGTAGTTGAAACAGACCCGAAGGGCAGGTATCAATTAATGAACGGTAGATTAAGGGCAACATATGCACATACTCTTGACCTTGAATTAGATCTTCCTACAGATAACAATCCTGAGCATTTATATTTTGCATGCTCGAAAGAAGATGCAGAAGAATATTTAGAACATGGATTGTATCCTGGCGATAGAAATATGGTTCACCTATCAAGTACAAGACTGAATGCTTTAGAAGCAGGCAGGCACATAATTGGAAAGCCAATAGTATTGCTTGTAGATGTTAAATCCGCTGAAGCTGGTGGCAACGAAATAATGAAAGCTGGAACTACAGTTTATCTTTCAAAAGAGTTATCCGGAGAGCACCTGAAACAGCTTCCAGATAGTACCTAAATCTTAGCGTGGAGGAAAAAGATAATTTATCTCGCCGCCCGATATCAAGAGTATTGATTAGTGTCAGCGATAAGTCTGGGATTGAAGAATTATCTAAAGGCTTATCTGAAAATGGTGTTGAGATCATTTCAACTGGCGGAACTTCAAAAGTAATTTCAGGTTCAGGAATTTCAGTTCGTCCAGTTGAAGAAGTTACTAATTTTCCAGAAATGATGGATGGCCGGGTAAAAACACTCCATCCTATAATTTTTGGAGGGATTTTAGGAAGAGATTCTGATAAAGAACAGATGCAGGAGCATGGCATAGGTACAATAGATATGGTGATTTGTAATCTCTATCCGTTTAAGTCTGCAGCTGACAAAGGCGTTAACTTATCTTCCTTAATTGAGGAGATAGATATAGGAGGTCCCAGTTTGCTCAGAGCAGCTTCCAAAAATCATTCACGTGTTTCCGTGGTAACAGATCCTGGAGATTACAATTGGATTTTAGATGAAGTATCAAAAGGCGGTTTAACTCTTCAGCAAAGACAACAATTGGCTTTGAAATCATTTAGACATACTGCTGAATATGACTCAATTATACAATCAGTTCTCGGGCAAAGGTTCGGTGAAGAAGATCTTCCCTCCTCGTTACATCTAACGGGAATCGGCAGTCCTCCATTAAGATACGGAGAAAATCCTCATCAGTCTTCTGTTTTTTATTCAGATTTGTTACATTCAGCTCCATCTATAGCTAATTCAGCTCAGATGCAAGGAAAGCAACTAAGCTATAATAATCTTTTAGATTTTGATGCAGCTCTAGCTATCGTAATGGAGTTTGATGAGCCTACTGCAGTTATTGTTAAGCACAATAATCCTTGCGGTGTAGCTAGTTCAACAAATTTATTAGACGCGTTTGATGGTGCAATGAGTACAGATCCTCAAAGTGCTTTCGGCGGAATAATCTCATTCAATAGAGAGGTTGATGCTTCCTTGGCGAAAGAAATAATTTCCTCATTCAAAGAAGGTATAATTGCCCCCTCTTATTCAAAAGAGGCCTTGGAAATTTTTTCTTCAAAAGAGAATTTGAGAATAATGAAAACTGGGAATTTGGAGTTTTATCATAGAAGCCCTTCATTACGTTCTCTAGATGGGGGATGGTTATTGCAAGAATCAGATGAAGTTTGCATATCAATTTCAGATTGTAAAGTCGTATCAAAAAGAAAGCCCACAGACGAAGAATTGGAAGGGTTAGAATTCGGATGGAAAGTTGTTAAGCACGTTAAAAGTAATGCCATTTTATTCTCAGATAGGAAAAGAACGGTAGGTATAGGTGCCGGGCAAATGTCTAGAATTGACTCAGTAAAAATAGCTACTTTCAAATCTATCCCAGACTCAAAAGGTACGGTTATGGCTTCTGATGCTTTTTTCCCATTTAGAGATGGAATAGATGAGGCCGCTAAAGTGGGGATAACTGCTGTTATACAACCCGGCGGATCAGTTAGAGATCAGGAAGTAATTGACGCTGCAGATGAGCATGGCATTGCAATGTTGTTTACAGGCATGAGGCACTTTAAACATTAATGGAAGAACTCTGGCTTTTTTGTGAGGTTTGTAACGAAGAAAATAGTCATGAAGTTCTTAAGAGTAGAACTTCAGCAAAAAAGGGTTTTAGCTTCCAAGGAGTTGTAAAGTGTTTAGAATGTCAAACGACTAGTTCAAAAGAAGTCAACGAAGAGCTTCCTCTTTCATTAAAGTTGAGGATATCTATAGACAATGAAACAGTAAATGATACGTTAACCGTAGATAAAGGTGTACTCATTGAGGTAGGTCAGACCCGACCTCATCCAGACGGTTTGATTTTGATAACAGGAATAGAATTGCCTCACAAACGTTTGAATCAGGTTTATTCACAAGAAAATCCAATTGTTTGGGCTAAAAAGGCAACACATTCAAAAATTCGTTTCGCCGTACATGACGGTGAGGAAACTCATTCTTACAAGGAAGATTTTGAAATTAATGTAGAATTCAACAAAGGAATGAAAGTTAAGTTGGAAGATAATTTAGCAAGAGTTATTGGTATAACTTTACACGGAGGAAAATCAGTAAGTAATGCCTTGGCTTTTGAAATTTCAAGGGTAACGTGTAAATTTATTACTGAAAAATCACAGAATAGGTTTTACAGGAGAAATTCTTAGTGTCAAACGTAAAGGAAGAAAACTCAACTGCAGATGAACCTGGAATACAGTTTGACGAAATTGAAGGAGAAGTTGAAAACTCTGAAATAGAAAATGATTCAAATATATCAAAACAATTAAGAGAAGATGTTGCTACAGAAGAGACAGACACTTTATCAAAAGTTCAGGAAAAAACTAGTTTTGTTTCCCAACGTGAGATAATTTCTATTATATTTTCTAAAAAAACATTGTATCATGTTTTAGTGCTTTTCGTACTTTTAACTTTTTTTGGGATTATTAGCTATACTAAGTCAGATTTAGCTTCTTCTTTAATCTTGATATTTGGCTACGGCGGTTCCTTAGGATATTTTGTTACAGCAGCTCTTAATAGATTTGAAGAAATCAAGAATTTATCTCGTAGTCAATCATTCACAAGTTTAATTCTTCCATTATCCCTTTCTTTGATTTTTTCTAGTTTCATTTGGGCTACCTTGAATAATGAAACTTACGGCGAAAATATGAAGAGACTTCTAACTTGGGGATACATTTTAATCTTTGTTTTGTGGCAATTTGCTCAGGCTTGGTGGATGCGCGTTCCTTTCAAGGAAATTGCACTGAGGCAAATGTCTAAATCACCAGAAAATGAAACTTCAAAAATAGGTATTTTACTTAATTTATTATCGCCTTTTATTTGGATGTTAGTTGGCACTCTTTGTTTTTATTTTGTTTCTACTCAAATTTCTGGCTTTAAAGATAATTTTGACTATTTATTCATGATATTTTGGGTTCTTTTGATGATGGCTATGGGAAGTATAACATTTTATCTTTTGAGAACTATGCATAGGGAATTTCTGTATGATTCTAAAGTCGCGGCTTTTTCAGGATATTTTGCATTAGGTTATTGGGGTTTTTTATCTTATCATGCAGGCGTTTTTCTTTATTCCATGTACAATGACCCAAGTTTTCTTTATGATTTAGTTTTTATGATTGTAACGATAATGTTGGTAATTTATTCATTATCAGTTAATGTTCTCAGGGGCGAAGCTCGTAGGGCACATTTAAGCCCCACAAATCATTACATAGGCAAAGCAACGGGTTTAATGAGTAGACACAATGTAATTTTCTATTCAATTTCTTTTACTATAGCTTACGGCGCAAGTAATTTCTTTCTAGCAACAGCAGATACTTCGTTAATTGGAGGTATTAAGGGAGTTTCCAGAATTGCACATATGATTGTTCTGGTTAGCGGAATTTTAGTTCTTTTGATTGTTAATTACAATTTACTAACAGGAAGAGGATTAATCTCAGAAGGGTTTGTAGAATCTATTCGCTCCCCAAAGCATAATTAGTATACTTCTGATGATTGATTAATGAATTGGTTAGGTCTACTGTCATTTGAGGCCGCGAGGGATCCTGAGCTTGCACCTCATGCCTATTTGATGTATTTGCTTTTATGGACTTTAGTAGTCGGACTTTTTGTTTTATTTTTATTTCCTCTATTAGGTAAGACTGTAGGTTTTGTTATAATAGCCGTTTTAATCTTCTTATTTGTTTACCAAGTTTGGTATTTCCACAACAACAATTTATTTGCAGATTAAGTATAGTTTTTTTCCAGTTTATTCCCAAAGCCTTTCGCATTATCAATGAATCTAGCCCAATTAATTTTCAATTTATATAATTTTACTCTTTTCATAGCCTTAGTCAGAGTTTTGCTTTTAGCTATGTAATCAAATTCCCCTAGATAGCTTTCCCAATCCCTGTCATCAGCCGGTTCAATTTCACCTTTAATTTGAACTCCTTTTATATTTTCCCAGTCTAGATTATTTTCTTGAATAGTCGCAGCGCATTTTTGATTATGTTCTAAGTTGGCGATGTGGTCTGATTTTGGGTTACTTACAAATAGAAGTGAGGTACCGTCATCTATTGAGACATAGAATAGAGCAGCTGCAAAAACTTCATGATTTTTTTCCGTGGCCAAAGTTAAAGTATTGTGTTTTTCTATAAATTCACTAATCTCTTTCATTATTTGCATTAATTAGGCTTAAGTTTATAATACACTCCGTGTGGCGCCTCATTCCCGTAAAAGGTTTACGCTCATGACAACACACTACGACGTTCCAGGCGAACACTTGGTAAATGCCCTCGCAAAGTCGCTCAAGAGCGAGGACGCTATAGAACCTCCAGAGTGGTCAGAATTTGCAAAAACAGCAGTTCATAAAGAGAAATCTCCCTCACAGGCTGACTGGTGGTATTTCCGTGCAGCTTCAGTTATGAGAAAAGTAGGTGTCAATGGTCCAATTGGTACTGAGCGTTTGTCAAGGCATTATTCAGGAGCAAGAGATCGCGGCGGCAAACCTAACCGAAGTGAAAATGGTAGTCGCAAAGTACTTAGATTAATTATGCAGCAACTTGAGGTTGCAGGCTTTCTTGAAAAAGCAAAGAAAGGTGGTAGAAGTTTAACCCCTAAAGGCCATTCAATGCTAGATAACACCGCTTTTAAGGTTAAAAAAGTATTACAAAAGGAGATTACTTCGTTAAGTAAATATTAATCAAATGTCCAGTAGAAAAGTTTTTGGTAAGAAGCTAAGATTGAATAAATTAGTTAAACGTAATAGAAGAGTTCCAGCTTGGGTAATCCAAAGGACAAACAGACGTTTCACCAATCATCCAAAACGTCATTTTTGGAGAAGGGGAAAGTTACACAGGTGATTTAGATGGCTGACGATGAACTAATTCAAGAGAGGTTGTACACTATTCCGCTACGTAAGTTACACAAGGTAACAAGAACACGTAGGGCACCAGTAGCCATGCGAATTGTAGAAGATTTTATTGTAAGGCACATGAAGCCTGAGAGAGAAGGCGAAGTTCTTAAGACTTCAAAAGAAGCTCGAACTGGAAGTGGTGAAGAAAAACAATTGTTCATAGATCCTCCAGTAAATCAGTATATATGGTCAAGAGGAATTGAAAAGCCTCCTTCTAAAGTGCGTGTAAGGGCTTTAAAATTCGAAGATGGTAGTGTTATAGTCCACTTAGCAGAATAAGTAATGGCTTTAGTTCAAAAGGATCTCTTCAACAGTCCCTATGCAGGTGTTTTTTGTGCTACAAATGACAATCTGACATTAGTACCTCCTGGAATACCTAAAGATGACATGGAAGAGCTTTCAGAGGCTCTCGGTACTGAACTAGAAATCATAACTCTGGGCGGCAGTAGAGTTTTGGGAACTTTAATTGCAATGAATAACAATGGTATTCTAGTTTCTAATATTGTAACAGATTTGGAATTGGAAAAATTTGATAAAATTTCCAAATCTTATAAAATTGATTTTGGAGTTCTTCCAGATAGATCAAATGCGATTGGGAATAATTTTTTAGTTAATGATTCAGGAGGTTTTTCAAATGAGAGACTTGGCAAAAGAGCTAAAGATAAAGCTGAAGATATACTAAAAGTAAATTTGGTTTCACAATCTATTAATGACATGGACACTTTAGGTATGATTGGGTGTATTACTAACAAGGGAGGATTATACCATCCAGACATTTCTTCGTCAGAGAAAGAAAAAATGGAAGAAGTTTTTCAGATTGAATTGATGGAAGGAACCGTTAATTTTGGTCTTCCATTAGTTGGAGCTGGCATAGTTGCTAATTCTAATGGTGCAGTATGTGGTCGTCAGAGTACAGGTGTTGAATTAGGTCGAATGGAAGAAGCTCTCAAGCTTTTCTAGATGTAAAAAAAGAGTGAAATACAGCTCCAATTTCTGAATCCAAACTTAATTGAATTCTTTTTTTAGTAATATCTAAATGAGCATAAGATTCATTTTTAATTTTTTTCAATACTTTATTTGTTCTTTGATTGATTCCAAAAATGAAAGAAATAGCTTTTTCACGGGATATTCTTATGATGTTGTCTAACGTCTTCTCTTTAGAATTCTCAGGCTGGCTTGTGCATATTACTTTCTGTCCGATATTTTGCAGCAATTGTAAATTTGAGATATTTACTTTTCCTTTTTCACACAATTTAATTAAATTTTCACCACCCTTACCAATTGAAGTGGACGGGGCAATTCTTCTGGCGAAGTCAAGAGGAGTTTCTTTGATTCCAAAATCAACTAGACACAAGTGCAAATTATAAGCTAAGCAAACAGGGGCAACTCTGGATATTAATCGTCGATTGCCTTCATCGATGTCACTATTTTTTTTGGGATTAATGAGAACTAAGTTTACTGGAGGTGTCACTATATGGCTAGGGGACTCCCTTTTAAGGGGGTACATTCATAAGCTTTAGTAATAATCTGGTGAAAAAATTGAAGGAAGAAAATATAGACACAATACTACCAATTAGTTTAGAGAAAGAGATGCGTAAATCCTATCTTGATTATGCTATGTCAGTTATTGTAGGCAGAGCACTTCCAGATGCTAGAGATGGATTAAAACCAGTTCACCGTAGAGTTCTTTATGCAATGAAAGAGATGGGTTCAGGTCCTCGTTCACCGTACAAAAAATCGGCCCGCATTGTTGGAGATACAATGGGTAAATACCATCCACATGGTGATCAAGCGATATACGATACTTTAGTTCGCATGGCTCAAAGTTTTTCTTTACGCTACCCTTTGGTAGATGGCCAAGGTAATTTTGGTTCGATAGATGGAGATAAGGCTGCAGCTATGCGATACACAGAATCGAGGTTGGCTACAATTTCAGATACAGTTTTATCAGGCATTGACGAAGAAACTGTAGATTACACAGATAATTACGATGGTTCTTTACAGGAACCTTCAGTTCTTCCAGGTCTTCTTCCAGGTTTATTGGTTAACGGCTCATCTGGTATTGCAGTTGGAATGGCTACGAATATGGCACCTCATAACTTGTCAGAAGTGATAAGCTGTCTTGTTATGCTAATAGACAATCCATCAACGGATCTTTCCGAGATAATGAGCGTCATGCCTGGTCCTGATTTCCCAACAGGAGGAACTATAATGGGGCGCAAAGGAATCTTCGATGCATTTTCCAAAGGTCAAGGTTCTATAAAAATTAGAGCTAAAATGGAGCACGAGTCAACTCCAAAGGATGAATTTTTGGTTGTAACAGAAATTCCTTTTATGGTTCAGAAAAATAGATTATTAGAAGAAGTTTCAAAATTGGTTCGTGATAAGAAAGTAGAAGGTATAAGAGATATACGAGATGAATCAGATCAGAAAGGTATGAGGGTAGTATTCGAATTAAAGCGAGACGCTTCTCCAATGATAGTTGAAAATCAATTGTATAAGCATTCAGCTCTTGAGAATAGTTTTTCAATAAACAATGTAGCATTAGTCAAAGGCCAACCTCGACGAATGAATTTAATAGATTTATTGAACGTATACCTTGATCACAGAAAGGAGATAATAACTCGCCGAACAGAGTTCAGATTGAAAAAAGCTCAAGAGAGGGCTCATATTGTTGAGGGATTATTGCTAGCAATTTCTCAAATGGATAAAGTAATAGCATTTATCAGAGAAGCTGCAGGAAGAGATGCGGTTATCGAAGGTCTTCAAGCTAATTTCAAATTAAGTAAAATTCAAGCCAAATCAATAGCAGATATGAGGCTTTACCAATTATCGCGCCAAGATGCAGAAGAACGGGAAAAAGAGTTAGAAGAGTTGAAGGCTAAAATGGCTGAACTATCTGAAATTTTGGCAGATTCTTCTAAAATAATGTCAATAA
>JBJLCC010000037.1:0-110675 GCA_045567855.1 Candidatus Poseidoniales archaeon | reverse complement strand
CAAAAAGGCTGAAAAAATTAGGATTCAAACTTATAGCTACGAAGGGGACTGCCTCCCATCTCCGTTCTTCAAACATAGATTCAAAAGTGATATGGAGAATTTCAGACAATAAGAGTCCGGATATTCTTTCAAATATGAGGGAAGGAAATGTTAGTCTAATTATTAATCTACCTACAGGAAAAAGAGCTGCAACTGACGGTGCGCAAATGCGAAGACTTGCTGTTGAATTAGGTATCCCTTTCATAACTACAATTACCGGAGCAGATGCAGCAATCAAATCCTTAGAAGAAGGTGAGAATAATTACCTAGTGCCCATAGGTAAAAAATAGTTGGCACTATAGTATCTCTTTTATATAGAAGTACATCAAGATAAAGTAACGGTAATGATATGTCAGAAACAAGAGAAATAGTAAGTGTAATAACTTGTGACTTAGAGGGAAGAATTGAAACCTTCAATCCAAATGCTGAGAAGCTTTTTGGTTACTCTGCTGATGAGGTTATCGGCAAAAAAAGAGTCTCCCTTTTCTCACCTGGAATGGTTGTACTTGGCCATGTAGCTAATTGGTTAGACAAGGCTAAAGAAAACGAAGGAGGTTATTCTACTGAAACTACTTTTGTCAGAAAAAGCGGCGAACAATTTGCAGCTTCATTCAAAATTACAGCTACAATAATTAAAGGTAAACACGTAGGCTATTGCGGAAGAACTCGAGAGCTCAAAGATGTCTCTCCTGAAGATACCATGCCAGATACCTCATTGCTAACAAAGTTTATTTCTATTGTAGCAATAACAAGGTTACCATTCTTATCTGCTACTTGGATTCCAATTATCGCAGTAGCAATATGGGGTCTAAATGCAAATTTATTCGAAATGGATTGGATTTTGTTCACTCTAGTTTTCTTAGGTGGTTCATTTTTACACCTTGCTGCAAATACTTACAACGATTATTTTGATTGGACAAGTGGAACCGATCAATTAAATAACGATTACTTTTTGCAACTTTCTGGAGGCAGTAGAGCCATTGAACTTGGATTGATAACCGAAAAGAAGTTGTTCCAACTAGCTACCATTTTTTTAATGCTTTCAGGTGCTCTAGGTCTTGCGATAATGCTTTCACTAGGAGATGAAAGATTGGGCTTACTCTATTATGGACTGGCTGGTGCATTCTCAGCTTACTTTTACACCGGAACACCATTGAGATTGGTTGCTAGAAAAGGACTAGGTGAATTGCTAATAGGTTTGAACTATGGACCATTAATGACAATGGGAACTGTATTTGCCATGACTGGCGTACATAATTGGGATGCATTTCTTTTTGGTATACCTCTAGGCTTGTTAACTACTGCAATACTTTGGATTAATCAGTTTCCAGATAGGGCATCGGACCAACTAGCAGGTAAAAATCATCTGGTAGTTGTGTTAGGTTTGGAAAGAGCCAGCTGGGGATATCTAATTCTTATGATTTCTGCATTTGGATCTTTGTATGTATTGTACCTCTATGAAATTGTTAAAGAAGGTGCATTACTAGGCCTTGTAGCTGCTCCTTTCGCATTATACCTTTCATATTATGTAATGAATAACTACGACCGCAGGGAATTGGCTTTATCCAATTGGGGAACCATAGGCATACATTCTTTTTGCGGAATTTTAATGATATTAGGGATACAATACTGGTGATTTAATGGGTCTGAAAACAAAACTAATATTCAATGATGAACTAAACAGCTATTACGAAGTAGTAAAGTCTGAATTCGAAGATTTTCTTAAGATAGAAATTGCTAAAGAATCTAAAGAAATGGCACCCCTGATTGAAAAGGGAGTTTTAGGGGGAAAGATGCTACGGCCGGTTTTATGCAGGCTAGTTTCTGATGCACTTGACGGTGACGCCCATTTAGCGTTTGAGTGCGGTATGGCTTTAGAGTTAGTACACGGAGGCGCGTTAATACACGATGACTGGATAGACGGAGATTCTTTTAGGAGGGCTGCACCTGCACTTTGGGAAGAGCTTGGACCACGTTCAGCTATATTAATTGCTGATCTAATGGTAGCTACAGGATCATTGCATGGAGCTGTTTCCATGGCAACCGGAAAATCTCTTGCAAAATGCATAAGGAATTTGTCTGAAGGTGCTATTGCTGACTTTACAGATAAGCAGAATTACAGCGAATCTGTATACCTTCACAGAATAAAGAAGAAAACTGGTGCGCTTTATGGGACTGCTGCTGAACTAGGTGCCTTAGTGTCATCCGAAACTCATTTAGACATCCCATTGTACAAATATGGCGAAACTGTAGGAATAATTTATCAAATTACGGATGATTATTTAGATTTATACAACTCTATAGCTACAAGAACTCCAGTTGGAGACTTAGCAATTGGAATTCCTACTCTTCCAATTACTAGATTGGCTAAGTATAACAAGTATCAAGATGCAGTCAACGAATTCCTTAACGGAGGGAATCCCGAAAAAATAATAAAAGAGGTAGATTTAACAGATGCTCAACAAGTTTATGAGGAGCTAGTAACGCCATGGATGCAAGTAGCCAGGAAATCTCTTTCCGAAGTTCCTGAGTCAAATTACAAGACTTTACTTGAAGAGGTACCCTTGTCTTTTTCTAACCAGTTAATTAGCAAAGACAAAATTTAGAACTTACGTAAATGCCTTCGAGGAGGGCTGGTGACTCTAATATCATTTTTGATTATAGTGTCTTGATCCAATTGCTTAGATAATCCTGAATGAACTAAATATGAATTAATTTTAGAGAATTCTAAACCTTCTTGATGGCACGAATTTTTCATTCGTGAACGAAAAGAATTTTTTTTGTTAATGTTAAAACCTTTTGGAGTTTTACCTTGCCAAAGATTATCAAAAACCTTGTACTGTTCACTACTCTCGTCAATCATGCAAACAGTTCTCTAGATGCATCTTCACAAAGAGAATAAAGGTCTTGATAGAATAGTGGGAGAATCAGTACAAGGAACAGGATAACAAGTAATGAAGTATATCTTATTGAAGTCGGAAATTCAACATCGCCTGAGTCCTCAGGATCATAAAGATACATGAAACGAATGACCTTTAGATAATAATACAAGGAAAGTGCCGAATTCAAGACACCAGCTACAACTAAAGCTATTATCCAAGTTTCACCGGCAACACCTGCTTGTAGAACGCCATAGAATAACAAGAACTTACTAATGAAGCCTGCGAGCGGTGGAAGACCAACTAATGAAAGTAAACAAACGGTCATAGCCAACGCAAGAAGTTGTGATCTCTTTGCAAGGCCCTTAAACGAACTCAAGTTGTATCCTAAGCCTGCAGAACCAACACCAGCAACTACGATGAAAGCTCCACCTTTCATAAAAGCGTGAACCATAGTATGAGCTATAGCGCCTGAAACTGCATCTTGAGTTAGAGCTGGGAATGCAATCAGTATGTAACCTGCTTGAGCGATAGAAGAATACGCAAGCATTCTACCAATATCTTTTTGAGACAAAGCAGCTAAATTACCTATAGTCATAGATATAAGAGCTATAATTCCGAATACCAATTTCCATTCATCTGCGAAAGGTTCAAGTGTAAATATGAAAACTTTGAGAAGCGCGACAAATCCCATCGCCTTACTAGCTGCAGCCAATAATGCAGTAACAGGTGTAGGTGCACCCTCGTAAACATCTGGAGCCCAAGCATGGAAAGGAACAACTGCAATTTTAAAACCCAAACCTGCGATAATAAACAAACTTGATATGAATACTAATTCGTTAAAATCTCCATCGATTACACCGTTTTCTAAACCTGTAAGGAAAGCATTAACGCCTTCAAAAGTAACAGAACCAGTCAGTGCGTACAGAAGAGATATTCCATACAAAGTTAGAGCAGATGAAAAGGCTCCAATGAGTAAATATTTTGCCCCAGCCTCGGTTGACTTATCGCTTGTCTTTCTGAAGGCGACCAAACCATAGCTACTAAAAGCTGACAATTCAATCCCTACAAAAATAGTAAGGAAATCATTAGCTGAAGCTGTAATCAGCATACCTAGTGTACTAGAAAGTAAAAGAACATAGTATTCTGCTTGGTGAGGTTCATCTTCTTTAAAATATGAAGAGCTAATAAATGAAACTGCTAAAGCTGAAATCAAAAATATAACTTTGAAAAGCTGCGAGAAATCATTAATAACAAAATGATCGTAGATTGTGTAAGATGATGAGGATTTATCAAAAGAAACGTCGTCAGGGTAGTACCAAAATAGAATCACTAGTAATAGACTTACAAATAGGGAGATATTAGAGCAAATAGAGTAAGACTTTGTGCTCCCAGTTGCAATATAAATTGCAGGGATTGCTAAAATACTAGCAATTAAAATTAATTCAGGCAGGAATAAAACAGTTGAATCCATCATACAGCCCCCATGAAGTCTAATATGTCATAAGAGGCTACAGAAATAGGATCCATTAAATAATGTGGGAAAATTCCGAAGAATGCAGCAATAACAATTAGAACAAACATTGGATACATTTCATACCAGGGTGCCTCATGAACCTTCTTGATGTCCACTTTTTCGTTTTCAGCACCAAAAATGGCTCTTTGTAGAGCCCATAAATGATAACCTGCGGTAATAACCATACCGAATATTGGTAACAGCAATAAGTAACCGTGAGACTCGAAAAAAGCTATGAATACTGCGAGTTCAGAAACAAACACAGCCATTCCAGGAACGCCCAAACTACCCATAAAAATAACCACAAATAATCCTGTAGTGGTTGGTTGGCTTCGTGCAATACCTCCTAATTTAGGAATCTCTCTAGTGCCAAGTTGATGTAATAATACGCCCGCAACCATGAACATTGCAGGACTCAGAATGCCATGAGCAAACATCATGAAAACTGCGCCAGCAAACCCTAATTCTGTCATAGTTGCGACGCCCAATAGAGCAACACCCATATGTGAAACACTAGAATAAGCAACTAATTTCTTCAAATCGGTTTGACCTAAACTTAGAACTGCACCATACAAAATTGAAATTATGGCTAACGCAACCATCAAGGGGACAAAAACTTCAGCACCTATAGGTAATGGAGGAAGAGCGGCCCTCATTAGCCCATACAGACCCATCTTCAACATTACCCCTGCAAGAAGAATTGAACCCGCTGTAGGGGCTTGAACATGTGCGTCGGGAAGCCAAGTATGCCAAGGAACTGAGGGAATCTTAACTGCAAAACCAATAAAGAGGGCTGCGAAAACCCATATCTGAAATTCCCTAGAGAATCCTGAGCTATTATTAGCAATATCAATCATAGAAAACGAATTTACACCAGCTTCAAAATAAAGTGCCATAAAGCCAACTAACATTATAACTGATGCTGTAAAAGTATAAATGAAAAACTTAATTGAAGCATATTTTCTGTTATCACCTCCCCAAATAGCAATAAGGAAGAACATAGGAATCAAAACTACTTCCCAGAATATATAAAATACAAAGTAATCTAGCGTAATGAATACGCCATAAAGTGCAGTTTGCATTACAAGAAGCAAGGCAAAGAATAAGGCCGGTTTCTCTTTCTCGTGCCAAGAGAATAAGACAGTTAAAGGACAAATAATTCCTGTCAACAGTACTAGAGGGCTACTCAACCCATCCACTCCTAAAAGTAGAGATACACCAAGATTAGGTGCCCATTCATACTCCTCCATTAACCTAAAACCGTTACCACTCCCTGCCTTGACGAATACAACAACCGAAATTACTAAAGTAAAAAGCGTAGTACTCAATGCAATATACTTGTGAGCTTCAGGATTATTTCTGAAAGCAAAACACCAAAGAGAACCGATCAATGGGAAAATCAATAGATAAGATAGCCAAGGAAAATTACCGAGTTCCATGGTCATGTCGGGTCTACTCTCAATGACAATTTGTCCTCGCATTTGCAATCCTGCATGTGGTTCACAAATGTAATACAAGGTTCCTTCTTCCTGAGTATATGTGGAATTCAAAACCCATTCAACACCATCCACAGGTTCACCGGAATAGAAAAAAATAATATCGCCACCTGAAACATAAACATTAGAACTTAACGATTCAACTTGAGCAACATTATGAGGTTGACCTGGAGTCCAAACAAAAGTTACATTATCACCGGGAGCAATAACAAGGTTAGCTTCACTAAATATGTACGGATTATCTTCTGTTCCAACTAAAACAGTATGATCTTCAGCTGATGAAGCACCAGATAGTAACAATATAAATACAAAAGCAAAAGGTAATCTTAAACTATTCAAACCGACCACCCCATAAAAGGCATTACGACTCGAGTAATTAGAACAATAGCACCTAAGCCTCCAATTGTTAAAGATGCATAATGTCCTGTAAAACCGGTAGTGATATTTCTTGCATTGTTGCTAAATTGCATTGAGAGAGAAGCAATCCCATTAACAATACCATCAATTACATTCCTATCAAACCAATCTGACATTTGTGCAAAAGTATCCCATGTTCTCATACCAAACCAATTGAACAAATCGGACATGTAAAGTCTATTCGACAAGAATGTGTGAGAAACATTCAATATCCATGTATCTTTAACAAAGTCAGTGGAAAAAGCAGCTTTACCATCAGGACCTCGCTTGTAGAAGATAACACCTAAAAAAATTCCAGTTAGTCCAACGGCTACGGATAAATAAGTTAGAGATGAAGATAATATATGATCAATTATTTCCCACTGAATCATACCATGTGAATCATGAGGCTCACCGTAATATATGTGTGAGCTAAAACCACCGCCGAAAACTAAAGTTAATCCAGATGTAACTGCAAGTAAAGAAAGAACCATGAGGGGTAAGGTCATAACGAGAGGAGCTTCATGAGCGTGAGAATGAACTTTCTTTTCTTCCAAAACCCAATTTCCAGTAACTGAATGGTCCTTAGATGAGACAATACTAGATACCATTCTGCTTGATGGACCACTAAATGTCATCATCCACATTCTAGTCATGTAAAAGGCAGTCATTCCTGCAGTGATTAAAGCCATAAACCACAAACCACCGAAAATACCTTCATACTCAGCATTGTAATATACAGCAACAAGAAGTTCATCTTTAGACCAGAATCCTGAGAAAAAAGGAACTCCTGCAATAGATAGAACTCCAAGACCCATTGCTAAAGAAGTAACGGGCATTTCTTTTCGTAATCCACCCATCTCTCTCATGTCTTGAGTGTGTACTGCATGAATCACTGCTCCAGAACCTAAGAACAGTAAAGCTTTGAAAAAAGCATGATTCATTAAATGGAATAAACCTGCCATATAACCTAAAGAGCTCCCCGGATCCGATCCCGAATCTGTTGAATGCCAGAAAGCCCAAGCCCCAGCACCTAAACCCAGAAACATATATCCTAGTTGAGAAATAGTTGAATAGGCAAGAACTCTCTTAATGTCATTCATAACCATAGCCATACTTGCTGCAATTAGGGCAGTCAAGCCACCTGTAACTGCAATGTACAATGCAGTATCTGGACTGTGAACAATCAATGGAAAAGCTCGAGCAACCAAGAAAACACCGGCTTTAACCATAGTAGCTGCGTGAATTAATGCTGAGACTGTGGTAGGCCCTTCCATAGCATCAGGAAGCCAAACATGCAGAGGGAACTGTGCCGATTTACCCACCGATCCGCCAAATAAACACAATGTAGCCCATTTAACTTCGTCCAAATTATCCATAAGAATTTGTGGATCTGCAAATAGCTCAGAGTACCTCAAAGTACCAAATGTGTTGTAGAGAATTACAAGGCCCAGAAGTAAAAACACATCGCCAACTCTTGTAACTAAAAACGCTTTTTTTGCTGCAGATGCAGCTGAAGGTTTTTCATACCAAAAACCAATCAACAAATAGGAGCAAACGCCCATCAACTCCCAAAATATAAACATTAAAAGGAAAGAGTTAGCGACAACTAAGCCATACATTGCTGCGATAAACAAAGATATTTCAGCAAAATATCGCACTCTACGATCTCCTTGATCATCCATGTAACTTATGGAGAAGAGTACGACCAAATAGGAAACTACACCGACAACTAACAGCAACAAGCCGGCAAGAGCATCAATATACGTTCCAAATTCAAATGAATATGTAGAACCACTAAACCAGACTCTTGTTGATTCTACATACGAACCACTTGCAGTTCCATTAACGAATAAGTCATAAGCAATAGCTAATGAAAATACTGAGGAAAAACTAACTCCAAACAAAGCTATTGAACCTCCTTTTTCAGAGTCTTGAAGGCCGAATAAAAGAATTAAAGCAAAGGAAATTAAAGGAAATACAGGAATCAGCCATGAATAATGTACAGGAGACTCGGATGAAGTAAAAAGTAGATATGCTAAAAAGAAAATTGCAAAGGTTAAAAATAATCCAATTTTGTTTAATAATACCTTTGGAATACCATCAACTTTTCCCATAAATTACCACCTAAGCCTGTTTAGTAAGTCAAGTTCAATTGTATCTCGCTGCTTAAACAGGCTTAGAAGAATAGCCAAACCAATTGCAACTTCAGCTGCTGCAATAGTAGTGATGAACAAAGCCACAATCTGTCCTGTTAAATCATGATAATAAGTAGAGAATGCAACAAAGTTGATATTTGCTGCGGTAAGCATAATCTCAACAGACATCAAAACTACAATTGAATTCTTATTTCTAATAACACCATAAGCTCCAATTAACAACAGTAATGAAGAAAAAAGAATAAAGTGGATAGGATCAATCATCTTTTTCCTCCCTTGCCAAGAAAACACCGGCTTGAAGAGCTACAACCATCATTACACCAAGAAGAAGAAAGGGAACTTCCCAATCATTAAAAAGCATAAATGCCAAAAACTTTGTTGTACCTATTCGCAAGTCGCTCTGGGAAGAAGACTCTGAACTAAAACCTAGATTGTCAACAGCAAATACTGACCAGGTATACTCTTTACCCTCAACAAAATTAGAATATTCATATAAAGTCTCAGTGAGATTTGTAGCTTCGTGGATTATAGGAAAATCTCTATTTTCATCATCAAACTCGCGAATTTGAATAGTATATGTAACTCCTATATTATCCCACTGAAGTGTAATCTTTGAAGAAGAATCTAGTTGATGGTCAACTGTCTTAATTAGCACTGAGAAATTCGAACCGGTTATTCCAGTATAATAAACTGAAGAAGTATAATTGCCAACTTTCAATCTTGAACTAGTTGTAGAGTTAAATTCTGTCAAGTTTGTCTCGAGAACTACTTGCCCTTCAGAATCAACAATCACTGCGCGATATGTAACTGCTACAGGGTTCCAGTCAAAAATTAAAGAATCATCATAGTGATGGTAATTATCTTCAGGGAAATTAATAGATGGAGAACAACCTGAAGGACAAGATGTTGAGGCAGGTTCAGTGATTTTCAAATTAGACCAAGGAACCATGGCTATGGAAACTACAACATAAATGGCAAAAATTATAACGAAGGCATCTCTAAACCATATTGTTGACCTACTAGGCACTCTCTCCCCCTTTCAAAGTTCTCTTAGTTAACATAATTCCAAATATAATCACAACTGAAATCGCACCTACGTAAACTAATACTTGAATAACTGCCAAGAATTCAGCATCAGCTAAAATAAATAGACAAGCTGTAAGAAGAAAAACCGCTGAAAGCCAGACGACAGCATGCACGATATCATTTCCATTAACCACAGCCCAAGCAGAAGCTAAAATTAGTGATGCAATCACCCAGAATAAAACGACAATCATTTCCATGGACTAAGCCTCCGATTTTGGAGCTGGAATAGTAAGACCACTGGAACTTGAATTAGAAATTGGTTCCATGTGCAGACAAGAAGCTGGACATACTTTAACACAGGTTGAACATCCTATACATATCGTATAGTCAAAGTAAGGATTTTCAATATTTCTTACTTTACCGCTTTTCAACTCCTTACTAACCGCCCCTTCGTCCATAATTATGCAATTTGTAGGACAATTATCGACACATTTACTGCAACCGATACATGTGTCGGAATTAAGTGCAGGCGATTCCATCATAAAGTTTGTTAATGGTAAGGTAGGAGATTCCTCTAAATCAACTTTCATTGAACGTGCAGGATAAATCAAAGCTTCACGATTGGTGTCAGCTAGTTCATAAAAGTCAGTCATGGTCATAGCTCCAGTTGGACAATAGTCCTCACAGAAACCACAAAACATGCAGTGACCAAAGTTAATGGCTGGCCTTTCTGCTTTATTTTTCTTTTTAGCTACATGAGAACCATACCAAGCCTTGTCTTGCTCTTCTTCCGAAAGATCAACGGGCTTCATTTTCAGACATTTGTTTGGACAAACTTCTCCACATATGCCACATCCAATGCACAAGTCCCAAATAACTGCATTCATTCCTCTATATGTTGGAGGAGGGGCTCTTTTTTCTAGAGGATACATAACAGTTGTAGGCTTACCAAAAGTCGATTTGAAAAACTGCTTTATCGTAACTTTCATTGGGTTGACAAATATATCCATTAAGCCAAGGTTTTTCCTATCAGAAGCCATCAGAAAACCTCCGGCAAATTGACTATATCATCAAAGTAAGGATAAATTTCTACCATAAATATAACAATTAATATATTGATTAAAGAGAGGGGTAAAAGCTTCTTCCAACCTAATTCCAAAATTTGGTCCGTTCGAATTCGTGGAACAGACCAACGAATGAAAATCCAGAAAATTATAATTAGATAAACTTTGAGCAAAAACCAGATTTCGGGAGGTACAGGCCATGGCCCTGCCCAACCACCTAGAAATAATATTGTGGCAACTGCGGCACCAGCAAAACCTCTGATGTATTCTGCAGCTAAAAATAACATGTATCTTATCCCGCTGTACTCAGTTGTCCAACCTTCAACTAGTTCTGCCTCGGCTTCAGGTAAATCGAAAGGGACTCTCTCGACTTCAGCTAAAATGCATATCATGAAAACAATAAAACCAATAAATTGGGGAATAAAATTCCACATAGGCAAACCAAATAACCAAGTAGATTCTCTTTGTTGTTCAACAATGTCTACAGGGTTATAAGATCCTGCTAAAAGAAATACTCCGGCCATACTAAGAAGAAGCGGAATTTCGTAAGACATTAGCTGTGCTGCTGAACGCATTCCTCCTATCATTGAATACTTGTTATTGGATGCCCAACCAGAAGTCAAAACTCCTATGGGAGCAATCGAAAAGGCTGCCATAATAACCATTAAACCTGCGGGAGCTGCAGAAGCTGCAAAACGATCCGAGAGAGGAAATAAAACTAGCAAAAATACAGACGAGGAAATAAAAATTATAGGTCCCATTGAAAAGAGGAATTTATCGGCTTTATTTGGGATAATCAACTCTTTGGTAATTGCTTTAATTCCATCAGCCATATTTTGAATTATGCCTATGCCGCTGTAGTTACTTTTGAACCTCCATGTGGGCGCCTCGCCCGCCAAATCTTCGCCTAGCTCTCTAAATGATCTTAGAGAAAGCATTGGCCCTCTTCGATCTTGTATACGTGCAGCAATTTTTCTCTCAAGATGAATTACAAGAATTAAATTAGTCATGCCAACTGCAAAAGCAATGTTTACGGCGTAAATCCAAGCTAAAGTAACAATTCCACCCTCACTAGCAAACCAATCAGCTAAATCTCCTGCAGGATAACTGAACGGAGGGAAAATATTTCTTTGAAAGCGAAGTACGGGAACAATAAACATGTCTGCTGTAAGCTCAGCCATAGTCTTGCACAATCCAAATAGCGTCATTTGTCTGTCTCCCCTATACAAATATCAATACTACCCATGATGGCCGGAATATCTGCTAACTTGTAACCCTTAAGATAATGAGGACAAGCTGATATTGTTGTAAACATCGGACTTTTTATTTTCCACCTGTAAGGCCTGTCGGAACCATCCCCAACAAGATACATTAATGCTTCTCCCCTTGGGTCTTCAGTTCTTCTAAAAGCTTCACCAGACGCCCTAACTGGAACGCGAGAAGACATAGTTGGGCCCTGTGGCATTTTCTTAAAACAGTCTCGTATAATCCGAACTGACTCCTTCATCTCATCAATCCTAACCATATACCTGCTGAAACAGTCGCTATATCCTGGACCTGCCTCCCTTGTACAAACATCCCAATCAATTTCATCATAAATCTCATAGGTGTCTTCCACACGCAAATCATGCTTAACACCGCAGCCTCTTAAATTAGGGCCAGTTATTCCCATATTCATAGCTTGAGTGCCAGTAAATTTACCGACATCTTCAGTTCTCATTCTGAATATTTTTGAATTTTCAAAAAGATCCGCATATTCATCAAGCCTTTGCTCAAACAGTTTTAAAATTCTTTCTGTTTTCTGTTCAAAACCATCGGGTAAATCTCTCTTGACTCCACCAATTCTAATATAGTTGTAAAGTAGACGACTACCACTAGGAAGCTCAAGTAAGTTTAAAAATAATTCACGATCTCTCCAAAAATAAAGTGCACCCGTAATGTGTCCTAGATCAGGCATGTAAGCTCCAGCCCACATTAGATGAGATGCTAATCTTTGTAGTTCAAGCATAATTGTCCTAATATATTGTGCTCTTGTAGGAATCTCAACTTCCATTAATTCTTCCACAGCAAGAACATAACTATGGGTCCAAGTAGTTGAACTAGCATAACACAGCCTGTCTGTTAAAGTGGTATTCATGAAGTATTTCCTTCGTTCACCCATTTTTTCAACTGATCGATGTAAATAACCGAGCTCTGGGTCTGCATCGACAATCGTCTCTCCGTCCACTTTAACTTTAAGAGTCCAAAGACCGTGAGTCATAGGATGCTGCGGACCCATACTTATCCACATTTCAGCCATTACCACTCCTCCTCGTGTATTTCATACACATAATCTTTCCTAAGAGGATGTCCTGCGAAACCCTCTGGCAAAAGAACTCTGCGGAGGTCCGGATGGCCGATAAAGTAAATACCCATTAAGTCAAAAGCCTCACGTTCGTGCCAATTAGCTCCAAACCAAAGATCTGAAACTGAATCAATTGCTGGAGAATCTCTCTCTAGATGAATATGAACTTCAACCATAGCTGACATTTTCGTATCTCCAACTTTTAGTTCACCACTGAGGCAAGACAAATGATAAACTAATTCAAAATTCGGTTGGTTGTCAATAGCCGTTATGAGTGAACAATGTTCAAAATAAAACTGCTCTTTGAGTTTTGTAAAAAAAACTTTAGACAATGATTTATCTAAATCTAACTTAATGACATTTGCGCGAACCAATGAAAGCTTTGAAACTCCTTTCATTGCTTTTAATTTATTTTGCAATCCCTTAAAATCCATCGAATTAGCGCCTTAAGAACATTCCCGGTTCTTTCTCACGTATTTTCTTTTGCAAAGTTAAAAAACCATGCATCAATGCTTCAGGCCTCACAGGACAGCCTGGGATATAAACATCAACTGGCATAAATGTATCTGCTCCTGCAACTACGGAGTATGAATCCCAGTAAGGTCCACCAGATATAGCGCATTCACCCATTGCGATAACCCACTTGGGCTCTGGCATTTGCTCATACAATGTTTTTAGTTTAGGACGTAATTTTTCACAAACTGGCCCATTGACTATAAGAACATCGCACTGCCTAGGCGATGAACGATAAACAAGACCTAATCTATCAATATCATGATCTGGAGCTGAAGCTTGCCCCATTTCAATTGCACAACACATTATACCAAAATGCAGCGGATGTGGAGAAAATCTCTGAGCGAAATTAAATATTGGCCTTGTAACACGATTTACAACTTCCCTCATGCCAGTAGCTTCAGATGCATTGTAAACTGCATCATCAATCCATTTTAGTAAGTGATCTGAACGTAAAGCCAACCAATCACCTGCAGGACCATCCTCCATTATCTTTTCGCGGTCTGTAGTCTTAGAGCCAAGACCTCTTCTAAGTTCCACATTTCCTCTTATTCCTTTGGCACTCATATCCATATCACATCCTCTTTTCTAAATGCATACCACAAACCTAAAAGAGTTATAAGTAAAAATAGCATCATAATTATTTTTGCAGACACCTGGAGTACCATGTATACTTGAACCCACAAAATTAAAAATACTACTACCAAATCAAAAACTACGAATAAAATAGCAAACATGTAATACTGAAAATGGAACTGAATGTGAGCTTCTCCCACAGGTACTTCACCACACTCATAGGTTGAATTTTTTAGAGCATTGTCATTATTGGGACGGAAGAATCTCCCAGCAAAGAATGTCAAAATAGGAAATGACAGCGCTATAAGCGCAAAAATACCTATCGGAACGTACTCATGTCCAAGCACATCTCCCCTTCTGTACAACCCTATTAAAAGCGTTCGGACTAATGCCGAAAAAAAAAGCCATAAAAAAGCATAACTAGCCACGTCAATATAATTGAGTGAAATGGCTAAGAAATACAAGAGAATAACAACGAATGTTTTACAGGATATGAAAGAAAATAAGGAGAAGATTTCTATGCTTACCTCATACGATTATACTCTTGCCAAAATTGTTGATAATGCAGGAATTGATGTTATATTAGTCGGAGATTCAGCTTCCAATGTAATGGCGGGCCATGAAACAACACTTCCCATAACTCTAGATCACATGATATACCATGCAAGTTCTGTGGTAAAAGGTGCCAAAAGATCTTTAGTCGTTGTTGACCTACCGTTCGGTTCTTACCAAGGCGATTCAAAAAAAGCACTAAGATCATCAATTAGAATTATGAAAGAATCAGGTGCTCATGCTGTAAAACTTGAAGGAGGAACTGAAATCATAGAGTCTGTCGAGAGGATTCTAACAGCAGGAATTCCAGTAATGGGTCATTTGGGACTCACACCCCAATCAATATACAAATTTGGAACGTATACCGTTCGAGCTAAGCAAAATGATGAAGCAAAAAAACTTATTGAGGATGCAAAAACACTACAAAAGACCGGATGTTTTGCAATTGTACTAGAAAAAATTCCGGCAGACTTAGCTAAAAAGGTAAGTGAAGAGCTAGACATTCCAGTAATAGGCATTGGAGCTGGAAATGGCGTAGATGGTCAAGTACTCGTTTTACACGACATGCTAGGAATGACACACGAATTTAATCCAAGATTTCTAAGAAGGTACTTAAATTTGTATGAGGAAATTAACGAGGCTGTCAAAAGCTACATCGGCGATGTAAAAAGCCAAGATTTTCCAAATGAGAAAGAAGAATATTAATACTCAAAAATAAGTACTTACTCACTTTATTTAATCCACACTCTTATGTAACGTGTGAAGAATCGTATAATCATTAACTGTGCAATGTCAGCAGACGGGAAGATTGCACTACCCAACAGAAAGCAAATAAGGCTTTCAAATGAGGAAGATATGGAGAGAGTTAATCACCTTAGGAGGAAATCTGACGCAATTTTGGTAGGTATCGGAACAGTTCTGGAAGATAACCCCAACTTGACAATAAAAAATAGTGAAGATATAGATAATAACCCGGTAAGAGTGATTCTTGATACTAACGGAAGAACGCCATTAGATTCTAATATACTGAATAATCATGCTAAAACAATAATAGCCGTAGGAAACGATTTCAATAGAGGGAGTATAGGAGATTCTGAAATAATCAAGTGCGGAGAAGAGGAAATAAACATAAAATTATTAATTGAAAAATTATTTGATAAAGGAATCAAAAATATACTAGTGGAAGGTGGAGAAACTGTTCTTTGGTCATTCATAAATGAGAACTTGTTCGATGAAATAAATATCTTTGTTGCGAGTTTAATTGTAGGTGGAGAGAAAACTCCTACTGCAGCAGGCGGAGAGGGATTTACAACAAAGATGGACACACTTAAACTGTCACTTGAGAGTGCAGAAAAGTTAGGAAATGGAATATTATTAAAATATTGCAGAATATAATATGAAAGGGTTGGTAATTATTAAATGATGCGTGTTGCAATTTTAGCGTCTGGGAACGGTAGTAATTTTCAATCAATCATAGATGCTGCAAGCAGAGACGAGCTTCCAAATTGCAACATTATTCTACTTATTGCTAATAAAGAAGAAGCGTATGCTATCGAAAGGGCGAAAAAACACAAAATTAATTACAAAATTATTGAGTCATATAATAAGAAACGAGAAGAATTTGACCAAGAAGTATTAGATGTTCTGAGAGAGAACAATATTGAGATCATTGTATTAGCTGGATTTATGAGGATACTATCAAAGGCTTTTATCGAAGAGTACAAAAATAAAATAATTAACATACACCCTTCACTTTTACCTTCATTCCCTGGAGCTCATGCGCACAGAGATGCCATTAGAGCTGGAGCTAAAGAAAGTGGATGTACAGTCCACATTGTAGACGAAGGTGTTGATACGGGACCTATAATAATGCAGCAATCCGTAACTGTAGATGCAAATGATGATGAAGACACATTAGCTTCAAAAATACTACCACTTGAACATTACATTTTTCCAAAGGCTCTGCATCTCTTAACTTCTGGAAAATTGGAGATAAACAAGGGTAAAGTAATAATTAAGTCCGACTAATACTTTAAATACGGCACAGTCTGGCCGCCAATCTGACTTTAAGAAAGACTATGTCAAAGAAGCAAATTTCAAAGAAAAGCAACTCAGAACTAGTCAAGACTATCAATGAGCTTAGAGCTGCGTCAAGAGAGAATGATGCGCCAATCTGGAAAAGTATTGCTAAGAAATTAGAAGGACCTAGTAGAAATTGGCCTGTAGTTAACATAAGTAAAATTGAATATAATGCTGCTAAAAATGGAAAAGTGCTAATTCCGGGAAAGATACTGGGTAGCGGAAATTTAAGTAAGAAGGTTACTGTCTCGGCATATAGCTTCACAAAATCTGCAGTCCAAAAAATTGAAAGCGCTGGTGGCAAATGCATGATTTATAACGATTTTATTAAAAAGAATCCAACTGGTAAAGATGTTATGGTGATTGGTTAATGAAAATATTAGACGCAAGTGGGTGTATCATGGGAAGATTAGCTAGCCATGCAGCAAAGAGTTTGTTAAATGGTGATGAAATACATATCATTAACGCGGAAAAAGCTATGATCTCCGGAAATAGAGATAGCGTTGTTGGAGAATATGTTGAAAAAAGACAATTGAACCACCCAAGAAAAGGTCCATTTTACCCCAGAATGCCTCATCTTATGCTGAAGAGGGCAGTAAGAGGAATGATTCCTTATCAGAAACCTCGTGGAAGAGAAGCATTTAAAAGATTAAAAGTTGACATTGGAAAGCCTTCCTCCATTGAAGATGCAAAGGTAGAAACTGTAGATAAAGCTCAGATGAATGATAATACTAAATATGTATCACTTGGTGACATATCCAAAATATTGGGAGCTAAATTCTAAAATGGCAAAAATCATCCATACAAGCGGGAAAAGAAAAACGGCTATAGCCAGGGCTACTTTCAAATCCGGCAAAGGAAGAGTCAGAATTAATAATAAACCAGTAGAATTTTACCAACCCGAATTGGCAAGGCTTAAAATTCAAGAACCTTTAGAATTAGCTGGGAAACAAAAAAACCGTATAGACATCAATGTAAGTGTTGCAGGTGGAGGGGTCATGGGGCAAGCTGAAGCTTCTAGAACTGCAATTGCTAGAGGCATTATAGAGTGGTTTGGTGATGAAGATTTACAGAAATTATTTCAAAGTTATGATCGTGCACTCTTAGTAAACGATACAAGACGTAAAGAACCTAAGCATCCGCTCGGGCGTGGAGCAAGGAAAAAGAGGCAGAAGTCATACAGGTGATCAATATATGTTAGTACCAGTAAGATGTTTCAGTTGCAATAAAGTTGTAGGCGGCACCTACGAAGAATTTGTTGAAAGAAGAGAAAGTGGCGAAGATCCTGCAAAAGTAATGGATGATTTGGGAATCAAACGATACTGCTGTAGAAAAATTTATGTATCTCATTTAGATTTGATTGATGAGTTACTACCTTACGATTAATTTTTTTATTATCGTCCAAAATTGTTCTTGGGGTCCCGTGGGGTAGCTTGGCATCCTTGTACCTTGGGGTGGTATAGACTCCAGTTCAAATCTGGGCGGGACCACCATAAATCAACATACTAAAGATAATGAGCCAATTATTCCTGAATCTTTTCCCAAAACGGGGCTAGTAATTAAATCTGAAATATTACCTAAAGGAGTGAAGTTATTCCAAAATTTACCTATATTGTTCCTTATCATTGGAAGCAAATGCCTTTGAGACATTACTCCACCGCCTAAAATAATCTTATCTGGAGAGTGATTACTTATTATATTTATCAGACCAAGAGACAATAAATCCGCTTCAATAGCCCAAGCTTCATGATTCTCAGGTAGTTCTACAGGATCAACTCCCCATCTAGCCTTCATTGATGGGCCACTTGCCAATCCTTCCCAACAATCTCCATGTAGTTTGCATACTCCAGTATAATTTTCCTTATTAGGAATCTTCATGTGTCCAGCTTCTAGATGAAAATTACCTCTAAAAGGTTTTCCATCTAAAAGTACACCTACGCCTATACCTGTCCCTACGGTGACATAAGCTAGTGTTTGACATTTTGCCCCTAATCCATACTTGTATTCACCAATTGCTGCAGCATTTACATCAGTATCTATGGAAATAGTCGTGCAAATTTTTTCTAAGGAATGAAATACATTAACTCCTTCCCAAAAGTCCTTACTTTCGGATACGATTGTGCCAAACTTTTCTGATTCGGGGTTTAAAATGATTGGTCCAAAAGAACCTACACCAAGCCTCGTTATCGAATAATCACTGAAGAAAGAATAAATTTCAGAGAAAGTATTTTCAGGGTACCCAGTACTAATAATTTTTTTTGAAATAATATTCCTTGGAGACTCTGCCACTGCTAGTATGCACTTTGTGCCTCCGAGCTCTATACCCCCAAACATGATTAACATAATGCAGGAAATGGTTAAAGTTTATTGCGGCAAATGAATGGTGCGGGGGGAGGGATTTGAACCCTCGTACCACTAAGGACTGGGACCTAAACCCAGCGCAATTGGCCTGGCTATGCGACCCCCGCTTGAAATACCTCTGGAAACATGAATTAATAATAGAATTGGTCTACAAAGTTTATAAATAAGAACGTCATAGTTCAAATAATATTAGCTGTTCAATTAAGGACAAAGAGAGGATATGAAAGCGGAAAAACACTTTTCAGAATTAGAAATTGAAAATCTAGAAGGCATCTACAGAGGTTTTGTTGCAAAAAGTTCTATTTTCGCCTTACTCTCTATAATAATTCTTTTCCTAATAAGTCCAAATTTTTTTGACAGACTGCAATATGAGGATGGATACATTGAAAATTTAACTGTCTTCTTCCTTTTTATTGCTATAGTAGGAATGGGAAGATATATACTAAACGAATTAAAGCACAAGGGTGTTACAAACTTGAAACGTTTATTTGTAACTATACAATTACTTGCCTTTTTTTCTGTTGCTCTATATGCATCACTTCAAGAATTAGAATTTGGCCAGAGAGCTATAGGTTATGAATTGTCAGATTCTTCTAAAGATGCCACTAAAGGAGATGCGATGAATCTTCACCATCGAGAAAATATGGAAATTTTTCTTGCCTTTGGTGCAATAGTATTTTCAACTTATACCTCAATAATCCCACACGCATTTAGAAGGCCTTGGAGTGAAACATTAATACCGGCAAAATTTTCACATTTAAGCACCTGGGTATTGAAAATTCCAAGATCGATTGTTCCTGCTTTTGTAGTTGGAATAATATTTATACTTATAGAGGTTCTTTCACCACTTGTAACTGAAGAATTAGAAGAATTCAACGAATATTCTGAAGTATGTTTTGCCTACGCTTTAGCCCTACTTGGGACATATCTTTGGAGAGCTGTCGAACAGGACAGATTTAATTAACATAAAGAGAATACCATAATATGCTTGAAGATATAAAAAATAAAATTAATCAAAACGTAAAGGGAATAAGTAAGGAAATTAACAATTCCGCATCTGCAGCATCAGAAATGGCAAAGAATAAAGCTGATTCCGTAGTATTAGGCTTGGCAACAAAGATTATTATTTCATCTATGAATGGAATTGCCGGTAAAGGTCTTTCATATATTAATAATGACAAAAAATATCAAAGTATAATTGATAAAACCTGGGAGATTCTACCTTTGCCTATGAGGCTAGTAGGAAAAGATACACTAAACTATGAAGATAACATGTTTTTTATAAGAAAGAGTATTTTTGGAAAGGACAAAGAAAAACCTGAAGTGGATTCAAATGATAAGAGTATTATCTCTAGAACTATTAAAAAAATGTTTTCTTAGATGTCTGTAATAAAATGTGAAAATCTTTCAAAAAGATATGATGAAGTGGAAGCTCTAGCTAATGTAGAACTAGAAGTAAAAGAGGGTGAGTTCTTTGGACTCTTAGGGCCTAACGGAGCTGGTAAAACTACACTACTAAAAATTCTCACCTGTCAGCTAAAACCTTCCGAGGGAAAAGCTGATGTATTTGGGCTAGAAACTTTCAACCACTTCAAGGATATAAAATCAAGGATAGCAATTGTTCCTGAGCAAGAGTCTCCGCCCAGTTTCCTGACACCTAGAGAAGTGTTAGAATTAGTTGTTAATATAAGGAATATTGATGATAAACAAATAGATTATTGGTTAAATTTCTTTGAACTGGATTTAATGGAGGGAAGAGTTTGTCGAAACCTGTCCAGAGGTCAGAAGCAAAAGGTCATGTTGGCCTCAGCCTTCATATCTGATGCAAAACTAATGTTCTTAGATGAGCCATTCATAAATCTTGATCCTCTTGTTCAGTCTAAAGTTAGGCAATGGCTGAAAGAATACGTGGATGATGGTGGAACTGTATTCATTAATACACATTTACTAGAAAACGCTGAAAGATTATGCCACAGGGCGGCCATTATACATCAAGGTAGAATTCAATCTCTTATTAATTTAAAAGATTTGAAGAAACAGAATCTTACGCTTGAAAAGCTATTCCATGAGATTGTCAAATGAATAGACTAATTTTGATGAGAATGCTTCAAGAGGAAATTCGCCTAAACACTAGTTTTGCTAGTGGCAAAGGATTCTTTTCTTTTCCAATATTAGTAATGATTTCTGGATTATTAGCTATATTATTTTCAGACGTGATGATAGAAGATATGGGATATCGTGATTATTTACAAATACTGCATATTTCAGCAATCTTTTATGGCCTTTTTGCAGGCTCTCTAGCTTTCTTTGGAAACGAATTTCTTGAAAGAATATTTGGATACTTCGGATTAATACTGGGGCTCTCAACTACACAGCCTATAACCCAAAAAAAAATTACTTTATTATATTTTTGCAAGGAAATTATATTTTATACCTTATTTACAATGTTACCTGCTTTGGTAGGTGCAATTATTGGGACTATTTACACAGATATAAGTCTAACAAATCTATTGGCATTTAGCCTTACTTTATATTTTTCATTTTGTACAGGAATATCTTTCTCCTATTATATATCGAGTTTTTACAGAATTTCGCTAATACAAGGCATTTCATCTGCCATAATCTTCATCATCAGCTACTCCGTAATATTCTACAATTATGAAATAACAGGAAGTCTGGAATGGTATTTGAATCGGCAAATAAATCTATTACTCTTAGGTGCAGCAATTCCCATTATTTTATCACTAGTTGCTACCATGAATATTAAAGAATACAAAAATACTACCAGCATAAGCATAATAGGATACAAGAATAGATTCAAAGAATACACTCAAAAATATAATTGGGCAAAAGAAATAGGCATACCTGGAATTATTGCAAAGGAAAGAATAGATTTGGAAAGAAGTAAAACTGGAACAAAAATGTTTTTTTCATTCCTATTTCCTCTTGGATTCCTGACATTCATGAACTGGTTTTTGGATAGAGGATTGCCGATACAGATTGATTTTAATACCATATTTTATGGAGTAATGATAGGGTTTTTTGGCACAATGCTTTATTCTTGGTTAAATTCAATTGATACTCCACAGTTTTATTCAACTCTGCCAATAACAGTCTCCGATATAATAAGAGCAAGGCTATTTTTATTTGGAACTATCACTTGGTGGATTCCACTAATTTTTATGACACTTATTTCCTACATGAGTAATGAATTAAGTTTGCTTCCAATCGGATTGATAGTAATGATAACTGTTGGAATTTACATAGTAAATTACACAGCTATGTCTACTGGATTAAAAACTAATTCTGCTCTTTTTGATGCTTTTGTTTTCATCAAATTCTTCCTGGTATCTGTTCCACCTATGATTGCAATGACAATACTAAGCTTAGCAATTAATCATAGACCCTCCACCATCCTTGTGGCACTATCTCTTATCTGCGGAATTTTATCACTACTGAGCCTTGCATTTTATAAAAAAATAGAGTCAAAATGGATTGCAGAGAGTTTTGATTAGCAATATATAGATACATCAAATATTATTATATGGCTGAAAAGAAAGATAATAACAATAATATAAAGATGAAAAAAGGAAATAAGAGTTCAAAGCCGAAAAGAAGATTTAGAATAAATAAAAAGCTAGACGGAAATTCGGGAACTATTTTTGTAGGCCATGATGATCCTTTCCTCTATTTCCCAGACATGCTGTCATATTTTAGTAGAGATGAAATCGAAAGTGTTCACCTAAAAGCTAGAGGAAAATCAATTTCGAATGCAGTTAACGTAGCCGAGCAATTTAAAAACCGTTTCAAACAAGAAGTTGAAGTCCACGTTCACAACGTCGAAATCGGGACTGAAGAGGTTCCTCGTAAAGATCGTAAGGGAAAAATAAAAATGTCTTTTATTGATATAACTATGTTAAAATCAGGAGAAGCCGAACCTTAACCCGATCCTTTCATTTCTCTATGTGTGGCAGAAGGAACAACTGAAAGTTTACCCTTAAATTCTTTATTGTATGATCCGGAGGTTAAGCTATTAATTGCAATTGCTAGGGCTGCTACTTCTGAATGGGGCTGATTGCCAATGGAAATATTATAGTCTGAATACTCAAAAACCCATGCAGGAACCTTTTCAGCTCCTACAATGAATAGCACATCTTTATCATTGTTACCAATTTCCTTTATTTTTTCATCAATTGGTAAACCAAACATAGTTAAATGAATTATCTGAGAGGTAGAAGACTTAACAAGACCTTTTGGATTAGAGATTGGAACAATAGAGAAATTTCCTCCAAATTTTTTGACTACTTCTTCAACTGAACTAACCACTCGACTATCTGGATTTGAAAGATATATCTTTGATGCACCAAAAGCTCTTGCAGTCAAAGCTACATGCGTTGTTATTCTCTTATCTCTTTCCGGTCTATGTCCTATTCTCAATACTTCGTAATTTGGCATAACTATTCTTCAGTAGCTGAAGAATTATCATCTACCCTGCCGCGGATACTATCGTGTACTAACAAACCTATGAATTGTAATATTATACCTGTAAGAATATATGTTACATTTTCAGAATTGAAATTGTCTTTAACAAAAATGTCATCAACAATCTCAACGATACCAGCCAAAATAAGACCCATACTTGCTACGGTGAAAATGAATCTCACAATATTAATATTGAAAATGCCATCTCTCAAATAGGTGTCAATTGTTCGTGCGACTTCAATAATCACTAAGGCAAATAAAAATAATAAAAGAATGCCATCCAAGGAAAGAAAGGCCAAAACCATACCTAAGATTCCACCACCTGAATTAGCAGATTCCTGCATCTGATCAAGACCCTGTGTGAGCCCGACAATCATCATTAAAGCTGCAATTAACCAAGCGTAAGAATAGAGGGGGACTCGTTCACTTGTAACCGTCAACAAGTCAGTATAAAATTTCTTTATAGCTTCTTCCCAACCTGCAACTTTGACCAACAAATAACCACCAAGTATTACCCATATTGCCCCGGAAGCTATCTCTGATGAGCCCAAAAGACTTGCCAATCCCCAAGCTAATGCAATCAAGGCCATAGGAAGAATAAACTGACGCTGGATTTTTGGATCTTCCATCTTGTGAATTATGGTGTAAAGTGTATCTTCAATCGGTCTGGATTGCTGAACAACAACCATCCTTGTCGAATCTATTCTCAATCTTGAACGAATAATTGGCTCCAATTCTCTGTCTTCAGCCCCATCACTAACAAGTATTGCTCTTGTTGCTCCAGTTTTCGAGATAACTTGATCCAGTGTATTGGCTATTTTCATATCTGATTTAGTTCCAACTCTGACGTCGCCACATATTGTAACAACCTCAACTTTCTTTCCCTTTTCCAATAATTGATCATATGTTTTTATGGCTGCAAGCATCGTATTAGTGTCGCTTTCTTCTGGATCTGAAAGACCTAACTCCAAACTAGCCCGGATGTTAGCTTCACGTCCTAAGACTGGGCTCCGGATACCCGTTTTTCTACCCAAATCATTGTCTCTATCTATTGCAATAACGAGTAGACTCATTAATTGTATGCAGTTGGTTAGTATATTAATGTTACTTCGAGACGATTCTTTAAATATTAGCGTTTGTGCGTCAATCTACTGAGGAGTTAAATGGCAGAATTCAAAACAGTAATAGCCGACCCGAAAGAAAAGAAAGCTTATCAAAAAGTCCTTGCCGAAGATAAATCCAACGCTCTTGTTGGAAAAGCTGTTGGTGAAGAAATTGATGGAATATTCTTGGATCTACCAGGTTATCGTCTAAAAATAACCGGAGGATCAGATAATTCCGGCGTCCCACTTAGAGGAGATATAGGTGGAAACCAGAGAAGGAAAATTCTAATGACTAAATCCGTAGGATTTAATCCATCTAAAGACGGACAACGTCGCCGAAAGTTAATCAGAGGAAGAAATCTGAGCAGTGAAGTTTCACAGATTAATCTTAAGGTTATTGAATATGGTCCTAAATCTATAGAGGAGTTACTAAAGCCCGAGGAGGCTTAAATTGAGTGCTGCCCCCCAAGCCGAAATTAATATCGGAATGGTAGGGCATGTAGATCACGGTAAGACAACACTAACCCAAGCACTGACTGGAAAATGGACTGACCAACATAGTGAAGAACTTAAAAGAGGAATATCTATTAAATTAGGATACGCTGATGCTGATTTTTACAAAGTAACTAGTAAAAAAATTACTACTTTCACATCTGAGCCGAATCTAAAAAACTACAGTGATTCTAAGAATGAGCATCTAAGAACTGTAAGTTTCGTTGATGCACCGGGCCATGAAACCCTGATGGCAGTAATGCTTAGCGGAGCTGCGATAATGGATGCTGCAATCTTGATTATTGCTGCAAATGAAACATGTCCGCAACCACAGACTCGCGAGCACTTATCTGCCTTAGAGATTATGGGCTTTGATAAATTTATAGTAGTTCAGAGTAAAATCGATATTTGCACAAGAGAAAGGGCCCTTGAATCATACAAAGAAATTAAGAATTTTCTTGAAGGATCACGCCTTCAGGATGCGCCTATAGTTCCTGTATCTGCACATCATAACAAAAATATTGATTTACTTATTGAAGTAATCGAAAATTTGTTCCCAACACCCGAGAAAAATGCAAACGAAGACTTTCAAATGGATATTGCACGTTCATTTGATATTAATAAACCTGGAACAATCCCTAAAAATATTAAAGGTGGGATTTTAGGAGGAACAATTAAAAAAGGTAAGATTAAGATAGGAGATAGTATAGAAATAAGACCTGGAAGAAATACCAAAAAAGGATTGCAACCCATAAAAACTAAAATCACCACACTGCACAGCGGTACTTCAAGGAAAGAAATCAAACCCGGTGGACTCGTAGCTATCGGAACCAGCCTTGACCCCTCGATTACTAAATCAGATTCACTACTTGGCAATGTTATAGGTAAGCCTGGAACTTTACCTCCTGTTTGGGAAAGATTCAATGTCAAAACTACCTTGTTAGAGAGAGTTGTCGGAACTAAAAAAGTCAAGGACATGGATGAAATAAAAACAAAAGAACCACTGATGATTACCGTAGGCACTCGCACTACTGTTGGAGTCCCTGTTACAGTAAAGGATAATATAGTAGATATCAAACTAACAATACCTGTTTGTGCACCTGTTGGCCAAAGAATTGCCCTAAGCAGAAGAGCTGACGGTAAATGGCACCTAATAGGCTATGGTATTATTGAATAATGAATATAGTTTTACCAGATACAAACATAATTTTATGGACATTTAGTGGAGGCGTCGACTTTAGAGAGGCAATTGCTCTCGTTGCTCCAAACCATGAAATAAGAATAGCAACATGTG
The DNA here is from genome assembly GCA_045567855.1 of Candidatus Poseidoniales archaeon. GTDB lineage: Archaea > Thermoplasmatota > Poseidoniia > MGIII > CG-Epi1 > CG-Epi1. The sequence continues at coordinate 84,304 of JBJLCC010000037.1, read as the reverse complement.
TCCTTGATGAATTAAAAAAAATGAAGATTAAAAAGAGTACAGCTGCATTAGCCTTTTGCTCAAAAATGAAGACAATAGACATAGGGACAGGATACGCTGATGATTTGCTAGTAAAATCTGCAGAAAAAGGATACTTAATTGCCACAAATGATAAAGAGATTTTACTAAGCCTAAAAGCAAAAGGGATTAATGCAATTAGGATTAGAGAAAAGAATAAACTAATGGTAATGGAGAATTAATATGACAAAGAACGTTTTTCCTGAGAAGCCAAATTACCAATTCACAAGTAAGCAAATATCACGAAGGAATAGGATACTAAGTAAAGAAGTAGAGCACATTACTTTCGACGATTTAAAATATTCTTCGCAATTGATAGAAGCTTTTAGCAAAAGTAGTTTTCAAGCACGCCAAATAGGAACTGGAGCAAAACTTTACAAAACAGAACTTGAAACAAAAACAACCATAATATGGTCTCTAGCTGGAAGCCTATTTAGTGCTGGATTGCGGCAACTAGTGATTGATTCGGTAAGGAATAATTTAGTAGATTGCTTAGTTTGCACCGGAGCTTTGTTTGAGCAAGATATGCTTGAAGCACTAGGATACAAACATTATGTTCTAAATGAAGAAGTTGAAGACAAAACACTACAAAATCTAATGATTGACAGAGTATACGACCATGTTCTCGATGAACTAGAGCTACAGCACGTAGATTTAACTTATAAGAAAATTGCAAAAGAAATGCAACCCGGAAACTATTCAAGTAGAGAATTTATGAATGTTTGTGGTCAATGGTTGTCTGAAGCTAAAGAGTCACAAGACAGTGTAATGCAAGCGGCATATGAGATGAATGTTCCAATATTTATTCCAGCTTTAAATGATTGCTCGATAGGAATTGGCCTTGCAATGAATCAAGTTGAAAAGGAAGACAGTATGAGTATTGATTCGATTAAAGATTTGAGAGAGATTGCAATGATGAAAAAAGTTTCTGGAAATTCGGGATTGATTATAGTTGGGGGAGGGGTACCTAAAAATTATTCACAGGACTCTGTTGTAATGGCTGAAATGCTTGGTTTTAATGTTAGGAAGCACAAGTTTGGAATTCAAATAAGTACTGCAGATTCCAGAGATGGAGGTTTGTCTGGATCTACACTAAAAGAGGCAATATCATGGGGCAAAAATGACAGCCAAATGGATGAAGTAATGATTTGGGGAGAAGCTTCTGTTTATTTTCCACTATTGCTGTCCTATGTTCAAAATATAAATGGAAGAGATAAAAAAGAGTTAAATAAACACATCAATACAAACATGCTGCAGGAGTGACAATAATGGAAAAAGGATATCGGCAACAGTTACCGGATAGAGACCCACAGGAAACTGAAGAATGGGTAGAGTCCATTGCCGCAATAATTGACCTCAAAGGTGAGGAAAGAGCAAGATATCTTTTACAAACATTAATAAGAGAGGCTAGAACGAGAAATATCTCAATACCTTTGTTAACAAATAGTCCATATGTTAATACTATACCTCCTGAATCCGAATCAGAATATCCTGGTGATGAAGCTATTGAGAAGAAAATAAGAAGAATTATCAGATGGAACGCAGCAATGATGGTTTCAAAAGCCAATAAAAATTTTGCTGGGCTTGGAGGCCACATCTCTACGTATGCATCTGCCGCAAGTTTGTATGAGGTAGGATTTAACCACTTTTTTAAGGGAAAAGAAAATGGAATTGGAGATTTCATTTACTATCAAGGCCATTCATCACCAGGAATATATTCTAGAGCTTTTTTAGAGGGAAGACTAACAAATGCACAACTTAATCACTTTAGAAGAGAAGCCTTTTCTGAGGGATTATCTAGTTATCCTCATCCAAGATTGATGCCTGACTTTTGGGAATTTCCTACGGTCTCAATGGGCCTTGGACCTACAAATGCTATTTACCATGCAAGATTTCTCCGCTATTTACAAGAGAGGGGAATTGCCGACACCTCTAAAAGTAGAGTATGGGCTTTCTTAGGTGATGGTGAGTGTGATGAACCGGAAACATTACATGCGTTACATTTAGCTCACAGAGAGAAATTAGATAATTTGACTTTTGTAATCAATTGTAACCTACAAAGATTAGATGGTCCCGTAAGGGGAAATGGGAAAATTGTTCAAGAGCTTGAGGCAATCTTTAGAGGTTCGGGCTGGAATGTACTTAAAGTTCTATGGGGTAGAGACTGGGATGAACTGTTGCAGAAAGATGACATGGGACATTTACTGCGCAAAATGGAAAGTACTGTAGATGGAGATTATCAAAATTTAGCCGCATCTACTGGAGATTACATAAGAGAAAAATTCTTTGGGCCAGAGGAAGACTTAAGAAACTTAGTTAAACATTTAGACGATAAAGCACTAACTAAATTAAGAAGAGGAGGCCACGATTCAGTCAAACTATACTCAGCTTATAATGAAGCTACAAAACACATTGGACAGCCTTCAGTAATTTTGGCTAAAACCGTGAAAGGTTGGGCTCTGGGGGAAGGATTTGAAGCGCGTAACATGACACATCAAAAGAAATCACTGGAAAAGTCTGACTGGGCATATTTTAGAGATTTGTTAGAGATACCATTTACAGACTCTGAACTTGAAGAAATGCCTTACTACAAACCATCTTCTGACAGTGAAGAAATTAAATACCTCAGAAATAGGCGGAACGCACTAGGCGGATATTTACCAACAAGAAAAAGTACATACAGTGGATTTCATATGCCGAAAGATAGCGCTTTTACTGAATTTGATAAGGGAACGCCAAAAGAACAAGAGGTTTCTACCACGATGGCATTTGTAAGGTTACTTAGAAACCTTATGAAAGATGACAAGATTGGGAACCTGATAGTTCCAATAGTACCTGACGAGGCCAGAACATTTGGAATGGAAGCTTTGTTTACAGAATTCAAAATATACAATGCACAAGGCCAAATTTACACTCCCGTTGATTCGGAATTACTATTGAGCTATAAAGAATCTGAAAGCGGCCAAATTTTGGAAGAAGGAATATCTGAAGCTGGTGCAATGAGTAGCTTTACTGCCGCAGGTATGGCTTATTCAACAGTAGGTAAACCTACTATACCATTCTACATTTACTACTCAATGTTTGGATTTCAAAGAGTTGGTGATCAAATATGGTGTGCTGCAGATTCTAGAGCTAAAGGATTTTTATTGGGAGCTACGGCAGGAAGGACGACGCTAAATGGTGAGGGACTTCAGCATCAAGATGGACACAGTCTTCTAACATCCACCACAGTTCCCAACTGTCTGTCATATGACGCAGCATTCGCTTACGAGATTGGAATAATAGTTAAAGAAGGTCTAAGAAGAATGTATGATAATAATGAAGATATTTTTTACTATTTAACACTCTACAATGAGAATTACCAGATGCCAGCTATCCCAAAAAATTGTGAAGAAGGTGTTTTGAAAGGAATATACAAATTTAAGGGCTCTTCAAGGGCACAAGTAAGGCTGATAGGAAGTGGACCTATTATGATGCAAGTTTTGAAAGCTGAGAAAATATTGAACGATTTAGGAATAAATTGTGATGTATGGAGTGCTACAAGTTTTGGAGGTCTCCGAAGAGAAGCAATTGAATGTGAAAGATGGAATAATTTAAATCCAATGAAAAAGGCTAAAATACCTTACATAAGTAAAATTATGAACAACAAGGAAATGACTACTGTTGCAGCTACTGACCACATGAAAGCAGTGCCGGACATGATAAGAAGTTGGATTCCTGGAAAATATACAACACTTGGAACTGATGGTTTTGGAAGAAGCGATACTAGAGAAAATTTGAGGAAATATTTTGAAATCGATGATCAATATATTGCTGCCGCTGCAATAAGTTCACTTCTACGGGAAGGAAAAATAAGTAAAAGCAAAGCTGAAAAAGCTTTGAAAAATCTGAATGTGAATCCAGACGCACCTGAACCATCACGTAACTAATTTTACATCATGCCTGGGCCCATTCCGCCCATGCCATCGCTACCATCAGGTTCAGGACCTTCAGGTTGCTTTGACGCAATAACATCATCAATTCTCAAAATCATTGTAGCTACATCTGTAGCGCTGCTTACAGCTTGTGTCTTAACTCTTAAAGGTTCAACAACGTTTCTTGATTGCATATTGACAACTTTTCCTGAGTATGCATCCAGACCAGCATGTTGATTACGCCCTTTTTTTGTATGTGATTTTCGCAATCCCATTAATGTATCAATTACGTCCAATCCTGCATTTTCAGCCAAGGTACTTGGAACAACCTCAATAGCATTGGCAAAAGCTTCGATAGCCATTTGCTCTCGACCACCGACTCTTGGAGCAAACTTTCTCAACTTCAAAGCCAACTCAATTTCTGCGGCTCCCCCTCCAGTCACAATTTTGCCGTCCTTAAAGACTAAAGAAACTACACCAATTGCATCGTCAAGATTTCTCTCAATTTCATCAGCTACGTGCTCGCTTCCTGCTCTAACCAAAATACTGACTGCTTTTGGATTTTTACAATCAGTTACAAAGGTCATATCGTCATCACCAATCTTCCTAACTTCAACCAAACCTGCAAAACCGAGATCTTTCTTACTCATTGAATCAATATTAGATATGACTCTGCCACCCGTAGCCTTAGACAATGCATCAATATCAGATTTCTTAGCACGTCTAATAGCCATGATATTATTTTTAGCAAGGAAATGTTGAGCCAGATCGTCAATGCCCTTTTGACAAATCAAAACAGTTGCGCCTGATTTTGAAATAGTATCAACCATTTTCTTAATAGTAGATTCTTCCTGATCTAAAAAAGCCTGAATCTGAGAAGGATCGTTTATTTGAATTTTAGATTCAATTTCAGTCTTTTTAATTTCGAGAGGTGCATCAATTAAAGCTACTTTTGCTTTCTTAACATTTCTAGGCATATCTGTATGAACTGGCTCTTTGTCCATTATTATACCTGAAACTTGCTCAGTATCTGCAATAGAACCTCCTTGCTTTTTCTGAATTTTAATATTAGACCTATCCACCTCAAAACTATTCTTTTCTTTTTTCTCTGCGACAGCCTTAATAGAGTTTACAGTTAAATCTGCCAAGAATTCTGCGTTAGCTTCAGAGGACTTACCAGTCATTGAAGTTATAGCAATAGATTTCAATGTCTTAACATCGGAACGGCTAACTTTTCTGGAAATTTTGTCAAGAAGCTCTAACGATTCATTTGAGGCTCTTCGATACCCATTAGAAATAGCCGTTGGATGAACTCCCTTATCCATCAATTCTTCAGCGTTTTTCAAAAGTTCACCTGCAAGAATAACTGCGGTAGTTGTTCCATCTCCACACTCAGAGTCTTGTGTTTTAGCAATCTCAACAATCATTTTAGCAGCAGGGTGCTGAACTTCAACCTCTTTCAAAATAGTGACTCCATCATTAGTTATTATCACATCTCCCATAGAATCAACAAGCATTTTGTCCATGCCCTTAGGGCCTAGTGTAGATCGGACTGCTTCAGCAATAGCTTTAGCAGCTGCAATATTATTATGTGTGGCTTTTTTTCCACTGTCTCTTTGAGTTCCTTCTTTCAAAATAACCACTGGTGAATTTCCTGGTAACATTTATATCTTCAAACGAGTTAAGAGACAATATATAAAAATACGTTCAAAAAAACTAAAGAACTTCTAAAAAAGACAGTGATAACATTACTGAGACTGAAATTGAAACTAAATTGACACCATTGTTCGTTAAAATCCCTCTATTCTGAAGCGTTGCTCCAAGAAGAGAATCGATTACACTGCCCAAAAAACCAAAAAATACCGAGATAAAAAGATAATTTAACTCAATTGAGGCAGAAAAGGCGTGCTTTTCTTCAATTAACACAAGAAAACCAGCATAAGCTAGCATAGAAATTGACACCGCCGATAGAAAAGATGCAGTTAAGCCTTCAAAAGATATGCCTCCGTCAACTCCAGGCTCAACCACTTTCCTAGGATTGGTAATCAAAACTGGAGATGGAGAAAGGACACCTATTTCACTAGCCATAGTGTCTGCACTTGCAGCCGCCATGGAAGTTGTGAAAGCCACCAAAGCTTGTTCAGGCGAGAGAAGTCCAAAACTGTATGTTAAGGCGATGAGAGGTGGTAATATTCCATTTGAAATTACATTTGAGCCTCCACGGGTACCTTCATCGCTTTCTTCCACACCCAAAGCTTTTTTGTAAACTATAGCAAATCTTGTTGCTAAAAAAGAACTTCCAACAAAAAGTAGAATAATTAAGAGCCAACTCCAATGTCCAAAGACCCCAGATACAAAGCAGATTAAAAATGCAAGAACTGAACCTCCATTATCAAGAACTTTAGAAAAATTCGCATAAAAAGATAGCGAAAAACTCACGATTACTATAAACAAAATAGTAAAAGTGCTTGGAAGAACTAAGTCCTCAAACAATAAACTTTTCTACAGATTTATCAAAATAGTTTTTAAATTCACTTTTTATTTCCTTTAACCTATTATTATCCATAGCCTCTGCAAACATACGTATTACTGGTTGAGTGTTTGATGGCCTCAGCAGAACCCAACCACCTTCCAGCCAAATCTTGACTCCGTCAATTGTTTCAACTTTATATCCCATGTCAATGAATGTTTTCTCAAGATCCGCATTTACATTAAATTTTATAGAATCAGGACACTTGAATTTCAATTCTTCATAAGGATAAGATGGAATTTCCTTGGAAAAATCTCCAAGCGTTTTAGATGAATTATTTATAAATTCTGCCAATTTCAAGCTAAAAATAATGGGATCATCGAATATGAATTCCGTCAGACCGGGTGCAAAAAAATGAGCTGAAATCTCCATAGCGATTGCTGCATTATGCTTTTTTAATTCTTCACAAACGAAAACATCTCCTACTCGTATCCAAATCAATTCGCCACCAATCTTAGGAATTTCTTCTTCTAAAATCATCGAACAAGGTACGCCGGCCAGTACCTTGTTTGAATCTGGAGTTATCAAGCTTTTCGAAACTATAATACCAATTTTCTCTGCTGAAACTGGGTTTGATTCTTCGTCAATAAACACACAACGGTCTGCATCGCCATCGAAGGCAACTGCAAAATCAAATTCACCATTGCTCATAACTTCGATTAGATCCCCTAGATTCTTAGGTGCAGGCTCAGAAGGCCTGTTAGGGAAAGTACCATCTGGCGTATTGTTAATGCTGAGTGTTTCAGCACCTAATCGCTCAAATATTTTATCGACCACAACACAGCCAACTCCATTACCAGGGTCTAGAGCAACCTTCATGCCATTCAAACTTCCAACCTTAGTTGAAACAAACCTCATGTAATCCTCTAAAACTTCTTCAGATGATAAATTACTAATTGTTCCCTGATTATGCTCAATTAATTTTTCTTCGAAAAATATTCTTTTAATTTCTACGTTTCCTTCAGTAAAACCAGTTCCATCAGGATGTCTAAACCTTATCCCATTATATTCTGCAGGGTTGTGGCTTGCAGTTATGTAAACACCCGCGACATATTCATCTGAATTAAGATTTGATTTCCAAGTAAAATAATTTGCAACTGGAATTGGAACCATACCAATAATGTCTACATCAAAACCAGCCCTAGAAGCTCCTTCTGAAACTGCCATTTGTAATTCAGGGGAACTGACTCTCGCGTCACAACCAATAGAGATTTTTCCGCCATTGTGCTTATTTCTCAGAAAATTACCAAAGGCTAAGCCTACTCTTTCACCAATTTCTGCGTCCAATTCTTCACCATAAACGCCTCGGATATCGTATGCACGAAATATGTCTTTGGTAGCCTTCATATTATATCAGGTATTTAGCATGGTTTAAAAGAAATACTCTTAATATGCTATCTCGATGCAATATCATGGCATTAACTGAATCAACTATGGTTAAGCTGGGCTCTAAAGCCCCTTACTTTAACTTACCGAATATTGATGGAAAGGATTTATCTATTGAAGATTTTACAAATAAAGTTCTCGTAGTCATCTTCACTTGCAATCACTGCCCATATGCGAAGGCTGTAGAAGATCGAATAATAGAACTAGCTAATAATTACTCTTCAAACGTAGATTTCGTTCTAATAAGTTCAAACGACGCTGATAACTACCCTGCAGATTCACCAGAAAAAATGGCAGAACAGGCTAAGGCCAAAAACTATCCCTTTCCATACCTATTTGATGAAACTCAAGATATTGCAAAATTATACAGTGCAGTTTGCACTCCAGATATTTTCCTTTATGACGCTGATAGAAAATTAAAATACAGAGGAAGACTTGATAACAACTGGAAAGAGCCAGAAAATGTTACTCGTGAAGAATTAAAAATGGCCGTAGAGGCTACATTGAGCGGCAACGAAATAGAATTTGTGCAAATACCTTCAATGGGCTGTAACATCAAGTGGAAGAACTAATCTTTATCAAACATTTTTTTAGTCTGTTTAATAGTTTCCCCTGCAGTAATTAAGGCATCCCCAGTTGAATCTACAATCTCTCCAACTTTGTCAGTCACACCTTCCGCATTATCCACTGCTTTTTTTGCTAAATCTTTAGACATGTCGGAAACTTTCTGAGCTAAGAATTTTAAATCTGCGAGTGCTTCATCCAAACCTAGAGACTCAATTGCATCTTTTTTCTTTTCTGACATATCATACTAAAATGGTGCTTATACTTAAAGCATTAGTATTTGTAGAAACCTTCACCGGACTTCTTACCCAATTTACCCACTTTGACCATCTCTTCAAGAAGTGGACATGGCCGATATTTATCATCATTTAAGTCTTTGTGAAGTACTTCCATTATGGCTAAACAAGTATCTAAACCAATAAAATCAGCTAATGTCAAAGGACCCATTGGGTGACTCATTCCTAACTTCATAACTGTATCTACAGCCTCAGGTTCAGCAACTCCTTCCATAACACAAAACATTGCTTCATTGAGCATTGGTAATAAGATTCTATTGCTAACGAAACCTGGAAAATCATTAACTAAAACTGGAACTTTATGCAAATCTTTCGCCAAATTGAAAGTCATGTTAAAGGTATAATCCGAAGTATCTGTAGCCCTAATTACTTCTACCAGTTTCATGACTGGAACGGGGTTCATGAAATGCATCCCAACAACTTTCTCTGGCCTTCCACTTGCCTCAGCCAAAATACCTATAGGAATACTAGAAGTATTTGAAGCGAGGATTGTATTTGAACTACATATATTCCCCAAATCTGAAAATAGACCTTTTTTGATGTTTACATCTTCAACTATTGCTTCGATCACTATGTCGCAGTCTTTTAGTTCATTTTTTTCTAAAGTTATACCTACGTTACCAAGAGTTTGATCCATTTGCTTTTGAGTAATACGCTCCTTAGAAACACTTCTCTTTAGATTTCTATTTATTATAGACATTCCAATATCTAAAAAATCTTGCTTGATATCACACAAAGTGACTACTTTACCAATAGATGCGCAAACTTGGGCAATACCTGCGCCCATCTGGCCAGCTCCGATAACTCCTACTTTGTCTATTCCCATTTTTCACTCAACATAATCATTATTGCATTTTGAACGTGCATTCTATTTTCAGCTTGATCAAATACGATTGAATTTTTTGATTCCATAACTTCATCAGTAACCTCTCTATCTCTCTCTGCCGGTAAACAATGCATGAAAAGAGTGTTTTTTCCAGTTGAACTCATTAACTTAGTATTAACTTGGAAATCTTTGAATAATCTTTCGCGTTCTTCGGCTTCTTCTTTCTGGCCCATCGAGGCCCAAACGTCTGTGTAAATCACATCAGCACCTTCCACGGCTGAAAAGGGATCCTGACTAATAGTAATATTTGAAACACCTGAACTTATAGCTTGATCAACTAAATTTTGGTCTGGCTCGTAGCCTTTAGGACAACAGCAAGTAAAATCTAAAGGAAACCTCATTGACAAATGAAGCCATGAATGAACAATATTATTTCCATCGCCCATGTAAACTATCTTAGCGTTATCAATATTGCCAAGATGCTCCCAAATTGTAAAGATATCTGCCATTATTTGACAAGGATGATTGTAATCTGTCAAACCATTGACGATAGGAACTGTAGAATGTTTAGCCAGCTCTATTACATGTTCATGATCAAAAAGACGTGCCATTACTATGTCGTTATATCTACTAAAAACTCTAGAGATATCTTTGATAGCTTCTCTTTTTCCAATACCTATATCATTTGGACCAAGGAACAAGGCATGTCCACCCATCCACTCAAAGCCAGTTTCAAAAGAAACTCGAGTACGCGCAGAAGGCTTAGCAAATATCATTGCTAAAGATTTATTGTGGAATACTTTGTGATCCTCACGACGATGAAATTTTGCTTTTACAACTTTTGATAGTTCTAAAATATCCCATAATTCTTCTTTACTGTAGTCTGAGATGTGGAGAAAATGCTTATTTGACATTTAATCTCTATCTATTCTTGGAGCTAACAGAAATTTAACATTACCTTGGGCTCCTGTGACGTCATCAACTGCCAAATCAGCATCTATCTTAACTGGAAGGTCTGAACCTAACATAATGTGAAGTATGCGATCTGCTGGAAGTGAATTTACCATTAAAGAGAAATACTCCAATGAAAATAAAGAAGTACAATCTTCTGATGAACTTAATTTTTCAAGCTGATCTTTTCCTAGAGACAAATCAACCCTATTCTGATTATCGCCTTCACAAACTAACCTAAAACTGTCTTTTGAGGTTGAAAGTGCAATATGATCTGAGACGGCTTTAGAAGCTTTGATTCCTTGACCAATTTCTCCAGAAGCTACGCTAACATTAGCTGGCAAGTCTAATGATGGAACTTTGGGATCTGGCATTCCAGAGGTATCAAGCAATGGCATAGCTCTTGTCAAATTTCCTATGTTGACTACTAATCTGTTAAGTTCGTCATCCTTTTCTAGAATAACCATTTCATCCTTTCCGGCCATAGTTAAAACACTTTTAAATTTATCAATATCCAGACCCATCTGAACATCCTTAACTTCAAAACTATCAAATGCCGATTTCATGAGATTGGCTTCAATCATGGCTACATGAGAGGGATCTACTGCTTTAACTTGAAGACCTTCTTCACTAACATTTATCTTTGCTTCATCGACTAATGAACCAACGGTTCCGATAAATTCTTTCAGGCTATCTGCTTTAATTCTGGCTTTAAACACTACTTACCTCTAGTGTTGATTGGTGGCCGATATTTAACTATTGTTTATGATTTTGACATGGCCATTAATCTAATATACTTGGGTCCGATGAAACATTAGTTTTACTCGTGGAGGAGTTTTTTGTCAGAAAAAGATTTAAAAAAAGGTACAACAACTATTGGGTTAGTTTGTAAGGACGGTATTGTAATGGCTACGGAAATGAGAGCCACAATGGGAAACCTCATTGGACACAAGACTACAAAGAAACTTTTCAGAATATCGGACAACATGGGATTGACGGTAGCTGGATTAGTAGGAGATGCACAAATGCTTGCAAGATGGTTATCCGCTGAAGTTAAACTTTATGAGCTTAAAACCGGAAGAAACATGTCACTAAAAGCGGCATCAACATTGATGGCGAATATAATGAATGGAAGAAGATATATGCCATTCTGGGTACAATTATTACTTGGCGGAATTGATTCTGATGGAGGGCACGTTTATTCATTGGATGCTGCAGGAGGATCTATCCCCGATAAATTTCAAACTACAGGTTCAGGATCACCGTTCGTATATGGTGTTTTAGAAGACAGATTTAAGGAAAATATGTCTATTAAAGAAGGAAAGGAACTAGGAGTCAGGGCGTTAACTGCAGCAATGAAGAGAGACTCGGCTTCAGGTGATGGCATATCAATGTGTGTTATCGATTCAAAAGGATACCACAAAGTGTCTTTAGAAGAGATAGACAAAATTCAAGCTAATTTGTAGACGTAAGTCAACAATTAAGGAAGGTCAAATGGCCGTAGAGGACGTAATAAAACTAGTAAAGAAAGTCGCAACAGAAGTCATTCCGGACAATATCACATTCACTGACGTAAAAGTTGAAGCTTCGAATGTGGTTTTGTATACTCCAAATCTAGAAATTTTTTCAGATAACAATGATTTAATTAGAAAGTTAGCCCAAAATGTTAGAAAAAGAATAGTGATTAAGGCAGATTCCAGCGTAAGAAAACCTATACTGGGTGCAAAGCAAAAACTTAATGAAATATTACCTGAAGAAGCTGGAATTGTAGATACTCGATTCGACGAAATTAACGGAGATGTAATTTTAGAAGCAAGTAACCCGGGAAGAGCTATAGGTAAGCATGGAATTGTACTAAATCAAATTAGGAGAGAGATTGGATGGAATCCTGTCGTAATAAGATCCTCACCAATGGAATCCAGAACTTTGAAAGATATCCGAAATTATATGCTAGAGGATAAAGTGGCTGAAGGTAGAAAAAAATTTCTAACCAGAGTAGGTAAGAAAATTTTCAGGGATACTATTCCGGGTGAACAACATGTAAGAGTCACTGCACTCGGAGGATACAAAGAGGTTGGAAGATCTTGCCACCTCTTAATGACAAAAGATAGTAAAGTTTTGGTAGATTGTGGGTTTAATCCAGGTAACGAAAAAGAACCAAGCCCTTTCCTAAGTGCTCCTGAAGTAACTCCACTCGAAGGAATAGATGCGGTGGTACTAACACACGCACACTTAGATCATTCAGCGTTATTGCCTATGCTTTTTGTCTACGGATTTGATGGACCCATTTATTGTACACCTCCAACACGAGAACTAGCATCTTTACTACAGAACGATTTCATAAAAATACAAAATGCTGAGGGTAAAAAAGTTCCATATAATACTGAGCATATACGGCAAGCAATAAGAAATACGATCCCTTTAAATTATGGAGATACAACTGACGTTTCACCAGATTTAAAATTAACATTCCACAATTCCGGACATATTCTAGGATCTGCTGCCGCCCACTTTCACGTGGGTGATGGTCAATACAATCTCGTTTTCTCAGGAGATATTAAATTTGAAAACACTTGGCTTTTTGATAGGGCTGTAAATCATTTCCCCAGATTAGAAGGATTAATAATGGAATCAACATACGGAGGATACAATGATTTTCAACCTGCAAGAGAGGAAGGTTCACGAACATTGTATGATATAATTAATAGAACTGTTGAGAAAAAGGGTAAGATTTTGATTCCTGTATTTGCAGTAGGTAGATCTCAAGAAGTTATGCTAGTTTTAGAAAAATTACATTCCGAAGGGAAATTGAAAGATATGCCAGTATATCTTGATGGAATGATATGGGAAGCTACGGCGTTACATTCAGCTTATCCTGAGTATCTTAACAACAATTTAAGAAACAAGGTTTATCAAAATCAAGATAACCCATTTAGATCTGAAATATTTAATAAAGTTGAGAGTACGGAGATGAGACAAGAAATCTGCGGAAGAGAAGAACCTGCTATTGTTTTAGCTACATCTGGAATGGTAAACGGAGGACCTGTAATGGAATATCTTAGAAACTGGGCTCCTGATTTTAACAGCACAATGGTGTTTGTCGGATATCAAGCTGCCGGAACTATGGGGCAAAGAGTACAACAAGGTGCAAAAGAGATACATCTACATGACCGTGAGAAAGGTGGAACTATACCTGTAAAAGTTAACATGAACATTGAAACGTGTGAAGGCTTTTCCGGACATAGTGATAAGAGACAATTAATGAGATATCTAAGGACAATAAGACCAAGACCTAAAATCGTTCTACTTAATCATGGAGACCCTCAAAAGTGTGAGCAATTTGCAAATGATATTAGGAGAAAGGTAAGATTAGATTGCAGAGTGCCAAGTAATTTAGAAACAATAAGGTTTATGTAATATGAAAAATGTCGAAGACAAAATCATTGAAGTTCTAAATGAATTAGAAAAATGGGAAAGTAGAAAAGAAAAGGTTCAGGAAAGATATTCAAGAGGTGATGCAGATAAAACGGAAATTGAAAGAATTAACGAACAAATATCTCATTACAAAAATCTTTTAAGCGATATGAAAAAGAAAATGAATGCTACAGATATTTCAAGAACTATCGCAAGAAGTAGTAACTAATCATTAATACACTTCCTTTACTGCCAATAATAGTAGGTGAGGTGGCAGAGCCCGGCTATGCACACGACTGCAGATCGTGACCACGGGAGTTCGAATCTCTCCCTCACCACCATTACATTCTTTCAGGAGCTTCGATACCCATAACATCGAGTGCATCAAACAAAATTCTTTTAGATGAATATACTAAATTTATCCTGAAGGATTCATTAATGTCGCCAATTACTTTACAATCCCTATAAAAGCTATTGAATTGAGAAGATAATCTATGAACATAATTTGGAATAATATGAATAGCAAGTTTATCTACTGAAGATTTCACAATTTGAGGCCATTCACTAATAACTCGAACTAATTCAATTTCAGCTTCAACTAAATCTGAATCGATAGTAAACGGAGGGAGATTTTTACCATATTTAGTCAATATTGAAGACATTCTTGCATGGGAGTACATGGCAAAAGGAGCAGAATCTCCCTGTATACTAAGTGCATCTTCTATACTAAATGTAAAACCTTTCTCAGCCTGTACTTTAAGAATATTATATCTTAAAGAACCTATACCTATTTTTTCAGAGAGTAAATGTTTTTGATCGTTAGACATATCAGCTTCATCCAATCTAGCAAATGAAGCTTTCACTATTTTATCCATCATGTCATCTAAGTAAACTACACGTCCAGCTCTTGTTGACATTTTACCTCCTGGAAGATTAACAAATGAATAAAATAAATTATCTGGCTTAGAAGAATTTAACTCTTCTAGAGCGAGATTAAGTAAATTACTTTGCAGCTTATGATCTTCCCCTAATACATTCAAAGCATTTGGAAATCTATCAAATTTATTAATATGATATGCAATATCTCTTGTAGTGTACAAACTTAAACCATTATTCCGTGTAAAGAAAAATTTTTGATTCCTTCCAGCTATATTTTTGTTTGCTAAATCTAAATAAAAAGCCCCTTTTTCCTCGACACAAATATGACTTTTCTTAAGAGATTTAATTACCTTATTAACGCTACCATCGCGAATCAAATCTGATTCATGAAAATATGAATCAGCTTCAGCATTTAATCTCTTAAGCGATAAGCGCATGCCTGAAAGCATCAATTCCGCAGCCTCCTTGACTTCAGTTAGAGCATCTTTGTCACCGCCCTCAATTAGCTCCATTTTACTATAAATTTTAGATTTTATACTTGAGTCATTTTTTAAATCGTCGGAAGCTTGCCTATAGCATTCCACTAATTTGTGGTCACTCTTTTCAGATTCGCCAGCCTCATAATGCTTAATTCCAAAGGCGACTGTAGCTGCTTGTCTGCCAGTATCATTTACATAATACTCTGTTGAAACATTATATCCATTATATCGGAGAAGTCTCGAAATACTATCACCAATTATAGGATTTCTAGCTCTTCCCATGTGAAAAGGACCTGTCGCATTTGCGGAGGTGTGTTCAACTAAAATAGACTTATTTTTTGGAGAACCTCTACCAAAATTCTCGTCAATAATATCACTAAAAACATCAGGCATTAAACCATCCCAATCCAGCACTAAGTTACAAAAAGCTTTAACAATAAAAGTTTTCTTAACAAACCTAAGACCTGATAACATTTCAGCTACTTCGTTTGCAACTGCTTCGGGACTTTTCTTTAAAGTTTGAGCGCCAGGAAAACAAATAATTGACAAATCACCCTGGATTGGATTGTCATCAATAGGAAGTTTTGGGTATTCTCTATCTTTGAATATTTGATTAATACTCGAAATTACTGAATCTTTAACTTTCCTTAAACTTCGGCTCACTGTTGTATGTAAATCTATGTAGCTTTAAACCTATCCAATATATCTTGGGATCGAATTATTACTTTCTGTTGGGACTTGCTCCGTAACTTTTTGCAACTCTTTCTCAAGGGAAGCTGCCTCTTCGAGTAAAGGTTTTGGATCTAAATCAATTTCTAATAATAATTTATCTATAGATTCAATAATCTTTGAAGCTGCACGGGCGTCGGGAACATCTTCTTTAACTTCTGCAAGAAGGCCTAAAACATTCTGACTACGCAATCTTCCTTCACTAAGCATGACTCCTGTAAAGCCTCCAATGGTGCCAAACTCGAAAGGTTTAACTTTTGCATCAGATATCCATGCCTTTGATGACTCGGTAGATGTTACTCCATAAACAATGGCCTCTTTTTCCTGATCATCATTAGGTGCTGTCGTAAACCCTTCACCAGTGATAAAACTAGCAAAACCTTGATCTTTTGCCCAGTCAAAAATAGTATTGACCAAATCTTTTGTTGCTGATGCGGGAGGAACAAAGTCACTAACACATATAACTATCTGATTACATTTTCCATTATTGCAAACTTGTTCTCCAGCATAAAGTCTCATTGGATGGTTTGGAATTCCGTCTTTAACTACGGAAATAGATGGGAAAGTATCGCTATCAATTACTCCAATCTGATCCAATTTAAGATTATTAACCAGAAAATTTGCAACAATATTACCTACCAAACCAACACCTGGAAATCCACAAATAAATGTTGAACCCTTAAGATTTTTCTTAACGTTTTGACGTATAATTATATTGCTACTCATAGAAGTTCATCTAAATCTGCATCTTCCTCAAGATCTGGCAAGTCTGAATCATCATCCAGTAAATCGCCTAAATCATCATCAATTTCTTCTTCATCTTCTGAAGCCTTAAAATCTTCTTTCAATGAGCCTCCACCAACAACTTTTAACCGGGTCCAAAGAGAAAATTCAGTAATATCACTACGGCTTGCAAATCTTTTTGCATCACTCACAGTTCTAAATTTACCGAGAACAGGATCACCCTCTCCAGGCTCTGCAGGCAACATAACATACCTCTCTTTATTTACAATATCGCCAACGAGAAGACGGACAGCTTTAAGAACTTCAGGATTTGATTCAGACATATTAACTCAGGCATACATGTCTAACCACGTTTAAATACTTTTTTGGTAAGCGTGTTGGAAACCAAAGCAGTTAATTAATGCCCTGTTTCAGTACAGATATGCCTGATCGTAAATCACTTGTAATGAGAGGAGTTGCAGAATGCGTTACGGAGTATGAGTTAGATAATTTACTTGAAAACAAAGAAATTCCAAAAGCTTACGTTGGATTTGAGCCATCAGGACTATTACATGCCGGATCTCTGGTCCCGATGCTAAAATGTAAAGAACTTATTGAAGCAGGCTTTGAAGTTACGATTCTTTTAGCCGATTGGCACGGATACATTAATGACAAACTTGGAGGCAGTTGGGATAATTTAAATGCAGGTGTAGAGTATCAAAGGCAAATGTTCTCTACATTTTGTCCAGGTGTTAAATTCAAAACTGCAAGTGAAATTGTTAGCGAAGATGGTTATTGGGAAATGGTCCTACGAGTTTCTAAAGCTAGCAGCTTGAAAAGGATGCGAAGAGCACTATCAATCATGGGAAGAGACGAGAGCGATGGCGATAAAGACATGTCCAAATTTTTCTATCCAGCTATGCAAGCTACTGACATCTATGCTTTAGATGCGGATTTGGCTCTTGGTGGAATGGATCAAAGGCACGCACACATGTTGGCAAGAGATGCTGCAGATAAATTGAAACTACGTAAACCTGTTGCATTACACACCCCTCTACTTGGATCATTATCTGGACCCGGGCGAATGGACACTGATATTAAAATGTCTAAATCAGATCCAACGGGAACGTTGCTGATACATGATAGTAAGAAAAAAATGACTAAAAAGTTATCAAAAGCATATTGCCCACCCGAGAGAGAAGCGAATCCAGTTCTCGACCTCTGGCAATATTTGCTAGAACCTGCACTTGGTTACACAACCATTGAGAGACCTGAAAAATTCGGAGGAAATTTAAGTTTTGAATCATATACTGACTTAGAGTCTGCTTACCTGTCTGGCTCATTACACCCTCTTGACTTAAAAAATGGAACTGCAGCTGCTCTTTTCCAGCTGGTAGAGCCATTACAGGATTCATGTGCGGAAGAACCTGAAAACTACAAAAACCTACTATCTGCAACTCAATAATTTAGGAGGCTCTTTATTTGGAATCTCAGAAATATCTAGTATATTTGGAATCCTCAAAATCATTTCAGAAATCCACTCCCTAAATTCTATTAAATCAATTTTCCTGTAATTTCCTGGAAATGTATGCAGTAATTCTGGTAACTGCCTCATTAATCTTCGAGCAGCTCCTAAATTTCCTGTTTCAATGTGTACTGCGAGGGCATCTCCTTGAGCTAATGTTTGAACTGTATCTTTCTCATCACGATTATCTAATTCAAGCCAAATATCTTCAAATATTTCATGAGCTTCATGATAGTCCCCCTTATTATGCTCTTTTATTGCTCTTTTCCAAAGGCTATCTATTAATCCAGACATCAATCAATGCCAACGATGATAAGCTGGATGGCCTTCCTTTACAGCAACGAATAAGCCTCGGCCTGTTGCACATGTTTTACCATCTGCTTTTAACTCAATTATAACTTCAGCCCGATCCTCTTGTAAAGCTAATACTCTACTGCTCAAATTTAACTTTATTCCCAAAGGTGTTGGACGCTTTAACTTAATTTCATACTGAGCAGTTACTGTACAGCGTGGTTTTTCCCAATTATTCTTGTCCATTATTGCTATGGCTGCAGACCAATTACCATGGCAGTCAATCAGAGAACCAATAATACCACCACTTATCACACCCGGAAAAGCTTGGTGTTTTTCTTCACACTCAAATTCTGCATTAAGACCGCCGTCTGAACGATAAGACTTAAGCTGTAAACCATCCTCATTTGAAGGGCCGCATCCAAAACATATAGAATTTGGTGCAAATTCATCTTGAACTGGAAGTCCTTTCAGAATTGGACTCTTACTGTCTGGCTTGATTTTTATACCTGAATTATCTGACGGGCTACAATTAGAGCAGCTGTGATCTGAGGAAAATGAACTCTCAACAGAATGATTACTCATGATAATTCCTTAATTTGTTTCTCTATTAAACTAGCTGCGTACTCTAGAGTCTTATCGTCAAAGCTAAATTTAACGCCTGCAGCTTCATATAACTCAGGAAGTGTTGCATTACCACCAAGACCCAAAGCAGATTTATAATTTTGAATGGCTTTCTTTTCATCACTTAACGAATTGCCCCATATTTGTATTGCACCTAGCTGAGCCATTCCATATTCAACATAGTAGAATGGAACATGATAAATATGTAATTTATTATGCCAACCTGTAGCTATTATGTCTTCACATCCTGTGTAATCTATGTGATCAGACATTTGGAATCTTTTCCAAAGTTTAGTCCATTCTTCATCACAGTTATTTGGATCCAACGCCTCTGCAGGATTTGTATAGGCCCAATGCTGAAATGCATCTACAACTGCCATATACGGCCAAAACATAATAACTTTTTCCAAATGTTCAATTCTTGCCCTTGCAGATTCCTCTTCAGAATAAAAACCGCCAACATTCTCAGTCAAAAAAGGAGAGGCTAGAAGCTCCATAGCCATTGAAGCCACCTCAGCAAATTCCATCCCAACGTCTCTCTGACTAGTGTATGGTAAATCTGCAGATTCAAATACATGGAATGCATGCCCGCCCTCATGAATCATTGTCTGAACATCACTATGTGTCCCAACTGCGTTCATAAAAATGAAAGGTAGACGCTGGTATGGATATTCAGTACAGTAACCCCCAGGAGCCTTACCTTTACGATTGCCTAAATCTAATAAGCCCTTCTCTCTCATAATTCCAAAATGATTACCCAAATCAGAATCAACTGAACTAAATATATTATGACATTTTTCCTCTAATTCACTAGCTTCCTCAAAAGGAACTAAAGCATCTCTTCCAAATATATCTACACTTAAATCCCATGGTTTTAGTTTTTCGAGACCAAGTGCTTCCTTCCGCTTTTGAAGTAATTTATTGGCTAAAGGCACAATAATCTTCTCAATCGATTCGTGAAATATTAAGCAATCATCGGGAGTATAATCGAATCTTTTAAGATATTCCCATCTCCAGGCTCGATAGTCATCATAACCGGAATTATCTGCAATAGACATGCGAATCTTAAGAATTTTCTTCCAGATTTCGTTTATTTCGCTTCTATCTTCAAGTCGCCTGGCAGAAGCTAATTTCCAAGCGTTCTCACGCTTATTTCTATTTGTTTCTAACATGACTGGCGATAAGCGAGTAAGTGTGACCTCTTCATCCTCCCAATTTACAGTTTGGGAACCTATAATTGCATCATATTCTTTGGATAGTTTCGCATCGGAAGTCAAAAGAGGAAGATTATCTGTTGAAAATAACTCAACCTCGCTTTTCATTCCTCTCAGAGGAATTTCAAAATTATCAGGAGACAATTTGGACTCTAAAAATTTAATTTTTAAAATTTGATTTCTAGAACTTACATTCTCACTAATATCTTCAAGAAATCTATGGTACCTAACCTTAGCTTCTTCATCAGTAGTGTCCACAGTAGTAGAAACATATACCGAAGTTCCAACTTCACCTATAAGCTCCGATAAGTCGGACCAATACTTCATCCAGTCGGAGATGTTTTTTGTAGTTAAACCTGAGTTTTCTAAAAAATCAAAAAAAGGAATATATTTATCCCAAGACCAGTCCATCATTTGGCTACTATCTTTTGGTAAGGTATGGTTCATAACATGCTAAAAGAATGCTCTATTTTAGAACCACTTTAATTTACTTTGAGAACTTTGAATGTCGTTGGTCCCACTTTAACTTCATCGCCTTCTTTTGAACCCTCAAGAGACTTACCTATTGGGTTTGACAAAGGTATTTTACCTTGCGGAATATTTGCATCTTCTGCATTAACCAATTCAAAAGTATGTTCAGTTTCTTTTGTCAAATTCTTTACTATAAGGCTAGTACCAATCGAAGCTCCGGTCGCATTATTTACATCTGTTGTATTTTCAGGCTTACTTAAACTTTCAATACGCGCTTCCTTAATTTTTTCTTCTAACTCCTTATTACTATCCGAAAGCTTTTGCGCCTCCGCATTCATTTCACCAGCTAACTCTTTTTCTTTTGGAATCTCTACTTCCATAGCCTTAATTTTACGTTCAGTTCCTTCTTCACTACCTATAGTAGTTCCCTGTAGAAACTCTAGATCCTCTTTTAGCTTCTCATGTTCTGTTTTTTCAGC
The DNA here is from genome assembly GCA_045567855.1 of Candidatus Poseidoniales archaeon. Classification (GTDB taxonomy): domain Archaea; phylum Thermoplasmatota; class Poseidoniia; order MGIII; family CG-Epi1; genus CG-Epi1. The sequence goes on along the minus strand of JBJLCC010000037.1, from coordinate 62,952 downwards.
TTCAAGTACTCTTTCGGCTTTGTTGCGATCATCAATGCTAATATTTAATTCAGCTTTTGCATCCTCAAATTGTTTCTTGAGTGTCTGCATTACTTTACTTACTTGTTGTGATGCATTCTCCAAAGCAGTCAAATCTTTTTGTGTCTTTTCCTTACTTTTTACCTCAATCTTCAATTCATCCTCGATTTTCTTATTTGAATCTCTTTGACTATCCACTTGTTCCTGCAATTCTTTAAGTGAGTCAGTCATACCAAGAATTTCATTCTCTTTTTGTCTGAATTGCTCACTATTCTGCTCAAGCTCAATAATAGTTTGTCTTTCAATATCAAGCTCGTTCATAGTAAGAGATGCTTTTTCTCGAGCATCATTGAGCTCTTTCTTAGCCTTTTCCAAATTTGTAGTTAATGTAGTAAACTTATCATTAATTCTTTTTTTATTCTTTTCCATTAATTTTACCTCTCTATCCAATTCTTTTCTTCTGTTTATTGCCTCGTTTCTTTCTGCAAGAGCTGATTTTTCCCTTTCATTAGCTTCCAAAGTATGTTGCTCCAATTCCATGATCTCTTTCTCTAAATTATTCTTCTCTCCGACAGTTTTATCATAAGAGGCCTTGACTGAATCATAAGATTCCAAAGCATTAACTGTATCTGGTTTTTCTAATTTTAACTTTCTCTCAGCATCAACGGCTTTAGTCTCTGCTTCATCACTCATTGTCCTTAGAGACCCAATTTCCCTAGTCATCCTATCACTAAGACGCATATCGTTTTCATGTTTAGTTCTCAAGTCCTCTATCTCTTTTTCTAAGTTGTTTTTTGCTGAAAGGTCATCCTGCAACTCTTTTTCAGCCATTCTAGCTCTCTTCTCAACTTCTGAGGTAGCAATTCGAGCAGTTTTCAATTTCGACTCTAAAGAATTATTTAGCGTATTAACACTTTGATTTAATGCTGTTATTCTGTCAAGCTCATTCTCCAAATCCTCAATACCGTCATAATCAATGTCATTAGTAGAAGCTCGTACATCTTCAATTCTTTTTTCAGCTTCTTTCAATCTTTCTTCGGTATCATCAAACTCTTGCATTAATTCTTTACTCTTTTCTAATTCGCCGTCATGAATTTGCTGTTGCCTCTCTATTAATTCTTGTTTTTTCAATATTGCTTGCCATTCTTCGTCCAGATTACCTAAGATGTAAAGCGTTCCACCACCAGTAAGTGCAGTTCCTATCAAAACAATAAAAAATCCAATGCCTGGACTCCAAGAAACTGGACCCAGTCTTCCTGTTACTCTATCTGCTTCACCGGCTTGTAATTGAACATACTCCTCACAAGTCCCTTCACCGAAGAAAGTAAGTAAATTTTTGATACACCCTAATTCTTTGTTACTATCTGAGCCTTCTGCATTTGTTGAAGTAAGAGCTACCTCATCTTGTATGAGCGATTCAGACCAAGTAGTGTAAAATAAAAAAGTAGACAAAAATCCAACTATAAGTACTATAATCGCAAAATATTTTAAATTTTTAAGTGCACTTCTAAGTGTATTTTGATGAAGACTACTAACTGCATTATTGGCCATGTAAGCCACTACTAATGCCAACAGTCCTGCTGCATACGCAGTCATTTTCGCGTTATCAGATGAAGAAACCTTATTTAGACAATAAACGCAATCTTGACTATCATATGGTACTGATTCACTGTTTCCTGTAGTATCTGTAAGTAAATATGAATCCAAATAATAATGGTACTGGAAAGTATTGTATTGTGTAACATTGCCAGTTTCTGGATCTACGGTTTCACGAGCACCATCAATCACAAACCATTTCCCGTAGTCACCAGTACTATTTACAGAAATTAAAATACAAAGAAAAGTAACAACTGCTACGGCTTGTATCTGTTGTAATTGCTCTTTCATAGGAGTTGATTTTACCAGACCTCCTATTTAAAGTTTTTGATTTTCTCTCAAGTCAGTCATGCTTAAAATCATGAGATAACATTTTAATGGAGTAGTCTGTGAATGTCTATGAAGGTCTGTCCTGTATGTGAAATGGAAGAGGATGATAACGCTCTTACATGCAGCATGTGTGGATCTGATTTTGAACCGGCCGTCAAAGAAACACCGGAAAAGAAAGCTGAGACTAAGGATTCAGGCGATATCTCTGAAGATATCGCAGGTATGAAATTAGATGGTTTACCAACTGATGAGAAAGGCTCTGAAGATGTAAAAGAATTAAGTGAAGAAGAAAGGCTGCTTGAAGAAACTTTGAATGCTACAGAAACAAATCCGACCGATGAAAAAACCGACAATGCATTATCTAAATTTATTGATAATATTCCCCAATTAGGAACTTTCTTTGCAGATATTAGCAAAAAGCTCGACAGAATTTTCTTGTCTAAAGGTGAGATTAACTATATTGCTCCTTTGACTATAGTTGTAATTTCAATTTTACTATTATCTGGAGTTATTGGCCTTGCAGTGTCTTCTGTCCCTACTACTTCTCAAGAATCATTAGATGGATATATGCCATCAGACCCTTACAACAAACCAACACCAGATGGCAATAGTACGCTTATTGGAAGAGGTACCTCTGAACCATTTTCTGGGGAGCCGTTCAACTGTGAAATATGGGATAGCCAGAGGTACATCGATTTTGTAAAATCTGATGAACAAGGCTTCGATATTTTACTTACAGACAGAGACGAAAGTCGTCAAGTAGACGACGACGAGAGATTTGGGTGTCCTGTAGATATGAAATTTATAAGTACTTTCTCTTTTATGCTTTTAAATTTGCTACTTATTACGACGGCGTTCTACATTTACAATAAAATACCAAACACATCAATTGTACTTCCTATTTTGGGATTCGCAATATTCGAAACTATTCTATTTGCAATATATGGCGGGTTGCTCAACAATGTAATATTTGCTCTTCCTCTAACTATCGGTTTTGTTTGCACTATAGGTCTAATTGTTTCAGGAAGTGTTTTACTAATACGAACGTCTTTAGGAAGATCACTAAGTGACCCTCCTAGCTTGACATTCTACATTTTCATACTCGCTGCCGCATCTTTATTCTCCTCTGTTTTCTACAATTACTCTTTAGGCCCTTACACTATATGTAACACACAATTACCACAATCTTACCTCCAAAATTTGATAGATAATAATGTTGCTGAAGAAGATATTTCACAATGTCAACAAATAGGGTATCAAAATTTAGAAATTGTTGCCCTTGACTTAGGAAATGGAAGTAATATGATGGTATTACTTTCTGCAACGCTTCTTTTCTTGGGCGTTGCAAATTGGTTGATATCAAATACTAAAATTAATGATATTGATGAGGCTAAATACTTCTCAATGATTCTATCCGGTCTGGGCTTACAATTTGCAATTCTAGTTTTCAATGTTGTAACCAGTGACGAAGGTGCATTAGTATTTGATGAAAATGATACAACCCTGACTGTAATGGCCCTAGGAGTGGCAACTGTCGGAATGGTCTCCTTTTATCGAAAACGAAGAGGAGAATCTGGTTCAATGGGAGTTGCTTACTTCGTAATATTTGCCTCTGGAATATTCGCACTATTTGGAACTTTCATCGCTCCAGTAGTCTTAGGTGGAAATGATATCGAATGGCCTGATGATGGTGAAGCACAGTTTAATCTGTTATTATCTGCATTGGTTACTGCTGTAGGATTTTGGCTAAGCTACAAATTTGGTTCTCAAAAACTGCGTGAATTATCTATTGCTAGTGATGCAGCTATGCCAAACCGACAAGATCCTTTTGCACCATCTGTTCCAGGTGAACAAAAAGTGATGCCCGAATGGACTGTAGACTCAGCTATGGAATTTTTAATGAATGAATATGGAGACGAATTTCAAGTCGAACTTAAACACACTACTGAACATACACCGGATCTTGAGTTAGTTGAAAAGACAATGATGGATACTGTAGATCAATCTGTTGAAATAAGACAAGCAATAGAAGTGGATTATGAGGTTGATTTCCATGAAATAGCTGAGGCATATTCAACAACGCAAGAGACTGTGGACGAAGTTATTACTCATTTAACTTCAGGTAAGAATATTATGCTATTCGGAGAACCAGGGACTGGTAAGACTGCTTTATCCAATATTTTGTTAACCAAATTATGTGGAGAAATAAAGCAGCCAAACGGAAGTATGGCACCAAATTACACTATCGTTACAGCTAATGCCGAATGGTCGAATTTCGACGTTATTGGCGGTATTTCACCCGATGATTCTGGAGGATATTACTTCAAAGATGGATATGTCGCAGAAGCTGCCAAATTATGTGAAAAATCAATCCGTGAAAGAGGTAGGCCCCACTACTTAGTAATTGATGAGTTTAACAGAGCTAATATTGATGAAGCGTTTGGTAAATTATTTACAGTTTTTGAATATCGAGATAAACAACCGTTACTAACTCATAAAGAAACCGGGGGCGCTCCGTTCATGATGCCTCCAGAATTTAGAATTATTGGAACAATGAATACTCAAGATAAGAATACCTTGTTTAACGTTGGTTTCGCTCTAATGAGGCGTTTTGCTTTCGTTGAAATAGGTTTGCCACTACCTGAAGATGAATACAATCGTATGCCTGTTTTTGTTTATTTCAAACTAAAGAAATTAGGTTTAGTGCCTGACAGGCCCGAAGGCGATGGCTTGTGGAAATTTGGAGAAACTTGTCGCCACTTCCCTCAAAAGAAGTTTGACTTCTATGATGAAGATGGAAGCATGTATGCTTGCCATGAAAAATTAGTAAACTTTTTGAAACCAAGTGAACCACCAAAACGTGGCGATGAAGCTCCACTCGGAGTACGTACATTTAGAAAAATTGGACCTGCATTATTAATTGATTCGATGGTCACTATATTTAATTCAATTAAAAAATATGGACCTGAACTGGCTTTGGACAGAGTTATTAGATCTAACATTATGCCATCACTTGAAGGTCTGGAAAGAAATGAAATAAGATGCATGTTTTTACATGCTAAAGAAGTGCTTGGCCCTACTTCACTAGTTACTGAAACTCTAGATAGAATGGCCAATTCAGATAGTCTAAGCTTATTCTAGGATAAGATTTATAGATTAACTAAGTGATTGTGCGAAAGAAACTATCTCGTCGTAATCGGGTTCTACGCCAGGATTTTCAGCAACCCACCTGTGTCTAACTATACCTTCTTTATCAATAACGATAACTACTCGATTGGCACTTTCGTAACCTTCAATACCGCCGAGACCAACAAATTTTGCATCATATGCATCGACAACTTCTCTGTCTATGTCAGACAATAATTCAAAATTAAGGTTATACTTAGATGCAAATTCTGCGTTAGCCCATGGAGAATCAACGCTTATGCCGATTACATCTGAATTAGATTCATTTAACTTTGACAGATTATCTTGAAATGAACACATCTCAGTATCACAAACCCCTGTAAATGCGCCTGGATAAAATGCTAAAATAACATTTTTCCCTGCATAATCTGCCAATGATACATCTTCCTTAGACGTATTTTTCAATGTAAAATTTGGTGCAGACTCTCCAATCATAAGACATCACTTCTTTTGATATAAATGTGTTGTAACATAATATATTATCAAGATAGTTACTTATAAAATATTCACAAAGAACTTTTTGCTAACTCATCAAGCTTTCAATATATCTTTTTTTAAGCTTAAAACCGTTCAGCTTCGCAAGTTTTAATATTGCTTTATCGAACCCACTTCCGTATTGAGCACCCTTCTTCTTGCGATCAGAAAATTCCTTTGGTATCCCTAAGTCCAAAGCAATATTGCGAAGAATTTTTTTATTGCTTAATGAATCAATTTTTTGAGAATCTCTCATATTCATCGCCTGAATAATTACCTCATCTGCTAAGTAAGGAGCTAATAATGATTTTGAAATATAAGAAGAAATTAATTTATCCCGCTCAAAAACAAGATTATACATTCTCTTAAGTCCACTTATACCCTCCTGTTTTAGATCTCCAATTCTTATGCCTCTCCAAGTTCCTCCTCCTTTAATTGCTTTCGAATGTCTTTCGTAACCTGCAAACAGTTCTTCAGCGCCAATTCCAGTAAAGAATAATTCTTCACTGCCTAGTCTCATAGAACCTAAGTTGACTGCTGAAACTGTAAGCTTAACAATATATTCAATGTAATTGTCTTCCTCTATAACTGGTATCGGTAAAACATCAATTACTTCTTTTAACAATAACTCTAATTCATCTAAAGTATATTCTTTAACAACTAAATCTAGATTAAAATAGTCTGAAACTTTTCGAGCATAAAAAATATCCTTTGATCCCTTGATACCAACACAAAAACAACGGAACTCTCTACCCAAATCTTTGCATATCTTAGCTATAATAGACGAATCAACACCCCCAGATAAAAGAACTCCAAAATTAACACCTTCTGTCTTTTCAGAAATTTTCTTCTTTAATGATAAATATATGTTTTTTTTAGTTGGAACTATTCTGTGATTATTAATCAGAACATCTATGTGCCTATCCCAACCAACTTTGGAAATATCTTGGCTAAAGCTAGATAGGGTCATAAACTAAGGCAAGTGTTTAACCATGTAATAATCTTCTAATTCATAGCCTAATTTTTCATAATAAAGTCGTGTGCCTGGCCCATGTGTCACTCGGATTTTTGAATAAGCTGCGGCTTTTTCTTCAGCTATCTTCATTAACTTGCTGCCTAAACCCATGTGTTGGACACCTGTTCCTGTCTTACCTATATTTGCCGCCTGTCCAGTTACTTTTAACTCACGAACTGTAGCGTTATCATCTAACCTCAAACGTAAATATCCCAATAGTTTGGTACCTGACTCAAAAGACACGAAATATTCGTCACCTCCGCTAGATTTGTACTTAATCTCTTTTAATTCAGCTGTTGAAGGGTCTATCTGAGCTCTCCACAATTCTCTACAATTAATACAGCTACACTTCTTACCTCTTATTTTCAACTCTCTTCTAGCATATTGCCGTAAATTCGAATTCATAACCCCTGCTATAATCTGAGGCTTAGGAATATCTCTTTGAATTCTTTGTATTCTAACATACGGAGGAACTATCTCTTTAAGGTCTGCAATTAAGCTGGCTGCTGTCTCAGTATTATAGGGAACGAAGTCACCGGGATCACGGGCCAAAGCTGAACCTTTGACCAAAAGAGTAGGATATAACTTCAGCATATCAGGTTGAAACTCTTCTTCTTCAAATAATCTTTTAAAATCTCTTAAATCTTTCTCAGGATTCATACCTGGCAATCCTGGCATTAAATGATAGACAACTTTCAAACCGGCTTCTTTTAGCAATTTCGTAGCCTTAACTACGTCTTCAACAAGCTGTTTTCGATTTAACTTGCTGTGTACCTCATCATCCAAACACTGGACACCAATCTCAACTCGTGTGGCTCCCTGCTTTCGCATTTGAAAAACAGACCATGGTGTACATTCAGTTGGCCTAGTTTCAATTGTTAGGGCTACACATTTATGCTTAGCATTGCCATTTACTTGAAGTGCCTCTTCAAGAGGTAATTCTTTACCATTAAGTGTTGAGAATGCTCCCTTTAAAAATTCATCTTGATAGTCAGGGGCTCTTGATGTAAAAGTACCTCCCATTACTATTATTTCTATTTTATCAGTAGGATGCCCGTTTCTAATGTATTGCTCTAATCTTGATTCAACCTGTGACTTAGAGTTGTAGTTGTGCCTTTTACCTCTCCTTGCTGCAGGTTCGTGCCCAGTATATGATTGAGGGCTGTCATTCTTTGGCCCTCCAGGGCAAAAAGTACACGTACCGTGTGGGCAAGGGGCTGGCGAAGTCATAATTGCAACGGGAGTGACTCCCGCGCTTGTACGCATTGGCTTTACTCTTAATAATTTAGCTAACTCAGGTTCTTCTTTAGCGTCTATTTCAGCTAGAAGTTGATTATTTGGAGGAATAGCATCGAATTTCTCTTCTCTTGCAACTTCTAACTTAATTAGTTGTATATCTTGCCTAGTCTTTGGCTTCTTTTCAAGAAGTCGTTTAACTACCAAACTTGCAGCTGACACTAATATATCTCCTTTTTAGCCTTAGTTAAGACTATAGGATTAGAACCGTGCGGCAAAACATCGTCCTCTATACGGATACCGCCTTTCCCTGGAATATAAATTCCAGGCTCAATAGTAACTGCCATTGAATTTTCAACTTTAACTCTAGATTTATAAGTTACAGAAGGATATTCGTGAATCTCTAATCCAAAGCCATGTCCAGTGCCATGTACAAAATTAGCACCATATCCTTTCTTTCTTATGAAGTCCCGTCCTGCTTTATCTACTTTATGACATGTGCTACCTTGAATCAAAGCTTCAGTCGATCTCTTATTAGCTTCCATAACAATATTATATATTTTTTTCCAATCTTCCGATGGAGATCCTCCGACGAAGTAAGTCCTAGTTATGTCGGAACAATATCCGTCCCAGAAAACTCCAAAGTCACAGATAACTGGATCTCCCAATTCCAGTTTCCGATCTGTATTTGAATGATGAGAATGTGCTGAGTTAGGGCCTGAAGCAACGATAGTACCAAATGAATTCTCCTGTATTCCCTTTCTTGCCATAAAATAATCTATTTCAGATCGAACCTCCTTCTCTGTAAGTCCCTCACCTGACTCGACCAAATTATGTGCAAAGGATTGCCCAGAATCTGAATGCTTAATAGCTTTCTTAATTCTATCAAGCTCTTCTTCAGATTTGATTGATCTTAATTTATTTATTTTTGAACTAACAGAAATACCAAACGATCTACCGAGCCTTATCTTGGTATCTGCAAATACTTTTTTAGCCTTGATGTCAAAAAGTGTCGATTTAAGAACATCTAAAGAGCTTTTGCCGTCTGATTCAATGTCGGGGTAAGTCGTCCAACATCTTATATCTTTCACGGAAGACTCATGTCTACATCTATGTTCTTCAAGTGATGAAGTTATGGCTATGGGCTCTCCTCTCTTCGGAATAATAACGTAATTCATTGTTGAACTTGGAGGGCTCCCTGGAGGAGAACCAGAGTTAGCGAGATATCTTGTATTACCTGGTAGTGCAGACACAAATGCATCCATTTCGCCAAGACTACTTTGAATATTATCCCATCTGTTTTTGTAATTAATCTTCATGCTTCACCATCAATGATAACGCTAATTTATAGCCTGGCAACATATTACCGAGAACCAATAAGGAAGCTATGATATAATAATTATTTAAGTAAAATACAATTGAGCAAATAATCAGTACTGTGTACAAAATTCCAATGTAAAATTTAGTAAATTCTATTTAATCACCCCCTAGAGAAACTGGTAAGTCTGGACCTAATCCAGACACATAAAAAATTGTCATAATTAATATAGGGAAAATTTGCATTAACAAATCATCGTCTAACCATTTGAATTTAGGTCTTTCGACTAAAACTGCCACTAGCCCACCTATTAGCGAATAGAATAAAGATCCAATAATAAGTTGATAAATCAACACACTAGCAATAAATCCTGCAAAAAAACCCTGTAAGTCTCCATACTTTTTGTTACATTCTCCTATTAGAGGGTCAACAAGTGAAGCCATTATGATAGTTGAAACTGCAAATATTTCGGGGAATACACCTATTTCATAAAAAAATAAGATTATACAAGTTCCGGATGCAAACCAGACAAAACCGGCAACCCTGTTACTTTCATATTCTCTCATCCCATCTAATGCGAAAACTCCAGATAGTCTAAAATATTCAATTGATACTATACTAAGCCAAAACACAATAACAAAATATAATCTACCAACACCCAGTATATACTCTGGAAAAAGAAAATATATTACAAAACAAGAAGCAACAGTATGATTGAAACGTCTGTAGATAGCCTGATCTATCATTAAATTAGATATGTATATCTATGTTCAAAAATTGAGCCATTTCCTTGTATCTACTTCTAATTGTAACTTCAGTTAAATCTGCAGCTCTTGCAACATCTTTCTGCTTTCTTCTTTCGTTATTTACAATAGATGCTATGTAAACTGCTGCAGCTGCAAGTGAAATCGGAACTGAATTAGTCAATGGAACATCTTGTGCGGCTCTAAGCAAATCTCTCGCAGCACCTTCTACCTTAGGAGACAACTCTAACTTAGAACAAATTCGAGGTAAATAATCCTCTGGTAAAGGAGGCATAGAATGCATTTTTAGAGCTTTAACCATTACTTGATAAGTTCTAGATATCTCTTTTCTTGAATAACGGCTATGCCTACTGATCTCAGTGAGGGTTCGAGGCACTCCTTCCTGCCTACATGCTGCATAAAGAGCCGCACAAGCTACCATCTCAATTGCTCGACCACTTAGTGATTGCTCTTGTATAGCTCTTCTGTAAATGAAGGCTGCAGTTTCTTGAATCCTTCTTGGTAATTTTAAATTGGTTGCAACAGCCTGCATTTCGCGCATAGCTACTGCCATGTTTCTTTCGGCTGATTTAGAAGCTCTTGCACGTCTCTGCCATTTTCTCATTCTAAACAGCATTGACTGATTTTTATTGGAGATTGATCTACCATAATAATCTCTGTTAGTAGGTGAAATTTCAGTCGATAAGCCTTTGTCTGGCAAAGTGGTCGACATAGGAGGACCTGCCCTGGCAAGAGCATTTTCTTGCTGCATATCAAAAGCTCTCCATTCTGGGCCTGTATCTACTATGTTATCCTCTAAAACCAAACCACAATCTGCGCAAACAATTTCGGCATGATCATAGTCTCTTTTCAAATGCGTCCCCTTACAATCTGGACAAGCCGTCACTTCATCAACATTACCGTCGTCGTTTTTGTCTGCCATGGTTTTTTCCCCAATTGGGAGCTTGTGGATTCAGGGGTGTATAAAAAGATTGCCTTGAACTGAATTAAAGCTAAATTAGCTTCTCCATTACAATTCCATCACAGCCATCTTGATAATAACATGGCAGCACATCCACGCTGGAAAAATTTAAATTACGGTAAAAAGATATGGCTGAAGAATCTTTTCTCACTTCAAGTGTTACTTTTTTTACTCCGTAAACTAAACTTCTTTCAACCATCATATTTAAAAGTTTTTTACCGTAACCTCTTCTTCTGTAGCTTTTATCCAATGCAATTATCAGAATTCTAAGTTTTAAATTCGGTTGAATGGCTCCACAAGAAACTCCAATAATTTCGTCATTTTTTTTGATAATTAAAAAACCTTCTGGCCAACGATTTTTTATTGTAAGAAAAACCTTTTTATCATAATTCTCAGTTACATTCTTATCTAAAAAAAGCATCAAGTTATCCAAATCTTTTTCAATGAAACTATCTACATTCATAAATCTAACTCAAGATCTGTAAGTTTTACCTCACCTTGGACCTCACATGCAGATACATACGAATTTTCTTTGTAGGTGGCTTGGGAGTTAATCCCTTTGCTACTAAATAAATAATAATAAGAATCTAAATCTTCTCCATTTCCATTATCAACCCAATCTGATATCCTGTATGGAGGCATCCACATAAAATAAGAATTTGCTAGATCAATACTTACTACTGTTGAAGTTCCATCATTTAGAGGAACAAAAGCGTTAACCCAGGCATGTCCTCCCCAATCACGTAGATCACAAGCTTCACTTGTATCAATAAAAGCTGGAATTATACCTAATTCTAGCCAAGCTGGAATTCCTGCAGCCCTCGCGATTGAGCTAAATAATATTGAAAAATCATCGCAGTCTCCTACTCTACCTACTATCGTATCTTGACAACTTTTAGGGATTGAAGATTTTTGATACCTGTAGTTTTCCTCTATGTAATCAAATATATTTTTCAGTATCATAATTACATTTCCATTTGTTCCGTTGGACAATTGATTAGCCAAACTTTGAACATCTTCATTACTGGGCTCAATTAACCATTCATCTTGGAGATATAAATCATAATCATCTGGAATGTCACTTACGAGACCTGAATCTGATATTTTTAACTCTGGGCGTATAATACTAATCGTAGCTGTATATTCTAAACTAATGAAGTCTCTATCATCTCCCGTAAGATTATTTCGCCATTCCATTCTGCCTTCCGGCGTAAGATTATATGCTGGAGAAACTTGCAAGTTATCTATCGTTTGCCAATTAATGATGTCTGTCTGTGAACCTGATGGACGACTCTCTGGAATACTAAGTGTTAAGGTATACTCTACTTCATCTCCTTCCTCTACATATATTTCAAAATTACGATTATAGGTTAACGTAATTTTTTCAGGAATTGTGTAATATGGAGTATTTAATTCATCCCAATAATTTAAGCCATCATTCAGTAAAGTTTGAGCTTGAGGTGAAGAAAATAGACCTATAACTAGTAAAATTGCTATAAACTTCTTAGGAATATAGCTAGAAATTGTACGTGATGGTATCTGCGATTGTACTTTCTTTGGAGAAGAAACTAAATTGGGCTGTACCTGCATAGATTCCCGGCCTGCAACCGTCATACTGCAGTTCGAACACTTTGCGTCACTATCCTTTATCACAAAACCACAATAATCGCAAAGCTTCATAATATCCAATTTAGAAAAACGTTAATAAAATTATACAGAACCGGAACGACTATTTCTTATTTCATTAAGAATTAAAATAACTACTCCAACTGCGAGAGCATAAACTCCTGTTTCTCTACCAAGCGCTTCTGAAAGCTCTACGACAACAATTGCTAGAATACAAGCTAACATTACACCCCATCTGGAGATTTGAATGGCATTACTGTCTTCAGCGTCAAAATACCTAATAAGTCCTGCTGCTGACTGAAAACCTTGTGTCTTCTTTTCTTTTGCCATAGTTTTTCGACTCGCCACTCTTATATAAAATTAATCGGCATAACTATAATACCGCATTTCTACTATTTCAAATGGTATATTATGTATTGCAGAATGTGTATCGATGTTCATGGAATAACTCCAACAAAGTTAAATCAACCTTCAGAAGCTGAATACTTAGTTTCACATTGTTATGAAGGAGACTTGAGACATAAACATGATGAGAACCAAGGTTTCATACAACCTATGTGCGGTTCATGTGTTGATAGGATAAAAGAAAATCCAGATTTATTCATTTTCTCAGTTTATAATATAAAGCTTAAAGAGAGAAATATTGTTGAGGAAAAAAATGAGTGACTTTAAAGAAAATGTTGAAAAATTAAATGTAAGAGGCATAGTATTATCCTCTGTAATGACTGCTTTTGGTCTTGTTGTGGCTCTAGTGTGGAAAGACACAATTATTGCTACAGTTGAGTATATGCTACCCAACACCGATGACGGAACACTACAAGGTATGTATATCAGTGCAATTGCTGTAACAATATTAGTAATGGCATTAGCGAAATTTGCAGTAACTTTGAATGAAAGAGTTGAAAAGGAAATAGATAGAGTGCAGTCTTATTTTGATGATGATAAAGAAGAGAAATAATTTTAAGATATTATTGTCTCTTCTCGTCCAGGACCGAGTGAAATAATACTAATCGGAATTCCCAAACTTTCTGAAATAAAGTCCAAAAAATTCTTCATCTCATCTGGAATAATTCCGTTCGGAATATCAATACCTGATGAAGACCAGCCTGGAAATTCTTTGTACACTGGCTCACATTTTGCAAGGTAGGATAGTGATGAAGGGAAGTGATTTATTTCTAAACCTTTATCATCTTTGTAAGCTACACATACCTTAATTTCATCCATATCAGACAAAATGTCTAATTTCATTATGGCTAAAGATGAAAATCCACATATCCTATTTGATAACTCTAACATAACTAGGTCCAACCAACCACACCTTCTAGGACGTCCAGTAGTTGTACCAAATTCTTGGCCTTTAGCTCTTATCTGTTCTCCTACTTCATCTTCAAGCTCAGTAGGAAAAGGGCCTGAACCTACTCTCGTTAGGTATGCTTTGGTAACTCCTACAACATCCGTAATCTTGGAAGGTGCAATACCTGAACCTAGTGCTGCTCCTGCGGTCGTTGGACTTGAAGATGTAACAAAAGGATAAGTTCCATATTCAATGTCAATGTGAACTCCTTGAGCACCTTCAAGTAAGACATTATCTTCATTATCAATATGTTTGTTAACTAATAGCGAGGTGTCAGTGATATGTTTTCCCAACTTATCTCTCCATTCTTTACATAAATCAAATAAATCATCAATTGTCAAAACATCTTGTATTCCATAGTGATCTAACAAAGCCTGATTGCGCGGAAGTGCCTTTTCCAAACGCTCAATTATAGTATTATCATCTAAAAGATCACCCATTCTAATACCTACTCTCGAAGCTTTATCTGAATAGCAAGGGCCAATTCCATTCCCCGTTGTTCCTATCATAGATTTACCTTTAGAACTTTCTTCTCCACCATCTAATAACATATGATATGGCATTATGACATGAGCTCTATCGGAAATCAAAAGTTTACCTCTTTCGCCGTCAAGATTATCCAACTCTTTAAGCAATACATTCGGATTAACAACTACTCCATTACCAATTACGCTGACAATCCCTTTCCTAAGAATTCCTGAAGGTAAAAGATGTAATTTATGTTTTTTCCCATCTACTACTATTGTGTGTCCTGCATTGTTTCCGCCTTGCGATCTAGCCACGACCTTAGAATCTTCGGCCAAATAATCTGTAACTTTACCCTTACCTTCATCTCCCCATTGGGCCCCAATAATTGTTGTTACCTTCAAGACAAAGTTCCGCCTGATTTTATTATTAAGGAATAAAGAGCTGGCAACAAAAACATAGCTGAAATCATAGAAGCAATCAATAATACTACAATTATGAAAACAAACCACCAGAGGGCACTAATTTTGATAGCGAATGCTGCGGTCAGACCTACTAGAGTGACTAAAGTTGCTTCCGCCAAAGTTTGAGCTGTTTTAGCTATTGCGTTGTAAACACTAGGCATATTCATTCCACCTTCAATAACTCTTTGAGTGATGTGTATAGAAAAATCAATTCCAACACCAATAACTATAGAACCAATCATCACTGTAACCAAACTCAATGGTTGGCCTAAAGCCACAAAAGTCAAAGGCTCTAGAGAAATAACCCACACTACTGGAAAGGTAGTAAGAAGGCCAAGTTTCCAGTTCCTTCCAAATGTTAACGTTAAAACAAAGAAAACAAGAACAATACAAATCACTAATGTAGTAATTTGAGAGCTTATTAGCTGTGCATTTACACTTGTACCAATTGCTGCAACACCTGTAAGTGCTGAAACCTTAACTGGAGCGTATTCATGATC
Source organism: Candidatus Poseidoniales archaeon (assembly GCA_045567855.1). GTDB lineage: Archaea > Thermoplasmatota > Poseidoniia > MGIII > CG-Epi1 > CG-Epi1. Next base: position 47,645 of record JBJLCC010000037.1, on the reverse strand, counting down.
ATCTCGAATCTCATTTACACCAATTACTGCAACTTCCATTCCTTTAATATCTTTTAGAGGCATATCAACATAAATCAATGTTTTAGAAAACTTGCAGTCCACTTGACCTGAATCGTCAGGTGAACAATCCATTATCATACTAATAGCCTCTGGAGTTATACTATCGTAAAAGACATTTAACAGGAATTTCTGAAAGTCTCTACCAACAAATTGGTTGTTAGCTACTTGCTCGTTATGCAGTAATTCCCAAAATGAACGCTCAACACCGTCTTCAACACCAACTACATTCAAAACCGTGTCTAATGTTGAAGATTGGTTGGTTGAGAACTTAACCGCTTTCATGACTTCTGTAAGTGAAATGGCTGTTACATCAGGAACGTCATTCAAACCTTCCCGATTGCTATTTGATGAACCTGCAACTAACAAGTCCACTTGATCAAGATGATCAACCGCATCATTAGTTAATTCATCGTAATCGTTCTGAAAGTCTCCTCTAGCAATCATCATACCAAAGGCTCCTGCATTAAATTCAGTTGAATACTTTATAATCCCTATTAGGGTAGGTTCATCATCTGGAACCATATCAAGATAATCAATATTTGTTTGTAGTAAGGGTAATACTCCAACAGATAACAGTGTAGCCGTTGCCAAAATGGCTAATACTGGCTTATTTTTTTCGGTAACGACTTTCGCTAGTTTATGCCATTCACCTTCTACCTTCTTATGATCATAATTTGTCAGTACAGCAATTGCCGGTGACATAACAAAAGTACAAATCAGACAAACCATTATTCCCAAAGTTAAACTTAAACCTACTGTAAACACAGGACCTAAATTAGTGTACATTAAACTGCCAAAGCCAATCATAGTCGTCATTGCAGACAACGCAATTGCTCTGCCTGTAGTGGACATTGCCTTCATCATCCTTATTTGAGCAGTCTCACCCTCTTCCTCAGTAAATCTATTAGATAAATGCAAACCATAAGCCACACCTAAGGCCATTAAAATAGGGCCTAAGGCTATAATTGTTGGTGTCGCTTCAAGACCACCCCAACCAATTATTCCATAAGTAATAAAAATAGAATAAAGCGTTGGAATACCTGCTATCATTACAGCCCTTAATTTCTTTTGAATTAAGAACATAGCAACACCACACATAACAACACCTATGGGAAACACACGCCAAAATTCAGAGAAAGATCTTTCAGTTATAGCTTGAGTAACAGGAACTGGGCCTGTAAGCATCATGCGACTATAAGTTTCACCATTTGGTCTGTTACCATTTTCCTCATGAAGACCGTTCCCTCTGTTATTCATTGCCACATCAACTTCGTCAATGATTAAAGGTGGAGGAACATCACTAGTAATACCAAATAATATCACTGCAGTATCCCATATATCATCCCCATTAGTGTCTCTCAAGACCTTTTCTACAACGGCCTCGGGTAAATCATCAACAATACTATCTATATCTGATTGGCTAGGAATCTCATAATGATTTAATTGACCCGACTCGACTGCGCTGTCCTTAGCTATTTGGGCTGCTTGACCCAACAATTCAGCAAAACTCTGACTTGCACCATCGGAATTTGCTGCAGACCATTCCGCAGAATTTTCAATAAGTGCATCATAAACCCTACTGTTAGTACTATGCAATTCCTTAATCAAAGTCGAAATACTAAAAGACCAAACTACGTTATCTGTAACGCCGCCGTCGGAAGGAACTACGCCTGCTCCACCTTTCTCAGTCTGCCCATTTTCATCAACTGTTCTCTCAATGTAATCTAATTCAAGTAATACCTGACGATTTGTGATATTTGCCTTGTTAGAAACATCATATGCGTTATCTGTCTCCACATAAATTACGATAATGTCAGTAGAATAATCTTCTCGAACTTCTAAAAGTAACTCTTCTTCAACAGAACCTTTGGGAAGGTAAACTTCCATAGCCCCATTAATATTCATTTTCCCAATTCCTATCAACATGAACAATGTAATAACTGTCATAATACCTATAGTTATTGGAGGATAATCTGTAGTCACTCTAACGAAACTTCTAGCTAGTGGACTTATTTCAACCCCTTTACCGCCCTTCATTGATACAACGGTCTTTGAATCTTTGACTTTGTGTGCCTTAGGTAGTGCTTTAGTTGATTTCTTGCTACCTCCCTTTACCTTTACTTCATCCCAAGAACCTTTAATTTCGGTTTCTCCCTTTTTGCCCTTGAATAAATTTTGCTGCTCTTTAGCTTGCTTATCAAAGAAACGATCTATTCGACCTCTAAATCCAGAATCTTTTTTTTCGTCTGACACCGTATCTATGATATACTAGAGAGGTGATAATAAATAGTTCTTCTCGTATTAAAATGCAAAACCTTTTTAATAGATATGTACAATTTTAATATCGTGAAATCATATGCTTTAATGATGATTTTGGTGATTTTGACCTTAATTACCATTGCATTTATGCCTACTTCTGGAGCTCAACAAGAACCGTATATTAATGAAGTGATGTATTCTAAAGATAATGCTGAAAGCTTGACCATTGTCCAAAGTGGAAGAGATAACGCAACATATTACAAATATTTGATTATTGATGATTATTCAGAGGCTCCATTGAATTGGTCAAAACCTGATTTCAATGACACGTCATGGGTCTTCGGAGCTGCACCATTTGGAGATAGAAGTGACAATAATGTAGATCCAAATACAGATTGGGACACGTCGGGAAGCTCGCCTTATAATGATGATATTATTTTAATCCGTCACAAGTTTCAACTTAATGGTATAGTAACTGAAGCTGAGATTAATGTGGCTTTTGCAAATTATTGTACACCTTACATTAATGGTAATTTAATCTACGAAGAATCTGGCGGAAATTCCCACGGAGCTGATTATTGGAATGATGACGGAACCAGTTCAATCGAACCTGAAGACTTTTTGAGAGGGCAGAATGTTCTTGCAGTTTATGGAAGAGATTACGTTTGGGGTAGCGGAAACCAGAATAGACAATGGCTCGACTTACAAATAACTGCTAGCGTTTTTGAACCAACTAATGAATCTATAATTTTTGGAGATACTATTACAGTTGCAGTTAATGGAGGAAATAATGGTGATGAGATTTCTAACGATGTAAATATAAGATCATACACTAACGAAACGAATATTAGCTTAGTGTCTTTCTCGAGTATGCCTCAAGAATATGAAGATTTAATATTTTTTACTTGGACCCCCAAATATATCGGTGAAAATACACTTAACATAAACATTACTTGTAACTGCAACGATACCATTTTATCAAATAATGACTTACACTTGAACGTTAGTGCAAAGATATATCGCCTGAAAACGGAAATTGACGAGAATCTTGAGCATATTAATCAAACCAGAATACTAACAAAAATTATTACAATTACAAATAATGGAGGGATTACTGATAATGTTACTTTGATTCCCTCATCTGGAGAAATAAATTCACAAATAACATTTACTCCAAATGAGTTTATACTTCAGCCAGGAGAATCTATAGATGTAACTATTAATGCGGTATTACCTTCATCAATTGAAGATGGGTACCATAATCTTTCTTTCACAGTAAATACTGAACATGATTATACTGTTCAACAAAACCTCCTTAACAGCGGAAGAGATGCTGATGTCACATGGAAGTGGATAGAATCAAGTGACTATGAAGAACTTTATGGAAATACAAACTGGACCACATCGTCATTTAATGATACCGATTGGGCAAGTGCTTACTCTCCATTTGGTGACAGCTCAATTGAGGGTGTAAATTACAAAACTGAGTGGGATGATGATAATTATGCCTATTTCAGACATGTCTTTAACATAACAAATCTCGGAATTTATGAAAATGGTGTTATGAACATTAATGTTGCAAGTAACAACTATGGAGATCATTACATTAATGGAATATTTGTTTTTGGAGATTTAGACGAAGGGAGTGGACATGGAGCTGAATATTGGAATGACGAAGTGCAAATTTTCACTAACTATCTACTGCAGGGTGAAAACGTCATCGCCAGCGTTGTAGGTAATCCTCAAAACACACAGTGGTTTGATCAAGAAATTTTTGTAACCTTTCCACAAGCAAATTTGTGGAATTACAAAGATGCCACTTATAAGATTCCAATTATGCTGGATACTACTGCTCCAATAACAAAAGTTGACGAAAATGGTTTTTACAAAAATTCTACAATAATACCATTAACATGGAAAGAAATATCAAATGAAGGTGATCTTGTGGGGTTTTACTTATATTATCAAATTAAAGACGGAAGCTCGATAGGTGATTGGATACTTTACGACTATTATACAAATATATTCTCAACTAATTTTTCTGTAGAAAATGGAATGATATACCGATTCCGTACAATAGGGGTAGATATTAACGGAAACAAAGAATTCAAAGGAGTATATGACACCGAAGTTAGAATTGACATGGATTTACCTAGATCTGAATTGTGGCTTAGTGAAGGGAATTTACAATATACAAATCTTAATGGTGTTACTCTTAACTGGAAAGAAAATGGGACATTTGACATATCTGCGTACGTTATAGAATACAAAGAAATCAATGATACTGAATGGTCAAGCTATGGCCTCTTTACTGGAATAGGAGAATATTGGTTTAATCCGGGAGCGGATGGGACATACTTAGTTAGATCAAGAAGTATCGATTACTCTGGAAATAAAGAGCTCAAACTAATACCTGATGTTACTATCACATTTGACAGAGTGAAGCCCTCAGTTAAATTAAACCAAATTGATTTATTAAGAAATACAGATGACTTAGTCTTGTCTGTTGAATATAAGTCTGAAGAATTGTCAGAACTAGAAATAGAATATTCTAGGCTTAATGAGAACAATGAAGATATACTAGAATGGAAACCATTTGATGAGGAATGGATTAATGATGATTACACAATTAGAAATCTAGTTGATGGATACACATACTATTTCAGAATTAAACCAATCGATTACGCAGGTAATGAATATTCACGAGAAGAATTTGAATTTATATTTGACTATGAAAATATGACCAATGAAATTGAACTACCAACAATTCCATTAAAACCTGTGATGACAGGAAAGCTAAAGAACGTTGAGATTATAGTTGACGAAAACCGAAACGGAATTTACGATAAAGTTTTACAAGAATACAATGGAAATGATTTATCAGGTATGAAAGCAAATCAATATTGGATAGATTATGAATTTGGAAAGCTAGTTTTTGGAAATGGCGATATAGGATACCTTCCACCTGAAAACTCATCTATTTCTATATCCTATTCAGGATATGATTTAGCTACAACCATAGATAATAGGTTACCGATGCCAGTTCAATCTGTCGAGTATGAAATTACTGGGCAAAATAATTTAACTATTAAATGGATTGAGGCTGAAGACGCCATATCATATATTATCGAGAGTAGAAATAATTTTTCTCGGCCTTGGGAGACTATTGAAAATATTCAGTTTACGAAAACTAAAATGAGTTATGAAATTTATAATTTGAGCGGAGGCTTCCACTATTACCGAATAATTTCAGTAGATCGAATGGGGTACCTAAATGCCAATATGGAAGGTGAGATGCTTGAAATATTTGTAGAATATGAAAACATTAACAGTGCAGCTAGCGGTAACAAAGATTCAACTCAGATAGATAACTACATGATTGTTGCAGTATTGCTAATCTTAACTGCCGTTGCTTCAGGTGCGTATATCTTCAAGAATAAAGTTGAAGAAGTTCCTATTGATGTTGAAAACTCGAGTATATTAGTTCCGGTCGAGATTCTAGCCAAGGAAGAGATAGACTCTGTTATTGAAGAAAAGCCTTCATTTAGTGTCCTTCAAGGAAGCCAATTCTCTCGTACCGTAGTTTTCGTTTGTGAGGGAGGATGTCAAAAGGAATTTGAGAATCTTGCTGGGGATGAAAGCGAAGTCATGTGCCCACATTGTGGATTGATTGGAGACTCTCCACTTTAGAACCAATTATCTTTAATTTATACTTCCTTGGCCTAACATGACTAAAAGCTCAGAAGCTCCGGGTTTTTACAAAAAAAACCCGTCTGAAAGATTAGATTTTGTTAAGAATTTTGCAAAATTGACTGAAGAAGAAATGAAAACAATTAGCGGATACGGAGCTCTTGGAAAAGAAACTGCAAATCGAATGATCGAAAATGTAGTCGGCACATTTCCTCTTCCTCTAGGATTTGCTCCAAATTTTCAGATAAATGGTAAAGATTACATTGTACCAATGGCAGTTGAAGAGCCATCAGTTGTAGCTGCTGCTACACATATGGCAAAAGGTGCACGTAAAATGGGAGGAATATCTGCAAGTTCTGATGAACCTGTAATGATTGGCCAAATTCAACTTGTAAATCTTAAAGATCCTTTCAAGGCCAAAGAAGATATACTAAATAAAAAGGATGAAATCGTCAAACTTGCAAACGAACAAGATCCTATTTTAGTAAAATTTGGCGGAGGATGCAAGGGAATCGAAGTAAGAGTTTTAGATTCACAAACAGGACCTATGGTCATAACACATTTGCTAGTTGATTGTAGAGATGCAATGGGTGCTAATGCGGTAAATACAATGGCTGAAGCTGTTGCCCCTAGGTTAGAAACCATAACTGGTGGAAGAGTGTACTTACGAATTATTTCGAACTTAGCTATACACCGTAAGACTAAGGCCACTGCTGTTTGGCCTGCTGAGTTTTTAGGGGGAGAAGAAATTGTCGATGGGATTATCGAAGCTTTTGCGTTCGCTTGCGCAGATCCATTCCGTGTAGCTACTCACAATAAAGGTATAATGAATGGAATTGATCCTGTTGTAATTGCTACTGGGAACGATTGGAGAGCTATCGAGGCAGGTGCACACACATACTCTAACTGGAAAGAAGGGCATTCCTCTTTTACAGAATGGGTAAAAACAGTGGATGGAGACTTGATGGGAACAATCGAGATTCCTATGGCTATTGGACTAGTTGGAGGAGCAACTGCAACGCATCCAACGGCTAAAACTTGCGTAAAAATATTAGATGTTAAGATTCCTGGAGGTGCCGCTGAGTTATCTCAGGTAATCTGTGCAGTAGGATTATGTCAAAACTTGGGCGCACTTAGGGCTCTTGCATCCGAAGGAATTCAAAGAGGGCACATGGGATTACATGCAAGAAACTTAGCAGTGCAAGCCGGCGCTAAAGGAAAGGAAATTGATGTACTTGCGGAGAAATTAAAGCAATCCGGAAAAGTAAGAGCCGATATAGCTGAAAAATTATTAACTGAAATAAGAAAATAAATGACTGTTCTCTCCGATAAAAGCATTATCAAATTAATTGCAGATAAACAAATTGTTATTGAGCCATTTAAAGAAGATAATCTCACTCCAAATGGGTATGACTTAACTGTCAGTGAGATTGAGATACCCGACGAAAAAAAAATCTCCGAAGGTCCTCTTTGTATACCTCCTAACAATAGATTTGCGATTTCAACAGAGGAAATTATTTCTTGTGGAGAAAATCATTGTGGGCAATTATGGCTAAGGACAAGTTGGGCTCGGAAAGGAATCATTTGCAGCTTCGGAAAGATAGATTCTGGTTTCAAAGGGAATTTAACTCTTCTAGGACTAAATTCAAGTAATGATGAGGTAACTATTGAAGTTGGAAATACTTTTGCACAAATTGTCTTTGAAAAACTATCCACGCCTGCCGATGAGTTATATTCAGATAGAAGCGGAAATTATCAAAACCAAAAAGGCATTACTTGGTCGAAAGAATAGAATCCACTAAATCTTCAAAGCCTTGATTACCATCTCTCTCGGTCACATATGAGGGGTAATCCTGCATGAAATCAGAATACCTTAAAACTGATTTAACGCCAACGGAAAATGGGAACTTTTTGAACATTGGCGAATCATTTGGTGAGTCACCTACATACACACATTCATCAATTTTTATATTCCAATTATGCAGAATTTTTAATGCCATATCGCACTTTGTATAGTTACCGTACCAGATATTTAAATGTATATTGGAGATAGCTGCATTGGCACCTTTACTAATACAAAAATCATAAATTTCTCGAACTTTCTTTAAAGATAGATTATTCTCTTCAGATATATCTAAAGCTAAATCCCATTGCCTGAAGGATTGATCTGAAGCTAAATGAATATCTCCAAAGTTTGCTTTGATCTCATCGAAAAGAAAATCTAAAAATTCTTTAGATTTCTTTAAATTGACAGTATTATCAAAAAATTGTCGATCCATTGTCCCATCAAGCATCGAATAAGACAGTGCACCATTTTCGCCTATTACTGAATTAACTGGCCACCATCTGGCAATTAAGTCGCACCAACCTGCAGGTCTACCAGTCACAACCACTGTTTTGATTTGATTATCCTTCAACTTTTCTAAACATCTATATGTTGAAGATTTAAGAGTATCATTACTTATAAATGTCCCATCTAGATCGAACATTAAAACTTTAATTTTCTCTAAACGTTTCTTATTTATTTCCGACAGTGGTTTCATAAAACTCTAAAAAACCTAATTTTAAATACGCTTCGGCAAGTTACAAACTCCGAAAAAGGTTAACATGCCATCACTATACGGAGCAGTCAAAAGCAAAACTGGAGAGCTTTTACAAGATAGCATGGAATACTGTAAAGGTGCATTACAATCTGTCTCCAGATCATTTGCTTTAACAATCCCATTAGTTGAGGAAAATATTCTTGGCCCAATAATGGTAGGCTACTTAGAAGCTAGAATTTTAGACACCTTTGAAGACGATATTGGAAGAAGAGAAATCACATTGGAAGAAAGAATCGAAGCTATGAATATGTTGATGGAAATTTTAGAAAATCCTAACTCCGAAAGCACAAAAGAAAAGATTGATATTTTAACCGGTTCTGCTGACGAAATGGTCCAAAATCCAAAATATAGAGATTTAGTTAAAAATATGAAAAGTGTCTTAGCCGTTCACAGTAGTTTTGATGAGGCCACAAAAGAATGCATGGTTAGATGGCTAAAAGAGATGAATTTCGGAATGCAAAAATTTCTTAAACAAGAAGTATATTCTTTTGATGATTTAGATGAATATTGTTACTATGTTGCTGGAACTCCATCCGGATTTTTGACTGAACTCATTAGGAAAAGATCAAAAGATTTATCTGAGGAAGATTCATCTATTCTAAAAGAGAATGAAAGAGATTTTGGATTATTCCTTCAAAAAGTTAACATTATTAGAGATTTCAGAGAAGATATTCTGGACAATGAAAAAATATTCTGGCCGGGATTCCTCTTTGAAAAATATCAGGTGAAACCTGAGAAATTACTTGACGAAGCCAACAAAGAGAAGTCAATGGAAATACTTGAATATATGCTAGATAACGCATGTAAACATATTGAGCCCGTTAAAGCCTATCTGAACTCAATACCTGATGAATATGCCGGTTTCCGTGCAGGTGCAGCAGTTAATTTCGCTATGGGAGTAGCAACTTTAGATACCATGAGAAGTAACAACAAAGTTTTCTATGGAGATAAACCGGTTAAAATCTCTCATGAGTCTAGAGATAATATCATTTCAGATCCTTTAGGTTTTGTGTCAAACTGAAGTTTAATATCTAAGCCATTATTGATGAGATGTGAATGTGAGGTATTTATCGGTAATCGGAATTTTATTTTTGGCCATAATGGCAGTTAACTCAGTAAGTGCTGCTCCAACCAGTGGCAACATAAATGTTGCTTTCATCATGGCTGAATTTGAAGACCAAGATTTTCAAGAGGAATATGATCAGGATTATTTTGAAGATACTGCCTTCGCAAGTACAAACTCAATGTGGGACTATTTCGATGAAGTTTCTAAAGGAGCTCTAAATATTGAAGGTAATGTTTATGGCCCATACACACTCAATGGAAGCGCTGCTAATTACTCTAGCGGCCCAGACTTTGTTAAAGATAGTGTAGAGATTGCTGACAACGATATTTATTTTCCCGACTACGATGCTGTTGTAGCAATACACTCTGGCCCGGGGGGTGAATCTTCTGGTGACAGTAATGATATTTGGTCAGCACATTGGCCAACTTTAAGAATTAGTACTGATGACGAAGATGAGGACGGCAATGATCACTTTGTTGATGGAATAAGTCAAGTTCCTGAATATCAGTTATCAAATGGAGAGAAAAATCCCTTGGGAGTTTGGTGCCACGAGTTTGGTCACGAGTTAGGCCTACCAGACTACTATGATACTGATGGAAGTTCAGAGGGCGTAGGTAATTGGGCTGTAATGGCTGCGGGATCGTGGGGAAACAACGGTGAAACACCCGTATACTTTAGTGCGTATTCACGATACTGGTTAGGTTGGGATGAACCGATTAGCAGTGCGAAGATGACGATATCGCAAATCTTGTCATCGAACCGGTATCGGAAGGTGGTAAATATTTACAAACTACCGATACCTGGGCAACTGGACTGCCTCAGGAGCAATATTTCCTACTAGAAAATCGGCAGCAAACAAAATATGATACTTATCTCCCTGGAGAAGGGCTCTTAATCTGGCACATCGACGAAGAAATAATGCTTTCGAAATGGAGCTCAAACACAGTTAACAACGATGAAGAGCATAAAGGAATGGATTTGGAGGAAGCTGATGGCGAATGATGACTTGGACTCTGGAGACAAACAGAGGGGACAGCGGAGACCCTTACAGAGCAGGGATCATTTTAGCTAAAGACACATACCCAAACTCTTTAGCATACAACGGATAACTGAATCTGGATGGAAAATAGAGAATATTGAAGTCAGATGGCGATTAAATATTATAGTCTGGACATCAGCTTTCTCTCAAAACCACATTGCCAACGCAGACGCTGATGAAGCAGTAGTAACTGAAGGAGAGGCCTTGCAATTCTACGGAAACGAATCAAGGGATGAAGACGGCCAGATAGTAAACTACACATGGGACTTTGGAGACGGAAAATACAACTATACTGACAACCCAGTACACGTATTTACTGAAAACGGTGAATACAATGTAACGCTAACTGTAAGAGATAATCATGGACTGGAAGACACCTATATTCTCAATATATTCGTCAACAAGGCACCAATTGCTAGTGTAAGCATCTCAAGCATGACAATTATGCTTGGTGAGAGCATAACATTTGACGCAACAGATTCTTATGACTTGGACGGGGAAATTGACTTTTATTACTGGAATTTTGATGATGGAAGAACTTCTAATCAGATGGTTAAGGAGCATACATATACAGATTCAGGAATCTTTGATGTTTCTCTAAAATTAACTGATAATCTAAATGATATAAGCACTACATATTACACTATAGAAGTTATCAATTCACTACCTAATGTAGTCTTCACAATTGCACCAGGCAGTGGAAACACCTTAACGCCATTTGAATTTACAGATAGTTCTACAGATTCGGACGGGGAAATTGAGGAATGGCTGTGGAATTTTGGAGATGGAACCACATCAAATGAAATAAACCCTACTCATTATTTTTCATTTCCTGGTTACTATAACATAACTTTAAGGCTGACTGATGATCAAAATGGAGTAAGCGAATCAACTATAATGATATATGTTAAAAATTCACCCCCAAATCCTGATATCAATATTGATGAAGGGCTCTTGACCGGGACTAATCAATGGATAATACCTACAAATAGAGAAATACGAATCGATGCAGGTGCATCAACAGACAACGATAATACAGTACTCACATATCAATGGAATTATGATTCAAGCATTTCCTATGGACAATATCTAGATTTATCGTTTGTGGAAGGAAATCATAATATTGAATTAACTGTAAGTGATCCGCGAGGAGGAAATACAACTGAAACATTTATTCTGTCTGGAACAAATTTACCTATAATCTCCTTAAATTATGAAGAAATCAATCTTGTTGTTAATCAAGATGCTGAAATAATTGTTTCTACTCTTGGAGAAATTAACCTCTATAATTGGAAAGTATATCAAATAAATTCATCTAATTTGTTATTACTTAATGATGAATCAACTATTAATTTGTCCAAAACTATCGCCTTCAATGAAAAAGGTAATTACAAATTGATTGCCACTGGAAGAGATTCAGAAAGTAATTTGTGGACAAATAAATTTGAACTAGACATTACTGTTTACGACAAACCTACTGCTTATTTTGAATTTAATAATCAAATAAATGAAGGAACATGGGTTGATTTTAATGGAAGTCAGTCCACTGGACTGGGATTAAACTACATTTGGACGCTAGATGGCGAAATTTTAGACAGCAATAATGAAATTATCTCCACATACATCAGCTCAGGGGGTTACCATCTCATGAATTTGACCGTTCAGCAAACCCCAGTTGGCACGGCCTATTACGAACATGAAATCTATCTTAACTCTAAGCCCACGGGCATTCTGCAAACTGCCCCTTCCGCTCCTCGTGTTGGTGAAGATTTTGAAATATACTTAAATGCATTTGATGTTGAAAGTGAGGCAAATATCGAATACCTTAAAATTAAAATCATAGATAATAAAGAAAATCAAAGGGCTGAATTTGATTACGTAGATCAAGGATCTAACTTTAATTTAATATTTGAAATGGAGTATGCAGGCGTAATAATTTTAGAATATTCGTTAATTGATGAAAATGGAAACCGTAACGAAAGTAGTAGTAGCGTTGATATCACTGGCTGGGCAGATATATTCATCAATGAAATAGAAATAAGTGGATCAAAAGAAAGAGGAACTAAACATGAGATTAAGACTGTATTGAAGAATTACAATGAAACATACAACAATACAAATAACTACAATGGCCATATTGCAATTGGATACTATGAACTTTATATTGATTCGGAATTAGTTCATACTTCTTCTTTCAGTATAGAACCTGAGAAAAGTGAAAGTTTCACATTTGAATGGGTATCCACTGCGAATTATCATGAATTCGTGATTAAGGCTTATGTTAATGAAAATGAAATTAATAAAGACAATAATGAATATTCCAAAGAGCAAATTTTTGAATCTGAAAGAAAAAGTGGATTTCTACCTAACGTCTCAATGTTATCTTGTATTGGAATAATGTTTGTTACTGTTTTATTCAATCGCAGGAAACCTAATTAAGATACATTGAAATAGGTATAATATATGAATGCAGCACCTCCGCAAATGAGAAGAATTCCTGATGAACAATTTTTTGATTTAAGAAATTGGAGTGCTGATAAGGCTGAGGACTATGGAGAAAAAGCCTCAATGCTCGTTCATACTATCTTACTAAGTAAAAGCGAACAAGTGAAAAGAATAACTTCAGAACTACATGACGGAAACATTATACTTATTGATTTTACGCCACTAACATCTGATCAAGAAACTTTACATAAAATATTAGCTGAACTAGAAAGGGCTATTGCAGATATTGATGGTGATCTTGTTGGAGTAAGTCAGAAATGGATTTTAGCAACGCCCAATGGTGTAAGGGTCTCAAGAGAAAAATTAAAAATTTAGAATGAACATTGCAGTAATAGGCACTGGAATGGTAGGGAAGTTAATTGCTGTTGAATTATCTAAATACCATCAAGTTTATGCTATTGATAATAATTCAAATAATTTGAATATACTACATGAGTACAATCCTAACATAATAATAAACCAAATTGACATACTTAAAGAAGATTATCTGAGGTACTTTGAACATACTGATCTTATGATTAATTGTGTTCCAGGTTTTATGGGCTTTGAAACTTCCAAAAAAATACTAAAAGAAAAAACATGCGTAGATATTTCATTTATGCCGGAAAACTGTAATGAATTAGAAAATATTGCAAAAAAAGCTAAAACTGCACTTTACCCTGATGCCGGAGTTGCCCCAGGATTAAGTAACATAATCGTAGGAAATTTAATTTGTAATTACGATATTGATGAAATAAAAATTATGGTAGGGGGATTACCAAAAGAAAAAAATCCACCTTGGAATTACAAAGCTCCTTTTTCACCAATTGATGTAATTGAGGAATATACAAGACCTGCAAGAATCAAAAAAAATGGCCTGAATGAAACTGTAGATCCGCTTACTGGAAAAATTGATTTCGAAGTAGAGGGTATTGGTAAACTAGAAGCCTTTTTAACAGATGGTCTTAGAACATTACTCGAATCTGAATTAACGATTAACATACCCACTTTACTAGAATATACTATTAGATATCCTGGACATTCGGAAATGATTTCAAAATTGATTGATAGCGGGAAACTAGATGATACTAAGATGTTTGATGATGGAAAAGAAATTAGTCAAAAAGAATTTACCACTAAGAAATTATTCAAAGAATGGAAATTAGCTGAAAATGACAAAGAATTCACACTTCTAATAATAGCTGCTAAGGCTGTAGACGGAAAAGAGATTTCTTGCGTTGTGTATGATGAGTGGCGAGATGGATGGAGTAGTATGTCCAGAACCACAGGATTAACTGCTTGTGCAATTACAAACCTTATTTTAGATAAAGGCCTAAACAAAAATGGTATTATTACTCCAGAAGAATTAGGTTCAAACCAAGATTACTTTGATTACATTATAAAATATCTAAAAGAAAAGGAAATAAGCATTAACTTTTCAAATTAGAAAAATTCTTTAGAGATAAAGTAAAGGCAATTGCTGATATTAGGGCTCCGAAAAGAAATACTTGCTGTTCTTCATAATAAAGTAATAATTCTCCCACAATTAAACTTCCAAGTCCGCTACCAAGCAGGCTAAATGAGCTTAGTAAACCCATCATTCTTGCCCTTAAGTCATAGGGCACTGCGTCTGCAACTATGGTTCTAGCGCCTAAAAAGAAAGTCATATAGATAGGAATTGTAAATACTAAAGTTATAACATATAGATTTACTGTAAATGAATAGGCTAGCATTGAAAAAATTACAAAGCCTGAGGCTATACGTATAGCCGTTTCCCTCGGGTACTTGTCAATTAAATTCCCTGCATAAGGTGCAGTTAGAGCATGTATAAGTCCACTACACAAAACAATCCAACCCATTCTATTACTTGATCCTGCAATGGCTGTTAGATAAACTGGAGAGATTGTTAAGAAAAATATATAACCCATGAATAAAATAAACGTAATTATAAACAATCTAGATAATTTTTTAAAATAAAAAAGAAAATCATCATGAATATTTACTATTTCTCTTTTTCTCTCAGTAGAGGACATATAGCCAATTACAGAAATTAATCCTAAAAAAGCCGTAAAAAAAAAGGAAAATACTACCGGTCCACTTCCTAAACCATACTCATTCTCGCTGACGAGATAGGCACCAACAAAAGCCCCTACTCCCCATCCCAAGCCTAAAACAGATTCCAATCTCCCCATAAACGAACCCCTGGCAGAGGAATCTAATTCTGAAAACATGGTGGCAATCTGGACCATACCTCCGAGAAAAAATGACTGAAGTGTGCGAACTAATACCAATCCCAGTGGGCCCAACCAAGGTATAGGAAGATACAACAAAGCAGTAACTAAGGAACAAAGAACCACTACATTTTTCCTACTTCTCCATTTATCAGCAATGTACCCCCAGAAAGCTGAACCTGCGACCAAAGCGAAGTTTGGTAAGCCTACGACTAATCCCAATGTACGAAAATCTCCCAAAAAATTGGCTTGAAGTCTTATTAAAGTAAAAGAAAGTCCTTGGGTCAAATTATAGCAAAATGCACCTAATAAAGCAAGTTTAATTTTGTTATCCACAACTGCTACAAAATTCCCTATATAATTGCGCACTGTACCTTTTTGTGTGCCAACCTATAGAATGTCATGGCAAATGATCTCATTTTGATGAAATTAGGAGGTTCACTAATTACTGATAAAGAAAGTCAAACTCCAAAATGCCGTAAAAAAAACATAAATAAAATAGCTGAGATTATTTCCAAATCTAGTAAAAAAATTATTATAGTACATGGCGCTGGATCGTATGCTCATCCTCTTGCTAAAAAATATAAAATTGATAACGGTTTTGATGGTACTGATGAACAAAAAGAGGCCATCATAAAAGCTAGAAAGCAAATGAGAGATTTGAACCAAATATTGTGTGAAGCTATAATTAAGACAGGCCTCAATTGTGAAAGTATTATCCCCTCACTATCTATGAAGATAAGCAATGAAAATGAACCTTTAGATTTTCCTAAATATAAATTTGATAAAATTCTTTCAGATGGAAAAATACCTGTAACATTTGGTGACATAGTTGATACAAAAGAAAAAGATGTACGGATACTTAGTGGAGACACTATATTGCTTAAATTAGCTAAATTGTACAAACCTAAAAGAACCTTTTTTGTCATGGATTATCCGGGTGTAGTCAAAGGAAACTTGGACTCAGAAGAACTTGAGATATATGATGAGATTAACTCAAAATTTATAGAGAAAGTATCCATACAGCGTCAAGACAATAGGCCTGATGTAACTGGAGGACTGCTTAACAAAATTAGATGTGCACTAGAGATTTCAAGGGAAAGTGAATGCTGGATAAGTGGCCTAAATCATCTAGGTAACTGCATTAACGATATGCCGAAAGGGACAAGAGTGATTTATTGATTAGTAATAATGAAAAGAACCTAGGATTACTATTTTTGTCAATATTGGATTCAAAGCCAACTATTGAAGAATGTATATCAAAAAGCGGACTAACTGCAGATAATATTTCCACCATTATTTCTATTCCCAAATATGATAAATATTTTGTAAAAAATACGGATAAAGAGCTACGCATTAGTTGCAAAACTGACTGGATAAGCGAAGATATGGCCAAAAATATCAAAATAAGTAAATCTGAAGTTAAAATACTGAAAGAAGTTGTTAAAAAAAAATTTATTACTCATATAACTAAATATTGGAATGAAAATGGAATGGTTCAGCGAGATTTCGAGTTAAAAAGCTTATCCGAGTGGGTAATAAGTGAATATGTCTTTGTATCTGGCTTTGCAACATGGTTCAGAGAAAAAGAAAAAGATAACGAAACTAATCTGTCTAGTCTTTTATCAAACGCTACAGGGGAAGATATTGAAGCTTCAGCAAACATTGAATTTGACCAGGACAGACTCAATTTAGTTAGTGAGATTCCTACACAAACACTTCAAAAACTAATGAGTATTACTCCTGCAGGAAAAATAGCATATCGTAGTTTGGATATGGTAATAATGAAAGCAATGTCTGAAGTTAATCCTAACCTGGCTAAAAAAATGGAAAACGATACAGTTACAATGAAAAAATCATGGTGGAAGTTTTGGTGAATTACTTGACAGTTTGTGTTCCTGGCTTAAATAATTCTTTAGTTTCAACATCTCGTTCCTGGGGATTAATTCTTCGTGCCAAATTGCCATTCACATCAATAAAATAAAGATAACCTTTCTCTCTTTCACTTGAACCCTCTGAAATCAATTCTTTATGTCCTCCTTTATGCTTCCAAACTGAACAATCATCTTCTACAAAATAAAGAAATCCATCTGGCTTCGGTAATTTTAATTTTTTAACTAATTCAGCCATTATTTTTGGTTGACCACAATATTACAAGGCGTTGGAAGCTTATGGGAGGATTTGCGCAGAGCCTCTTTTGCTTCAGAAGTAAACTCATTAGAAGTTCTAAGCGTGATTAATTTTTGACCGGACTTGACTCTAGCGGCAGTACCCACTGTTCTTCCGAAAGACTTTCGCATACCCATAGAAACACGATCCGCTCCTGCACCTTGAGCAATTTTATTATGTCTTAAAACGTGGTGAGGATAAGTACGTACCTTGAGATGATAACCATCTCTACCTGCATGGGTCTGTATGTAACGATTAGCTGTAACTCTTGCAGACTCAAGTGCATTATGTCTCACAAGGCATTCTTCTTTAGCTGAAAGTGTGACTTCTACTGAAAAATCTGCAACTTTATCGCCAACATCAAACTGTGTTATGCGACTAGCTGGAACACCGCCAATATATTCCTTGCGTGTGTAAGCTCTCTTCTTTCCGCGAAACATATGTGCTGGATTTTTCTTTGCCATAATTAACCTATTATTTGCGCCAGATTGAGTTCTATTTAAATCTTTACATAGTAAAAACTATGGCTTAGAGTATTAAACCCCAATCTGTGTGTAATATATTATGAACATTCATGAGTATCAAGCAAAACAGCTTTTTAAGGATTATAATGTTAAAACTTTGGAAGGTGTTCTTGCAACAAATGCTAATGAGGCAGCAGAAGCATGCAAAACACTAGGAGGAAACATATGGGTTGTAAAAGCTCAGGTGCATGCTGGAGGAAGAGGTAAAGGCGGGGGAATTATCCTTTGTAAAACTACTGATGAAGTTTATGAAGCTGCTGACAAATTAATTGGTTCTAAATTAGTAACTCCACAAACCACGTCCGACGGAGTAATGGTAAGGAAAGTTTATGTTGAGGAGGGATGTGATATAGCAAAAGAACTATACTTAGGAATAGTTCTAGATAGAGAACGAGATTTACCGGTTGTAATGGCTTCAACAGAAGGTGGAGTCGAAATCGAAGAAATTGCAATTAAAGAGCCTGAAAAAATTCTGAAAGTTTACGCAGACCCAATAACAGGCATTGGAAATTGGCAAGCAAGAAAAATTGCATTTGGATTAGGTCTTCAAGGTAAGCAGATCAGCTCCTGTTGTAAATTTATTATCACCTTATATGAATTGTTTATGAAACTTGATTGCTCGATAGTTGAAATCAACCCACTAGTAGTAACTTCTCATGATGATGTAATTGCACTCGATGCGAAGATAAATTTCGACAGTTCTGCCTTGTTTAGACATACAGACATTGAAAAATTAAGGGACTTGGATGAAGAAGAACCACTTGAATCTCAAGCTACGAAAGCTGGATTAAACTACATTAAATTAGACGGAGAAATTGGTTGTATGGTAAATGGTGCTGGTTTAGCAATGTCTACAATGGACATCATCAAATTGCACGGTGGCGAGCCTGCTAATTTCTTAGATGTTGGAGGTGGAGCAACTGCTGAACAAGTTGCTGAAGGATTCCGGATTATTTTATCTGATACTGAAGTAAAAGCCATCTTTGTAAATATCTTCGGTGGAATAATGAGATGTGATTTCATTGCTGAAGGAATTATAACTGCAGCAAAAGAAATTGAATTAGATATCCCTTTGATTGTTAGGTTGGCAGGAACTAATGTTGATTTAGGCAAGAAGATGCTATCTGAATCAGGTTTGGACTTGATTACTGCAGATGATATGGATAGCGGAGCAAGGAAATCTGTAGGTGCTGTAGGAGGGAAATCATGAGTATCTGGTTAGATTCAAAGAGTAAGATCATAGTTCAGGGTATTACCGGTAAAAACGGACAATTCCATACTGAGCAAATGTTAGATTATGGGACTAAAGTAATAGGGGGAGTAACTCCTGGTAAAGGCGGTCAAGAGACACTTGGACTTCCCATATGGGATACTGTAAGCGACGCTGTTGATAATGGAGCAAATGTATCATGTATTTTTGTACCTCCGCAATTTGCAGCTGATGCAATCATGGAATCTGCAGATGCCGGTATTGAGCTGATCGTTGCAATAACGGAAGGAATTCCTGCATTAGACATGGTTAAGGTTAAGAGGTATTTAGAACCTATTAATACCAGATTGATTGGACCAAACTGTCCTGGACTGATAACTCCGGGAGTAAGTAAAGTAGGAATAATGCCAGGTCACATTCATAGAAAAGGAGATGTTGGTATAATATCAAGATCAGGTACTTTAACATATGAAGCCGTAAATCAAGTAACCGAGAAGGGATTAGGACAATCAACCTGTGTTGGTATCGGCGGCGATCCAGTTAACGGGACAAATTTCATTGATTGTTTAGAGGCTTTTGAGAATGATTCACAAACAAAATCCATGATAATGATCGGAGAAATTGGCGGAACTGCAGAAGAATTAGCATCTGAATATGTTAAAGAATATGTTTCAAAACCAATTGTCGGCTTTATAGCTGGAAGAACTGCTCCGCCTGGTAAAAGAATGGGACATGCGGGAGCTATAATTTCTGGAGGAAAAGGTACAGCAAGAGAAAAGATGAAAGCAATGGAAAGAGCAGGAATACATGTTACTAATAATCCTTCCAAACTTGGAGATACTCTAGAAGAAATTATCTAGTTAATGAGTAAGTTTGCCAATTTATTTAGAATAGCATATCACGGTAGCGCCTTCCATGGATCTCAAATTCAGCCAGACGTAATAACTGTGGAGGGAGTTGTGAAGAACATCCTCAAAAATCTGGGTTCTTCAAATCCTTTATTCGCAAGTCGAACAGATAGAGGCGTAAATGCAACATGTAATATCATAACTACTATCTCAAATCGGAGATGTAAAGAATATGTCGGAGAATTTATTGAAAGACTTGAAAAATATCCTATATGGATAACTGGATTTTCTGACGTAAAAATAGAATTTAATCCTAGAATTGCTAAGGAAAGAGAATACAGATATTACGTATTTAATGAAAAGAATCAGGAATTATTTAATGAGGTAATGCAACTCTTTGTTGGGAAACACGATTTCAGAAATTTTGCGAGAGTTTTAGATACTGATATTGTAGATACAAGAAGGACTGTAAAAGAAATAAATGTTACTTCTAGAGGAAAAGTAATTATGTGTGAAATTAGAGGAATCTCATTTCTTTGGCACCAAGTTAGAAAAATGATTGGAGCTGCTTCGGACGTAACATACGGAAGGAAAGAGCTTAACGACATTAAAAAAGGACTCAGTGGCCAGAAAATAGATTTTACTATGGCTAAAGCTGAATTTCTAACATTAAGTAGCATAAAATATGATGATATAAAAATCGAAACTGTCAAGAATGAGAGGATTATGAGGAATAAATATGAACTATCAAAGAACGATAACTTCTTTTGGAAGGAATTTTTGTGATTGACAAAAACATAAACTTTAAATACTAGTTTAAAAAAGCAAAATAATGAAGTGTGTTGGACGGGTATCACATTTGAACTCAAGAAATCTTGCAATTGTGAATACAGATAAGAAGGTCCCAAAAAACACCAAAATTTATGATAATGAAAAAAGAGTAATTGGAAGAGTGGTCAACATTTTTGGACCTGTAAGTGACCCTTACCTAGCTATAGCTGCAAACAAAGGTATGCGAATAACTAAAATTATTGGCAGGGAAGTGTACAAAAAATGAAATGTCCGGAATGTAGCAATGAAAAAATAATTTCAGAAGGTGACGGAATCATGTCGTGCAGTTCGTGTAGTCTAATTTTTGACTCCGGCCCACAGTGGATGAAATATAAGCCAGCAAAAACAACTAAAACAAAATCTAAAGAAGTTAAAGTGACTGCGAGCTCTGGAACTGTACTGAAATGGCAAAATGAAATTAGGACAAATGTTTCTCTAGGCAAGAATATTCTTTTAGCTTCTGAAGAGATAAACCGAATATCTGAATTGCTAAAACTTGATAACAAAGTTGTGGAATCTGGATTAGAAATTTTTTCCAGTTCATCTAAAAAAGGAATTGTAAGAGGAAGAAGCACACAAAAGGTAGCAGCAGCTTCAATATTTACAGCATGTAGAGTAAGCAATTTGCCAATAACTTTAGATGAAATTGCAAATCTTTGTAATTTGAACAGAAATGAATTAAGTAAGCTTCACCGTTTAATTAAAAGAAAATTAAAGCTTAAAATTAATATTTCAAGCAGTATAACTTTTTTGCCTAAATTTACAGAAAAATTAGCATTACCAAAGAATGTAGAGACTGAAGCAAAGGAAATAATTAGATCTGTTGAAAACAGTGAATATCGGCAAGGTATTTCACCCATTGCACTTCTAGGGGCTTCAATATACCTTGCATGCAAAAAGACTAAGGTACGAAGAAGTCAACTTGAAATCGCTAAAACGCTTGGTACTTCTGAAGTAACGCTACGGAATCGAGCTAAAGAGATAAATTCATTAATTAAATTGCTATAGAATAAAAATATTTCTCCGGCAATTCTAACTCAATTGCAAACATAGGATCCTCATTAGGATCGGTACTATCATGATAAGCAACTACAACACCGCCGTCTGGTAAAATTGCCATTGATGCAAAATCAAACCTTATGTCATTCCCAGCTCCAGAAGTTGAGTCTAAATCGCCTAAACCAATTATTGTCACTGAATCTGCTTCCATACTTTGGCTGTAATCTCGAACATGGAAAACTAAATCTACATCACTAGGACTACCGTCTCCCGTAAAATTAGAACTCTGTACTCTCATTGAAATTACAGCCAAATCTAAATTGCCATCTGCCTGGAAATCCCACTCGAAAGTATTATCTGATACTGCTGCAGATCCTGGCCAACCATGATTATACTCAGTCCAATTATAACCTCCATCGAAACTTACGCTGTGTGTTAGGTTGAAGGTTCCATCGCAACCTTTGGCTCCAGGATCTAGTATATTACAAGATACACTATGTAATGCTCCGGAGCTATCTATTACAAGATTTCTTGAAGGCAATAGTGAACCATTTGGTAAATTATGCTTATGCCAGGTTAGTTCAGTATCTAAGAACAAATTACTTCCGTCACTAAACCATCTTGGAAACAATAGTCCTCCTGTTGGTATAGGTGAAGCTCTCATTTCTCTATGAGGTTGCATAAAATCCCATTCTGGCCCTAAATCCTCGAATAGTAAATCAAATTCTAGATCTTGACCACACCTAGCATATTCTGCATTACATTCATTTGAAGCACTATCAGGAATATCTAAAGGACGATAATTCAGACCGTCAACACTTATCTGATAACCTTGCTCATTATAACTCCAAAAATTTGAAACCACCATGCTGGCCCAAGGACAGTTTGATGAGCATAAATTCGTAGAATGTTCAGGAGGTGGATTTATTGGTCCGACTACTGGAACCTGCCAAGACCGGTCATAAAATGGCTCTTTGTCAAAAGTATTCCAACACCACTGCCATTCAATTTGATCAGGTGCTGTCTTTTTTCCAAGAATTGCGTAAAATTGGTCGGCCCCGTCAAAACTAGGATATGGAAACCAGGTCATTGCAAGTATATCTCCGTTAGGTGCCTGAATTATTGAACCTTCACCGAGTCCTGGATCAAATGTCGGATCTAATTGACCTTCTTCGCAGCCCAAATCTGTATTGAATGCAGGAGGCACATATTCATCCCAAGTTAATCCCCTATCTGTACTCCACCATGGCCATTCTCCCCCTAAATTATAGATTACTCCATCTTGATCTGTGGTAATGTAGTGCTCACAACAGTTTCCTCCGTAATTATGGTCCTCCGCTAACTCTGTGCCATAAACTGCCCATAGTCTCTCAGTCGAACCACTTGGCGTAATAACTGTGAAATTACGAATAGGATTATCTGAAAAAGGAAATTGACTTAGTTGCTCATCTGAAACAATTAGCCTAGTCACTTCTACATCTTCCTCTTCAATTAACGTTCTTTTATCCTCTGGCCCGAGACAACCCATAAATGAAAGGGTCACAAACATCATTGATATAATGAAAGGTAATTTCATAGAACATAGTACATCTAATAGATAAAATAGCTATTGGCACTTGATGAGTATATTAAAAATACCCATATGCAACTGTAAGAGTATTGAGTACTGACGCACTGGACATACCGCCCTGCTTTGTTCCTGTGGAAAAAAAAGGGTTTTTCGCAACTTTCCGCACAGATAAATGGTGGATTCAACCATTAGTAATGGGTACCATATTAATCTTGTTTGGAGTTTATACTATATCCGTTCTTTTGATAGAGCATGGAACTATAGGCGATTATGAAAATGACTTTATTTATTACAATGAAAACGGCGCTCACTACGTAAGTCCGATTTCTTCCCCGGGCCCTAACGCCATTCCATCAGATATACTCAGCTTTTGGCCACTTCCTGCAACACTTTTATTCATTTGGGCACCCTTAGGATTCCGTGGAACTTGTTACTATGGTAGAAGAGTTTTTTATAGATCACTATTAGCAAATCCTGCAGGCTGTGCAGTCGATAAACCAATTAAATCTTATAATGGTGAAAATGCACTTCCATTCATAATTATGAACTCCCACAGATATTTCCTTTATTTAGCAATAATACTTGCCATACTGCATTGGTACCACGCATTTGAATCTTACATTTTTGGAAGCAGCGTAGGAGTCGGCTTCGGAAGTCTTATCCTAACTATAGATGCTTTATTCTTAACATTATATGTTTCTTCATGTCATTCACTGAGAAATTTAGTTGGAGGCAATGTTGATTGTATTTCATGTACTAATTATGTTAAGAAGACAGGTAACTCGTGGATAAATTCTCTAAACCGTCATCATGGATTGTACTTCTGGATATCATTAGTTACAATAATGATTGCTGATTTCTATATTAGAATTTACTTAGGGCTATTAGGAAATGACGAAATATTTCAGTGGGTGCTTTAATGGAAGATATTCAAGAAAAAAAATATGATGTTCTTGTCATAGGTGCAGGTGCCGCAGGAATGAGAGCTGCAATTGCGGCATCTGATGAAGGGGCAAGTGTTTGCCTTGTATCAAAATCTTTGCTTGGTAAAGCCCACACAGTTATGGCTGAAGGTGGAGCTGCTGCTGCTTTAGGAAATGCGGATGAACGAGATAATTGGAAAGTTCATTTTAGGGATACGATTAAAGGTGGAAAGCATCTAAATAATTGGAAAATGGCAAAAATACATGCCGAGCAAGCTCCCGAAAGAATCTTAGAACTAGAACGGTGGGGTGCTGTTTTTGACCGCACAAAAGATGGAAAGATTAACCAAAGAAATTTTGGAGGCCATAGGTATCCCAGATTGGCTCACGTTGGTGATCGTACAGGATTAGAAATTATAAGAACTGTACAAGACAAAGTAATTCATCAAGATAATATAGATATTTTTATGGAATGTACTGTTGCAACCATAATTACCGAAGATAATCAAGCTGTAGGTGCTCTTGCATATTACCGTAATAATGGAGAAATAATTGCAATTCATGCAAAAGCCATAGTTGTAGCAACTGGAGGCATTGGAAAGGCTTACCGAGTCACTTCAAACTCATGGGAATACACTGGAGATGGACATTCTTTGGCATATTTGGCAGGGGCTGATCTACAAGATATGGAATTCATACAATTTCATCCTACTGGAATGGTGTGGCCACCAAGTGTTAAGGGTACGCTGGTAACCGAAGGTGTGAGAGGAGAAGGCGGAGTCTTGTTGAACAATAAAGGCGAAAGATTTATGTTCAATTATATTCCTGAAGCATTTGCTGCTGAAACTGCTAAGGATGAAAAAGAAGCTAATGACTGGTTAAAAGGTAAAGAGGGGGCAATGAGACCTCCTGAACTTCTAACTAGAGATGTAGTTGCCAAAGCCATTATGAAAGAAGTCAAAGAAGGAAGAGGCAGTCCTCACGGAGGTGCATTTTTGGACATAGCAAACAGACAAGATGCCGATTACATAAAGAAAAAATTACCTTCGATGTATCACCAATTTAAAGAACTTGGTGATTTAGACATTACTGAAGAACCAATGGAAGTTGGACCAACTACACATTACATGATGGGTGGAATAACTGTTGATGCGGAAACTGGCGCCTCAAGCCTAAAAGGAATGTATGCTGCAGGAGAAGCTGCCGCCGGACTCCATGGTGCAAATCGTTTAGGGGGGAATTCATTGTCTGATTTACTCGTCTTTGGAAACATCTCAGGTAGAGCTGCTGCAAATTTCGCACTTAACACTGAAGAAATATCGTTTAGTAAAAGTAAGCTTAAGAAAGCTGCAAATGAAATTATAGATTGCTTTTCAGATGCAAAAACTGAAAATCCTTATCATTTACATCGAGAACTGCAAGACATTATGGAAATGCATGCCGGAATTGTGAGAGAAGAAGAATCACTAAACGAAGGTATTGGAAAATTAAAAGACTTGAGGAGAAGGGTGGAAAACGCAAAAGCAACCGGAGACCGATCTTACAACCCAAGCTGGCACCTATGTCTGGACATGAAAAATATGATAATAACTTCTCTAGCCGTAGCTGAAGCTGCCAAAGAAAGACGTGAAAGCCGTGGAGGACATACAAGGCTAGACTATCCTGAATATGACGAAAAATTAGGGACTTTGAATATAATAATTCGAAAAGGGCCGGATGGCTTAAATATTGTGAAATCTGACAAGAAAATTATGCCTGATGAATTGCAAGACTTTGTTATGAAGGAGGCTGTATGAAGAGAAAAATAATTATTCAAAGGGGTGAAAAAGAAGATTACTTCATGCATGAATTTGAAATGGAGAGTGGACCTGGAATGGTAGTTCTTGACGCAATTCACGAGATTCAAGCTAATGACGCACCTGATTTAGCTGTAAGATGGAACTGTAAAGCTGGAAAATGTGGTTCATGTTCTGCTGAAGTTAATGGAGTTCCAAGTCTTATGTGTATGACTCGGATGTCAGATTATGATCCTTCTGAACCTTTAGTTATTAAACCAATGAAAGCCTTTCCTGTAGTTAAAGACTTAGTGTCTGATGTCTCTTGGAACTATGAAGTTAACAAGAAAATTTTACCCTACCAACACCCAGATACAGACGATCCAAGAATGCTGCAGGAAGACGTAGATAGAGTTCAAGAGTTCAGAAAATGCATCGAATGTTTCCTTTGTCAAGACGTTTGCCACGTTTTAAGAGATAGCGATATGAAATCTGAATATGCAGGACCTCGTTTTTTGATGCGGAATGCAATGCTGGAAATGCACCCATTAGACCAAGGGAATCGTTTAGAAACCATAAAGAATGATAATGGAATAGGATTGTGTAATATAACCAAATGTTGTACTGAAGTCTGTCCTGAAAATATTGCTATAACTGACAATGCAATAATACCTATGAAGGAAAGAGTTGCAGACGAGTACTACGACCCTCTAAAATGGATTTGGAGAAAATTAACTGGAAAAACCAATTAATTACAATTATTTCCTTCACAGCATGCCTCAACTACAGAATGGCATTGAGGACATTCTCTATGTTGCCTCGCCTCGATTGATTCACCTATAAATCCGCATGAGCAACGTATGA
Source organism: Candidatus Poseidoniales archaeon (assembly GCA_045567855.1). Lineage (GTDB taxonomy): Archaea > Thermoplasmatota > Poseidoniia > MGIII > CG-Epi1 > CG-Epi1. Next base: position 20,500 of record JBJLCC010000037.1, on the reverse strand, counting down.
AATTTGTATACGTTCTGTGATTTATCATATGTTCCAATTAAAATTGAATTTAAAAATGTTGCCGCTCAACCGACAGGTTGGGAGGTGGGAGGGGGCCCGCCGGGAGCAGCTATCTGTAATCTAACCGGGTTTTTTTAAAATATTCGTAGAAATATATTTAATTTAGAGGGTGTTACAATATATGTTATGGTAAAAGCTCCACACGGGACTGAAATTAGTTGCAAAGGCTGGCTACAAGAGGCTGCCCTTAGAATGTTAATGAATAATTTAGATCCTGAAGTTGCTGAAAGACCCGAAGATTTGATAGTTTATGGAGGTAGGGGAAAAGCTGCGCGAAATATTGAGTGTTACAATGCAATTGTTAAATCCCTTCAAGATTTGGAAAATGATGAAACTTTGCTTGTTCAAAGTGGAAAACCTGTCGGTATTTTTAAAACACATTCTGATGCACCTCGAGTTTTAATTGCAAATTCGAACTTGGTAGGTAATTGGGCGAATTGGGAGCATTTCGATAAATTAGAAAAAGAAGGGCTAATGATGTATGGGCAAATGACTGCAGGATCTTGGATTTACATTGGCTCACAAGGTATTCTACAAGGAACTTTTGAAACATTTGCCGAAGCTGCTAGGCAACACTTCAATGGAACTTTAGAAGGGAAACTTGTTGTTACAGGAGGACTAGGTGGCATGGGTGGTGCACAACCATTGGCTGCAACTATGAACGGAGGTACTTTTCTAGCTGCTGAAATGGATGAAGAAAGAATTCAAAAACGATTGGACACAAAATATTGTGACGAAATGACTGATAATATTGACTATGCAATAGACACTGCGTTAAAATGGAAAGAAAATAATATAGCTAAATCAATCGCAGTTAAAGCCAATATCATTGATTTGTTAGCGAAACTTATAGAAAGAAATGTGACTCCTGATTTGTTGACTGATCAGACCTCTGCGCACGACCCACTTATAGGATATATTCCACATGAACTAACAAATTCAGACGCAGACAAGTTACGAATTGAGGACCCGAAAAAATACATTTCACTAAGCTATGAAAGTATGGGAACGCATGTTAAGCACATGCTCACATTGAAAGATAGAGGTTCATACACTTTTGACTACGGAAATAATTTAAGGGAAAGAGCTAAGGAGGCTGGAGTCGAAAATGCATTTGACTTCCCCGGATTTGTCCCTGCATATATTAGGCCTTTATTTTGTGAAGGAAAAGGACCATTCAGGTGGGCAGCTTTATCCGGAGACCCAAATGACATCTTGGAAACTGATAAGATTATGCTAGAATTATTTCCTGAAGACAAAGCACTTGCCAAATGGATAAATATGGCACAAAAGAGAATTAGTTTTCAGGGACTACCTGCAAGAATTTGCTGGCTTGGGTACGGAGAGAGAAAAAAGGCTGGTCTTGCATTTAATGAATTGGTAAAAACTGGAAGAGTAAAAGCTCCATTGGTTATTGGTAGAGATCACCTTGATTCTGGATCTGTAGCTTCACCTAACAGAGAAACTGAAGACATGAAGGACGGAAGTGACGCCGTCGCCGATTGGCCAATACTCAATGCCCTACTGAATACAGCATCAGGAGCTTCATGGGTTAGCTTTCATCACGGTGGTGGCGTTGGAATGGGGTACTCACTTCACTCAGGAATGGTAGTCGTTGCGGATGGAACCAAGGAAGCCGATGAGAGACTTAGCAGAGTTTTAACAACAGATCCTGGTACTGGTGTTATGAGGCATGTAGATGCAGGATATTCGAGAGCAAAACAAGTAGCCAAAGAAAGAAATGTAAAAGTTGGACTTGTTGAAGGGTTATGAATCTAATTATTGCATCAAAAGCTGATTCAGCATCAATAAATTTAAGAGATAGATTATTGGAAATGTCACCATGGGAAAAATGTGGAATATTTGATGGAAATGATATGTGGAAAATTACTAAAACGCATGGTCCCTTTTGTGTTGAAGGAACTCATTTAATTAGTATAAATAAGATACATATTCACGCAGAAAAAATTGATGAAGCATTTGAAAGAAAAAATAGTTTGAAAATAAGTAATATAATTTTTTTATCAAGGCATAAAGCTGCAAGTGGAAAACCTAGCTTAACAGTTCATCCTATCGGAAATTGGGGGGATGCAGATTACGGTGGAATTAAGGGAGAAGTTACGCCAGCTTCCTCTGATATTATGAGCTCTCTCTTAAGAGAAATAAAGAAGAATCAGCTTAATGGATATGATGTATGCTTTGAAGCCACTCATCACGGGCCTTTGCTAGAAACTCCTACTATATTTCTAGAAATTGGATCTACAGAAAAGCAATGGGAGGATGAGATACCTGCAAGAGTACTAATTAAATCCCTTCTCGAATTTAAAATCAAAGAAGGCATAAACGTTCTAGGTTTTGGTGGTGGACACTATACGCCAAGGTTTACTGAAGCTGCACTATCTCACAAGGTATCTTTTGGCCACATGGTAGCAAACTATGGAATACCTCATTTAACCGAAAATATGCTCATAAGAGCTCTTGAAGCCGGAAAATCTAACGGTATTTACTTTCATAAAAAAGGTATGAAAAAAAGTGAATATCGAAAATGGAAACTTTGGGCCGAAAATAACAAAGTTTCAGTCTTCAAACAGTCAGATTATGAGACTCTTTAAATCCGTGTAGAAGGCTAAGTTTTATTTCCTGAAACATCCGGTACATTTAAAAAGAAATCCTCACTTAATGTTGTTTAGGTGTAAACCTATGAGTGACGACGACACAGAAAATAGTGGTACCGAAAACAACGTATCAGAAGCTCCAGCATCTACTCCAAGCGAGGGGATTATGGGGCAAATTGATAACTATTTTGGTATCAGTAAAGCCGGTAGTTCCGTAGAGGGTGAGATTCGTGCAGGAGTGACAACATTCCTTACGATGGCTTATATCCTCATCGTGAATCCTTTAATGCTTTCAGGAGGAGACATAACATTTTTAGATGATCCCTCAACTCCTGAGTTTGAAGGTTTCGCAACGGGAATCCCATTCAATGATGCATTAGTTGCTACAGCTGTAGCTTCTTTTATTGCATGTATTATAATGGGACTTTGGGCAAACTTGCCTTTTGCTCTTGCTCCAGGAATGGGGCTCAATGCATACTTTTTGTACACTGTATGTTTTGGAATGGGGGTACCCTGGGACATTGCACTTGCAGCAGTTTTCGTAGAAGGTCTACTATTTGTTGGACTTTCCTACGCTGGCGCTCGAACTGCAATGATTAACGCAATTCCGAAAGATTTGAAAATTGCAACAATGGCTGGTATTGGACTATTCCTTACGATCATAGGAATGCAAAATGCCGGATGGATTGTAGACAATCCTGCAACTTTAATTGACTTTACAAATGCAGGAGCCTGGACTCATGAATCAGGTCAATTCTGGGCTTTAATCGGACTTATAGCAATGGGTGCTTTAATGGCTAGACAGCAAAAAGGCGCTATTATGATTGGAATATTAGGTGTTAGTATAATTGGATGGGCAATTGTACCTGGCTCTGATGCACCTTCTGAAATTTTCTCATCACCAGATAATCCTTCAGATACAGTAGGCGCTGTGTTCGGTGCTTTAGGAAGTGCAGGCGATCCAATTGAAGGTTCTACGTACGGAGGATGGGGATCTTTCCTAATGGTAGTAATTGCTTTCTTCTTTGTTGATATTTTCGATACTGCAGGTACTCTATATGGAGTCGGAAGAATGGCAGGAAAAGTAAATGATGATGACGAACTTGAAAATGCTGATGAAGCCTTTATGGCTGATGCAGCTGGAACAACAATCGGTGCGGTCATGGGTACAAGTACTGTAACAACATATATCGAGTCAGCTTCTGGAATAGAAGAAGGTGGTAAGACTGGATTAACTGCAGTAGTTGTAGGATTCCTATTCTTACTAGGTGTCTTCTTCTCTGACGTCTTTATAGCAATACCAGCTTACGCAACAGCACCTGCACTAATGGTAATTGGAGCAATGATGATGCGTGGAGTAGGTGACATCAAATGGGATGATATAGAAATCGCAATTCCAGCCTTCTTAACTATTGCTTTGATGCCATTCGCATACTCGATTGCAGACGGTATCGCATGGGGAGTAATTTCCTATGTAGGAATCAAATTGGCTGTTGGAAAATACGAAGAAATTCTAAGCAACCAAATTTTGATGGCAATAACTGTTCTAATGACAATGTTCTATCTTGGACCTGGAGAACAGACAACATTTGATTGGATCCTAGATTTTATAAACTAAGGAAATAATCGAAAAGCAGTTAAATCCCCTGGGTGATTAAGCTCAGGGGAAATGCAATTAAACAGACTATGTCTTCAAAAAATAGTATCAAAGCAATCGCAGAAAATATAAGAGATATACAGGACTTCCCAAAAAAAGGAATTGTGTTCAAAGACATAACTCCTGTATTGTCAAATATAGACTTATTCCGTTTATCAATTGATACTATGGTAAAACCATTCATGAATTTAAATATTGATGTTGTCGTTGGCATCGAATCTAGAGGATTCATATTTGGAACTCCGATAGCAGACAAACTTAACGCAGCCTTTGTGCCTATCAGAAAGCCAGGTAAATTACCATGGAATACTGAAAAGGTAGAATATGAGCTTGAATATGGAACTGACACTTTAGAAATACATACAGATGCGATAAACGAAGGACAAAATATCTTAATTGTAGACGATTTACTAGCTACGGGGGGAACTGCTGAAGCTGCTTGCAAATTAATTTCGAAAATTAAGGGCACTATCAAAGGGTTAGCTGTTTTAGTTGAATTAGAATTTTTGAAAGGTCGTGAAAAACTAAATCCATATAATGTTCATTCAATAGTGAAGTATTAATTATGAAACTCTTAATCTCTGAATCTGAAATTAAAAAGCGTATAAAATCCTTAGGAAAACAAATTAATAAAGATTATAAAGGTAAAAAACCCATATTTGTAGGTATTCTAAATGGATGTTATGTCTTTATGGCGGACTTACTTAGAGAAATTGATTTAGACATTGAGGTAGATTTTGTTAAGATACGATCTTATGAGGGTGACTCATCGACTGGAACCATAAAATTTAGAAAAGATATCTCAGCCAATATTGATGGTAGGGATATTATCATCGTAGAAGATATTATTGACTCGGGCTTTACAATCAATTTCCTAGTCAATAGACTAAGGAATTCGGGACCTAAGTCCGTTGCTGTAGCCACTGCTTTATTCAAGAAAGAGGTAGCTAAATTAGATTTTGAAGTTGATTATGTAGGATTTAATATACCTCCTGAATTTGTAGTTGGTTATGGTCTTGATTACGATGAAAAATATAGGCAACTAAAAGATGTAATGGTTATGGAAACTGAGGATATAAATTAAGAGCAAACAATTTATAGGGCTTAATCAAACATAATAGGGGAAAGATGAGAATAGATGACGACCTAAAGCTAACCTTCAGAGATGTTCTGATTAGGCCAAAGAGAAGCACACTAAAATCTCGCTCAGAGGTTTCACTATCCAGAGTATTCAAATTTAGACATACTAAACGTGAATGGAAAGGAATACCAGTTGTAGCTGCTAATATGGACACTACAGGAACATTTGAAATAGCAAGTGAACTACAAAAAGAAAAACTACTTACTTGTTTACAAAAGTTTTATTCGGTTAAAGAGATAAAAAAGGCAATTGAAAACGGAATGGACCCCTATCATGTTGCCATAACTTCGGGATCTACAGATGAAAGTATGGAGTTGCTAAGGAGAAAAATGGCTATACATGAAAAATTGCAATATATATGCCTGGATGTCGCTAATGGATACAGAGAAGACTTTCTCCAATTTGTGAGGAAAGTTAGAAAAGAATTTGATGATAAAATAATTATTGCTGGAAATGTAGCCACCAGGGAAATGACTGAAGCTCTAGTTTTAGCTGGAGCTGATATTGTAAAGGTGGGAATAGGCCCAGGCTCAGTGTGCACCACACGTAAGGTAGCTGGAGTTGGGTACCCTCAGCTGTCAGCTATTTCAGAATGTGCTGACGCGGCACACGGCCTTGGAGGGCACGTAATGTCCGATGGAGGTTGTACTTCACCTGGTGATATTGCAAAAGCTTTCGCAGCTGGAGCTGATTTTGTAATGCTAGGAGGTATGTTAGCAGGCCATGCTGAATCTGGAGGTGAACTTATTGAAAATAAGGATGGAACAAAAAGTAAAATTTTCTATGGAATGAGTTCGGAGAAAGCCATGACCACTTATTTTGGCGGAGTCGCTAAACATCGAGCTCCTGAGGGTAAAGAAGTAAGAGTCCCGTACAAAGGTGAGATTGAAAACACTATACAATCAATTCTCGGAGGAGTAAGGTCTGCATGCTCGTACGTCGGTGCCCGAAGAATAAAGGATCTACCAAAGTGTACTACTTTCGTGAGAGTAACTATTACTACAAACGAAATTTATACTTCACATGACGTAAGTTAGATAGTTTAATAAATCTCCTTACAAAGGGAGTATATGGCTAAGAAAGTAATATTAGAAGCCGGGCGAACTTTTAGTGAATTTAGTCTTTTAACTGATTATACATCTAAGGATTGTAATCTTAATAACATTAATTTAAAATCTAAATTAGGGAAGCTTAGCTTGGGAATACCATTTCTCAGTGCGGCAATGACCTCTGTAACGGGGTATGAAATGGCTCTCGCACTAGGCAAAGAAGGAGGGCTTGGTGTGCTTCCTGCAAGATTATCAATAAAGGAGCAAGTTGATATTATTGATAAAATTAAAGGTTATGAGATGGGTTTTGTAGAAGACCCTGTTTCGGTAAGAGATAATGCCACTATAGATGAGGCAGTAAGATTAGTTGAAAAACATGGACATTCAAAAATACCTATAACTGACAGAAACAATGTATTCTTAGGATTATTTAATTTTGATAAGTACTTGGAAAGTAATGAGACTCCTGCTGAGAATGTCCTATCTATCATGACTAAAGTAGAAAATTTACCTTTTACAAAAAATGCTGAAATAACTGTTAAACAAGCAAAGAAAGAACTAGAGAATAATAATTATTTGATTGTGCTTGATGACTTGGGTCGTTTGGTAAAAATAGCATTCAAAAAGGATGTTGAAAATATTGTAGTAGGTGCTGCAATCTCAACACATAAAGGTTGGAAAAAGCGTGTAAAGACCTGCGATGAAGCTGGAGCTGATATATTTGTAATAGATACTTCTGATGCATATAATGAATTTACTTCTAAGGTTTTGAGGGAATATAGTAAAATGAACCTAGGGAAACCAATCTGTGCAGGTAATGTAATCACTTATGAAGGGGCTAAATTCCTAATGGAAAGTGGAGCTGATGTAGTAAAAGTAGGAATGTCATCTGGTTCAATTTGTACGACACAAAGGGAAAAGGCAACCGGCAGAGCTCCTATGACAGCTTTGATGGAAGTAGAAAAGGCCAGAACTGATTACTTTAAAGAAACTGGGAAATACGTTTCAATTATTATTGATGGAGGTGTTTCTGATGCGGGAAGTATGATAATAGCTCTAAGTATTGCTGATGCCGTAATGATGGGAGGATATTTCAATCACTTTTATGAAGCCGAAGGTGAAAAATATGATGCAAATATGCAATTGACTACACACGAACCTGACATCAAATATGTTGCAACATGGGGAGAAGGATCAGCTCGTGCAAGGAACCTAGATAGGTACGGACATGTCGCTAGGAAAACATTCTTTGCTGAAGGTGAAGAAGGGACTGTAGAAAATTGGGGAAGACTAAAGCCAAAATTGAAACAGGACATTCGTAAAATTAAGGCCGCATTAAGTAATACTGGATGTATGAAGTTAAAAGAATACCATGAAAAATCGGTCATTGAGCTAATGTCGCCTTATACACAAAGTGTAGTGGGAGACACTCACGATATGAAAGTTAAGGAATAAGATCTAATAATTTATTTTTAAAATTGTCAATACCTTCGCCTTTGTAGGCTGAAACTTCAATTGCCCCATCAAAACTCACTTTATTTTCAAAGTTTAAATCTTTCTTACTAAATACGTCAACCCATTGACATTTGGGATATCTTAATTTCAACTCATCGCGTAAATTAGTCTGCATTTCTATAGAATATCCTGAAGTGTTACTTAAATCAGTTAAAAATACAATAATTGGTTCCAGGTAATCAAAAGCAGCTATTCCTTGTTTCTCCATGCCATTTCTTTCTAAATCAGGACGATCCAATAAGCCTGGAGTATCCATTACTTGTAAAACTGTATATTTTTTCTTTATGTGTCCCAATGAAACTGCCTTAGTTGTAAAAGGATAGCTTTTGACTTCAGGCTTACCTGATGAGACAGAACCAATTAGGCTAGATTTACCTACATTTGGAGCTCCTGCAAATACAGCTATCGAAGATTCTGTGTCTACATTGGGAAGATTGCGAAATATTGATCTTGCTGAAATTAAAAAATCGAAACTTTTAGAAATCTGCCTAACAACATTCGTCATCTTAGTGTAAGCTTCACTCATAATCTTCATAGTATTCTCAGCACTTTTTCGAGCCCTTGCCTTAGGAACATACTTTGTAGAAATCATCAATACCTCCTTCCTAGCCCAATCAATTGCTCCGAGAGATTTTTTAAGCATATCAACTCCAACTGTAAGATCTATTATTTCTCTATCAAATGGATGAATAATGTCAAATGATGGAAACGCCTTGACATAACTAATCATAGGATTAGCAAGGTTATCTGCAACGGAATGTATTTTTCTAACTGCAGTTAATCGAGCCCGATAGTCTGGGTTTCTTACTTTTTCCTCAACTTTCGAAGCTCTACGCAAGGCTCTATCAATTAGCTCTTCAGAAGTAGCAATATTCTTTATTTCTTGAAGATTCACAAATTATCTATAATGGCATTACCAAATTCACTACATTTCAATAATTTAGCGCCATCCATTAGCCTCTCAAAGTCATATGTAACAGTTTTATCTCCGATAGTTTTCTGCATTCCATCAATTATCAAGTCCGCGGCTTCTTTCCATCCTAAATATCTTAGAAGCATTTCACCAGATAAAATAACTGAACCTGGATTTACTTTATCCTGCCTTGCATATTTTGGAGCTGTACCGTGAGTAGCCTCAAACAAGGCATGGCCTGAATCATAATTTATGTTTGCACCTGGAGCTATACCAATTCCTCCGACTTGAGCTGCTAAGGCATCGGAAATGTAATCCCCGTTTAGGTTTAATGTTGTTATAACATCATACTCTGAAGGCCGAGTCAATATTTGCTGGAGCATTGCATCTGCAATTACATCCTTAACAATTATATCTTTACCTGTCTTTGGATTTTTAAAGATGTGCCAAGGACCTCCATCAAGTGGATTAGCTCCAAATTCTTCTCGTGAAATTTCATATCCCCAATCTCTGAAACCACCTTCAGTGAATTTCATAATGTTTCCTTTATGAACTAGGGTAACAGATGATTTATCATTATCAATTGCATAATTTAACGAAGCTCTAACAAGTCTCTTGGTTCCTTCACTAGAAACAGGCTTAACACCTAAAGAGCTTGTTGCGGGAAACCTAATTTGCGATACTCCCATATCTTCTTCAAGAAATTTCAGAACTTTAGCCACTTCTTTTGTTCCTGCTTGCCACTCAATACCTGCATAGATATCTTCAGTATTTTCCCTGAAAATGACCATATCCACTTTCTCAGGATTCCTTACAGGACTAGGAACTCCTTCAAACCAAACTACTGGCCTAACGCATGCAAAAAGATCTAATTTTTGTCTTAATGTTACATTAAGACTCCTAAATCCACCTCCTACAGGAGTGGTCAATGGTCCTTTAAGAGCGACCAAATGCTTTCTAATAGAATCGAGGGTAGATTCAGGAAGCCATTCACCAGTTTCCTCAAAAGCAGCTTCACCTGCATGAACTTCTTCCCAAGAAATAGACTTTTCACCAGAATAGGCTTTTGAAACTGCTGCATCCAAAACTTTGGTGGCTACAGGAGTAACATCTAAACCGATTCCATCCCCGATTATTACTGGTATAATTGGGTTATTCGGGACTTCTAATTTTCCGTTAACACATGTAACTGACGAAGGTGACATAATCTGTGCTAAGCAGAGCTGTATAAATCGGTCTCGGACACTATAATAATAAACACACTTTTACATTAGCAATAATGGGTATTCTGAATCGAATCGTTTTAGCCACAGCTCCGTGGATGCCCAAAATAGTTATCGGTCGAATTGCTTCAGTATATGTTGCAGGCGATAAATTAAAAGATGGGATTGATTTAGTTAGAAAGTTAAACAAGAAGGGATTTGTTGGTACTCTAGATCTACTTGGTGAAGAAGTAAAAAATAGAAGAGGAATTACAAAAACAACTAATTCCTATTGTGACTTAATAGATGGTATTGCAAACTCTGGAGTTGATTGTAACATTTCATTGAAGTTGACTGCAATTGGACTCAAAGTTGACGAAAGTCTTTGCTGGGATAATCTTAGCGTAATACTAGATAAAGCTAAAACGTATAACTCGTTTGTTAGAATGGACATGGAAGATTCTGAAGTTACAGAATCTACTATACAAATGTGTAAGAAGGCTGTAAACTATTACTCTAATTGCGGAACTGTTTTACAGGCATATATGTATCGCACGAGCGATGATATAGATTTACTCAAGGGCCCTAACACTAACATTAGATTATGCAAAGGAGCATATAAGGAAAGTAAGGATATTGCTATCCAAGATTATAACAGAATACGGGAAAATTATGTGGAATGTGCTGAAAAGATGATTAAAAAAAATATATATTCTTGCTTTGCAACACACGATACTTGGATTATAGAACGTATCGAGAAACTTATTGAAAAGAATAATTTTCCAAAGGATAATTGTGAATTCCAAGCACTGTCTGGAGTCCCAATTGACAAAACTTTAGATGAACTAGTTTCAAAAGGTTACACTGTCAGATATTACATACCATATGGACCAGATTGGTACCCTTATTCAATACGAAGAATTAGAGAAAATCCGGATATTTGGAAGGACACAATGAAGGCTTTTTTCTTTAGATCTAAGCATAGAAAATAGCCATCAGCTTTTTTAAGGCATTTTCGTAGATAAATCATGGCAAAAAGGGCAAGACGAAATAAAAAAGCCAAACCTCCCACAAATTATCGTGACGGAAAGCTGGATTCTTCAAGACCGGATTCAAAGCCCGCGCTCATTGCCTTACTTCTTGTTGTTATTTTGATTGGTAGTGGTTTATACTTAACTTCGATGATAGAAACCGAAGATACTGTACTAAATCCTACATATGGTGTAGAAGCTGAACTTGTTACAAATAATCATAATGCAGAACCTGGGGGCGAAACTGATTTCGTGCTACTGGTCAGAAACACAGGCTCAGTCAAAGATACTTTCACTATTTCTACAAAGTCGAATGATGGGGGATTTACTATTGGCATTGAGAACGGATTTGGGACTATGATTCTCGGCAAAGATACCCAAAAGCCTATGATCATTAACATTAAGACTTCATCTTCGGCTGAAGGATTACTTTATGCATATTTGGAAGTTACATCTGGCGGTGACCCCACTAAGAGCGCCGAAGTAAAATTGAATGTAAATACTGACTATAATTTTGGCAATATAACTAAAATAGGTAACAACGTAGACGCTCACTATACTGGAATTTTAGCTAGTGATGCTAAATTATTTGATAGTAGCATGGAATATGTTTGGAAAAATTACCCACATAGAAAAGATGGAACAACGGATAGTAACAGATATTCTCCGTTAACTGCTTCAAACATAGGTTGTCTTGGAGAGGGAAATCCTTCCGAAAATTGTAACGGTAGTAGGCAAATGATAGCAGGTTTTGATAATAAGATGGTCGAAATGTATGAGGGACAAACTTTAGCTGTTAGAATACCTGCCAAAGATGCTTATGGAGAAACTGGGGGACATGATTTAGCAGGTGAGGATTTAATTTTTATAATTGAAATGGTAAATATTAATTGAATAGTAAAAAGTGGAAAACAATTTCTGAAAGAATGGCTGGAGATTTCAGAATATTTAACTTGCGCGAGGTAACTGCCGAGTCTCCGAGAACTGGTAGACATCACCAATTTGTTCTATTAGATGGGTCTGATTGGATTAATATTATTGCTGTAACTGCCGATCAAATGCTTGTGATGGTTAAACAGTATAGATTTGGAACCTCAAAATTTGAATTAGAAATACCTGGCGGAACCATAGAAAAAGGCGAATCTCCAATTGAAGCGGGAGTAAGAGAGCTTAAGGAAGAAACTGGATACGCTGGAATCGATCCTAAATATTTAGGATATGTAGACCCCAATCCTGCTTTTCAAACTAATAAATGTCACACTATTTTAATTCAAAATTGTGAAAAAGTCGACACTCAAAATTTGGACCCCGGAGAAGATATCGAAGTTGAAATTGTTAGTCAGAGAAATGTTCAAAAGCATATCAATGAAGGTAATATAAGACACAGCTTAGTACTATCTGCGTTTAGACTCTATGACATTGATAAAGAATTTAGTTAATCATTGGAACTGAAGAACCAAGAGAATTCAATTCATCATCAGTTTCAGTACTCAAATCATGCTCACTCTCTGGAATGGCTGAAACAAGCATAACTACCTTAACTCTAGTTGACATTGTATCATCCGTTCTAAGGCCCCAAATTAGATTGGCATCTTCAGCCAAATCATACTTGAGAGCTGACAACACTTCGTGACAATCACTCATAGCAAATTCGCTACCTGCAGCTATGTGCAAAAGAACAGCTTCTGCCCCCTTGTAATTATTACCCAAGAGAGGATTGCCTAGTACGGAATCTAAAACGCTACCCGGATCGGAACCATCGGATTCACCGTATAGCACTTTGGCTGTACCTCCAGCCTCAATGATTTTTTTCAAGTCTGCGAAATCTACATTTATCATGGAAGGCTCTGTTACTACTTCAGATAAAGATTGAACAATTCCAGAAACTAAATCTGACATTACACTAAAAGCTTTCTGAATAGGATAGTCCCCTCCAGTTAACTCATTCAATTTCTCATTATCAAGCTCAATGACGCAATCACAATTCTTCTTTAGCTCTGATAAACCTTCTAAGGCAATCTTGCGCCTAGGTGAACCCTCTTCTTTGAATGGCAGAATAGCTACACCAACTACAACCGCATCAGTCTCTTTAGCGTATTTGGCAATAACTGGAGCGCTACCTGTTCCAGTACCTCCACCCATTCCAGCTATAATGAATATAATATCTCCACCACTCAATTTATCTCTTATAGACTCTTCATCATCTTCTGCACATCTTTTACCAATATAAGGATCGCCACCTGCACCTCTACCCTCTGTAATCTTAGCACCAATTACCTTTCTTACATGAGCCTTACTTTTACTCAAATGGTTAGCATCTGTGTTCAAGGCAATTGTTTCAACACCCTTAACTCTCCTACTATACAGCCTATCTAGAATATTGTTTCCGGCTCCTCCTGTACCAATTAATTTAACTTGGGGAGCTGTAACAAATTCCATCAGGTCACTGCTATCAAAACTTTCTAATCTTTCCATCATTTTTATTCACGTCCATAATCTGAAAAAACCATCTTTCGACGATTTGTCATCATTTTAGCCTCATTATCCAAAAACTCAAAGTCTTTTTGTTCTTTTAATTTAGTAATTGCATAGCTCGAAATAGCTTCTGTAACAATATGGTCTGTAGAACCAAAGCCATGATCTTGCAATGCTTGCAGTCTTGTACTAGTATTCTCAGGTATTTTGACATTGAGAATCTTTTCATTAGGTGAGGGAGTATTACGATCGATATATTCATCAAGAGCTTCTTGGACCAATTGATTATATGATTTAATTCTCAAAGGATTTTCGGAAGCCCAATACTCAATTCTAGCGGCCCTTTCAGGATCTAAACGTACAGTCAATCTCTTAGAAGTTAGAGGTCCTAGTGGGGCCATGTTGCATCAAACTAATCAAGCTAGTATATAAACTTAATGCTTTTTGACGCTTTTAATGCGTCATAATTTAAAATAATAATCAAAAACTGCGACAACTATGTGTCATACTTTCGGTGCCATTTAATTATTATAAAGTATAGTTTATAATTGTTTATGGGTTGCAATCATTGCAAGGAAGATCCAGTCATAAGTAGACGATATTCCGGAGAAATATTGTGTAAATCCTGTTTTTTTAAGTCATTTGAAAAGAATGCTAATAAAGAATTACGAAAACAAGTTAATCTATTAATAAAAAATTCTAATATTCAAATTAAGAAAATAGGAATTGGCCTCTCAGGTGGCAAGGATTCAACCGTAGCTCTGCATATTTTAAAATCTTATATTGGTGAAAGAAATATTGATATAATTGGACTTTCAGTTGACGAAGGAATTGCAAATTACAGATCAAAATCATTAGATTGCGCAGCATATGAATGTGATAAGCTAGGAATAGAATTAGAAATATTTTCATATAAAGAATTGATTGGAGTAACGTTAGGTGAACTTTTGATTGAAAAACCGCCTCAAGGTTCTCCCTGTTCACCTTGCGGTATTTTAAGAAGAAGGTCCCTAAATCAGATGGCTAAGCGAAGTAATGTTGATTGCTTGATCCTTGGACATAACCTTGATGATTTTGCACAGACTGTTTTAATGAACCACGCTAGAGGCGATATTGCAAGATTATCTAGAATGGCACCCCATAAATTTGTACAAAAGGGATTTGTTCCACGTTTACTACCTTTACGAAGACTTCCTGAACAAGAGGTTTATCTTTATTCAATCTTAAAAGAAATGGAAATTCACGATGGCGACTGCCCCCATTCTGGAGGTGCCCAAAGGAATACATTTAGGGACCTTTTAATGAAATTAGAAAAGGAACAACCTGGAACAAGGCATTCTTTAGTTAATGGAATGGAAAAGATAAGAGAAAATATGCTAAAACCCGAAGACTTGACTCCATGTCCGAAATGCGGCGAACC
The DNA here is from genome assembly GCA_045567855.1 of Candidatus Poseidoniales archaeon. Lineage (GTDB taxonomy): Archaea > Thermoplasmatota > Poseidoniia > MGIII > CG-Epi1 > CG-Epi1. The sequence goes on along the minus strand of JBJLCC010000037.1, from coordinate 5,422 downwards.
GTCTGGAAGTTCTGAACCTTGCATATTCTGCAGGGAATTTAATACTTTTATTGCATAATGTAAATCTAGCTTACGCTATGAATTACAGACACATAATTGTAGATAAGGGAAGCAAGCTTCCCTTACTACTATTTTACTAATTCCTTATTCTTCTTTTTGCCTTAGAGCAATTCCAATTGCAGCCAAGAGACCGCTAATTGACATACTTAACAACGACAATCCAAAGGAAGGAACTGTGTTCACTTCTTTGACAGCTGTAACTGTTACAGGATATCTGTTGTTGTTTTCGTTGGATTCAGAAACTGTATCCTCTGTATCAACTGCAAGATAGAAGTCATAAGATCCCGTACTATCATCACCAGGACCTGCAGACATACCTAACTCACTTGCTAATGCTCCGAAAGCAATATATTTCTTATTACCTAATTGTACAATCTCAGCTCCATATGCTGTCGTCTTCGTATTGTCTATAGCCCAACCTGAGCTAGTCCAATAAAGACCAACTTGTACTCCAAGTGGATTACTTTCGAAATCAAGAAGACCTACTCTAAATGTACCTACAGTCTCAGTTCCTGTATTTTCTACTTGGAACATGAATCTGAAGTATTCATCGGTTTCACATGGGTTATTAGCTGCTGGGTTGTTAACACATCCTGTCTTCTTAACCCAACCTGCACCTGATTCTCCGTAACCTGTTGCGTGTGAAATATATCTTACATCACTACCTATTGAAAGGTCTGGTTTTGCAATTATCATGGTTGCTTGACCATCAGAATCTCCACTCGTGAAAGTGTTGTCGTAGTCGGACCAAGATCTTGCATCAGCTTGTATACTGTAAGTACCTGGAGGCGCCCATTGAGCATATCCTATACTTACATCAATATTTACTGTCATTACTTGACCTGGACTTACAAAATTAGCTGCACTAGGTTCCATAGGCTTTCCATCTACAGAGTTCCACGAAGTCTTAGTAGGATTACTTATTTCCCATCCAGTTGGTTGACCGGTGTCCACATTTCCACTAGGCCAACCTATTTGACCATCTGAGTTAATGTATGCAGTCTGATCACCGCCGGACAAGTCATCTCTTCCGTTACCCCATGATCCACTTATTGGCTTAATTGCGACATAAGTGTCTCTACCTGTTTGAAGTACAGAATCCATAATTGCCATAGTTCCATCATACAATTCAACAAAGGAATTATCTGGTGCAGTCAAAACAAAGTCCACAACACCAGAATCTGATGCAGCACCAAAGTTATTGACTTTTACGGTATATGTTCTACTTACAGTGTCTCCTGTTAGAGATGAAGGTTCACCATTCTGGGTCTTAGGAGATATATCTTTCAAATCTACTGAGTAATCATCCAAACCGAATACTGATGGATAATATGCCTTGAACATTCCTGAGGCACTAGGACCTGATCTGTATCCAGTCAAACGAATTTGCATATCACTTCCAATGTAAGCATCTTGAAGACTTCCTGAACCATCCCCTAATTCTTCAACTGCACCTAAATCTGCAAAGAAAGTCTGGGCAGTTGAGTTATCAAATGCACTGCTACCTTCCCAAGCCAAAGGTAACTGGGTATAGTTAGCTGAAGGTATAGAGTATAAAGAAGCCAACTGATCTGCAGCTCGCCATTTAACATCATACCAAGGTCCGGTGTTACCTGCTCTCACTTGTGCTTTGACGCTGGCATCAATTAACTCATATTCAGCTTCAACAACCAAAAATGGCCTACTATTCCAAACTGTGAAGAATTCAGAAGTCAGGGAACCATCATCTGAACCATCCCATATGTAGGAACCTGCGCTCCAGCCATCTCCCATTGTCCACTGTTCACCAGTAAGCAAAGCTGCACCTAAAACTAAAGTTATTGTTTTGAAGTTATTAGCTGGACTTTCATCAGGTACTTGAACATTATCATCTCTCAAAGCTTGAATGTGCATTCTGTAAATTCCTGGAGCTAAATCTGAGCCCCACTTCCAGTCACTTCCAGCTGTATCAGGGTCAACTGTGAAATCTTCACCTTTAGCAAGAGAAACGGGAATTGTAAAGAAATTAAATGTTCTATCTGCTGGCCATACACGAAGGCCGTTAGAATCAGTAATCCTGGCTGCAACTGTAACTCCACTTTGATCTTCAAGACCAATGCCTCTAACAGTAACGGATAGATCATGTTCTTCTCCTGATGCTGAATACCTAACAGTATCAACATCTACGATGTCCACATTATTTCTGTATTCATTACCAATCACTGCTATATCATCGATAAGAACTCCTTGTCCTCCGCCGTTAGCAGTGACTACCCTGAAGTCAATCCAAGTTTGATAACCTTCAAAGGCTTCAAGACTCAATTCTTCCAAAATCCAAGTAGTTTTATCTTCACTAAACATCGGACAGGCACAATTATTTTCATAAGTCTTAACAACAGTCCAGGTTTCAGTTCCACCAATTTTTTGTGCACTATCAAAGTCTGTTGATGCTCGAACTTCAAGCCTATCTCCTGCTGCCAAATCCCATTTAATTGCGTACATAATTAAAGGCTTGAAAGCTGCTCGAAGATCTACGTTAACATCAGGTTGCCACTTGCTACCCTCACCATCACGATCATACTGATCTTGCGTAATGTAACTGTCGTCACGGCCACCTATTGTAGTCGGAGTATTATCATTATGAGTTCCTTCCTTAGCATACTGGAGCACATATTGACCGCTGTAAGCGTTATTTCCTTCAGAACGGATTAACCATCGGTTATATTGACTGCCTGTATCTAACCGTCCAACTTCTGTATACTCATAGTCTGATCTATCTCCCGTATCGAAGTCATCTGAAAAGAAATTGTCAAACACACGGAATGATACTGTTTTGGAATTATTCCATGGGAAGAAATCTTTACCTGATGGAACAATAACATCTACTGTTAAAAAGTAAGTATTTGCACCTGGACACCTAAACTCAGTAAATAGATCTTTTTGATCTGCATTCTTAGTTATGTCTCCATAAATTGAATTACCATCTAATGTACTTATAGTTCCTTCACTCATATCTAAGAAATCGGTAACATCTTCACCCTGCAAATTACTTACAGTAAATCTTACTCCCAAACTTGTCCATGAAGTTTCACCTGCGTTGATTATTGTTGCATTAGCTTCTCTCCATAATGAATCACCACCAGGCTTTACTTCAAAATCTTTATCAACGGTGACATCACCGACAGCCACATCTCTGGTAATTTTCTCAGTTCCTCGGAAAACAATTTCATCAATAAACCAACCTGCGTAAGGCCTGCTGCCTTCCGTATTTTGATCACCGTCTGCATCAGCTTGAATTCTGAAATATACTGTGTCGGTTTCATCAGTTCCGTAGTAATTATCACTTAATACGTATCCTTGATATTTCTGATTTGAACCTCCCCATAAATACCATGATCCCTCTCCAGGACAGAAACCTGAATAACTGATTAAGTTAGTAAATTGTACACCATCTGTTGATATTTGCATGCGGAAGTAATCACCAGACTCCATACAGCCTGTGAATAGCATACCGATTACAACTTCTTCCATAGCACTCAAATCCATGGCTGGTGAAACATAGTAATCATCTTGATTAGGCTGCATAGCAAATTTAGGACAATTGGAATCAGACAATGAGTCATCTCCCCATTCACATATATTTGGATTTGCACCTGTTTTGTACCAACCACTCGTATTAAACATGGCTAAAGAAGATTTACCTTCGTGGTAAACCGAGTTAACTGTCTTATTCACATCATGATTATTAGCAGTACAAGTTTCTTCATCATTATCAAAATATCCACAGCCATCTGCATTCCAATCATAACTGCTTGTTCTGTGCATGTTTTGACCTTCAAAACTATTGGCTCCATTATCTGTAGTATCTCCAAAAGTTCCTGTCTTTCCAATCTCATCTTCAGCTTCTTCTAAAGTATCAATCCACTTGCCTACTCCAACATCGGCCTGAATAAAATCATTTGGAGATCCTTGGTCTCCTGTATGAAACACTTGAACTGTCAAAACATCCATACCTGCACTAGTAAAGAGAACATCCCTAGCTTTATTAGGATCTAAACCATCATATGTTCTTTGATGTGCGTCGTTCGTTTTATTAAAGGTAAAGACAATACTATCCCCGTTTTGCATAGAATCTTCAATGTGCATAGGGTGGCCAGAAGGGAAAGCACGTGTATCAAATGTGCTATCAAATAAAATTTGACCAAATTGATTCTTTAATTTTAACTTTACAGCAGTACTACTCTGAGGTAACATTCCAAAGTTTGTTACTGTGACACTAATGTCAACCGGTTCCATAGCTTCAATTGATCTCCAATACTGGACATGGTTAGGAATATCTAAACCTCCAATTCCAATGTCTACATTTTTAGTACTTTCTTGTGTAACTTCCATCCATGATAAAATTGATGCGAAGAAATCAGCTCTATCTGATCTCTTATCAAAGACACCTATCTCATCTGCAAACAAAAAGGATTTGTGTGTTTGTGTGCCTGCATATGTTTCGGATGGAAACTGAACTGCGTGATATTCATGCCCATCTGCTGCACCTTTTCTTTGGTCAAACCAAAATGCACCTACAGCTTCAGGACCCGTTGGTTTAATCCCACAAGGCCTATCAAGGTAATGAACTCCAGCCGTATCAGTTGAAAACTCCTTTCCTTCAAAAATAGAGCCTGAAACTCCTTTCATCGGGTTAGAGGTTCCTCCAACAACCATGTAACTTGAACCGACTGTATCAGCATGCATGTACGTATTTTCAAAATTACCTGAGCGTGAATCGAACCAATCAACCTTCTGCGTTAAAACAATAATGTTTCGATTTGTTGTACAGAAAGTATCTGCAGATCCACAATCGCCGTCTAGATAATCTTCAACAATTGCTTGCTCACCAGAACTAATAAGGCCGTTGTGCCATCCACCATACCAAAGTAAAACTTCATAATCATCAATGATAGATAGACCTGTGTTACCTGATGGTAACTCTTTTGTCACACCATCCCAACCTCCAGCTCTGAAAACATCATAAGAATAGCCACCATCGTTTAATGCAGTAGCAACATGTGATGCCTCTAGCCATGGACCTGACATCCAGTTTTCTGCATCATCATCCATAAGGAGAACTTTAGCCTCACCAGAATCTTGCCTGACTGGAGAAAATTTACCCTCAGCCATACTCACAGCAATTGGCAGATCTCCGCCGTCATAATCTGAGACTGGATTAGATTCACTCATAATTTGAATTTCTCCTTCAGACTCTGTGACTAATGCTTCACCAAGAGTTATTCCCGAGGTTATTTCTTTTTCTTCATCTACATCATCGCTAGCTGACACCATAGCAGAAAAGCTGCTAAGTGCAAATAAAGCGACAACGAGAATTGCCATC
>JBJLCC010000036.1:0-2640 GCA_045567855.1 Candidatus Poseidoniales archaeon | reverse complement strand
AAGCTCGAATTTAAATGAATTACTAGTTAACATTAGCGAATCAATAAATAATATTGAAAGCTACCACAAGAAATATGATGTTAGATTAATGAAATTAAAGTCAAAAGTTTATTCAAATACCGATGGGAAGGCTACAGAAAGATGTATTGAAGAAATTATCAATTTAACTGAATAAATTATTTTAAATTTAAATATTTCTCAAATATAAGATCAGATAGTAATTTGCGTGGATCCGGATTACTAAATTTCGGTAAGATTGAAGAGGCTAAAGATTCAATTTCAGTTAAATTAATTGATAATCCATTAGAATAAAATTTATCAATTATGGTGACGAATTCGGAATCTGTGGAGAAGATATTATTTTTAGGTAGAAATTCCTCAACACCTTCCCAATTTCTACTCAACGGAAAAGCACCGCAGGATAGACCCTCAAATAAGGTCAAATGTGTTGATTCATGTTCAGAAAAAGATAAAATAACGTCGGTTTCGTGAAATTCTTTCCTCAAATCGTCTGCGTATCCATTAAAAAGTACATTGTCATTTAATCCTAAATCTGAAACTAAAACATTCAAACTATCTGAAAATGATAAATCCTTGCTTTTACCGATTATACTTAATTGAAGATTATCTCTCTTCTTCAACAATTTAGAGAACGCAATTATTGCCTTGTCATGCCCCTTTCTTTTTTCAATATTACCAACTATTGATAGTTTGTTGTTAATTTTTCTTCTTGTTGGTTTATTCCAAAAATTAACATCAACAAAATTATGAATACATATTATTTTACCCTTTAAACTAGGAACCTTAAGTTCTAATTCTTTTTTCATCCAATTATTAACCACAATAACAATGTCAATTACGGACCAATCTGCTTTAGGTAAATTGAATAATTCATATCTGTGTAATCTAGTGACTATCATTTTTTTTTTCCGAATTCTGGAAACTAAGGCTAAAGTTTCATCTGCAAACTCTACAAATAATATATCTGCATTACCCGATGAAAAAAATGTGCGGATTTTCTTATTGATTAAACGAAATGGGAAAGAAACATATTCGAGTATTTTTTGGGGTGGTGGCGTATAAGGAATAGGAGACCATTGAACCTCAAAATTAGACTCTAAATCATTTCTATATGGTGTAATGAAAGTAGGTGTACTAAATAAAACTGAAATTCTCGGTTTGATATTACTATTGGACATAAAAACTATTTAAGACCTAAAAGCTGATTCTTACTCTCAGACATAAGGCTTAACGACCATTTGGCAATTACAATACCTGCTAATATTCCAATAAGAGGATCTAAAATAACTAGGCTAGGAACAAACATTCCAATAATCAAAGCTAGAATGACTAATACTGAAACTAAAGCATCTGCTAAAACATGCAAGTAAGCTCCTCTCCTGTTTAAATCATCTATCTCATCAGGATTAGTTAATAGATTGAAATTAGAAACTATAGAATCAAAATCTTCTTTGTAAGAATCCATAACAACTGCCCATGTACCTCTTTGAGCTTCCTTGTGGTCATGGTCGTGGTCATGGTCGTGATGATGTCCATGATGGTGATTTTCTATTCCTAGAATATTTGCGCAAGCAATATTTACCAACAAACCAATAATTGCAACAACAATTGCTTCCATGAACTGGATTTCTGTAGGATTAACTATTTTGTCAATTGATTCATATCCAATATACAACGCCACTAAACCTAGTACAATGGCAGACGCAAAACCTCCAAGTGCCATTACTGAATCTCTCTTGCCTTTTACTGAAGCTTCAGTTCTGGCATAATAATACGCATAAAGTGTAATCCCTAATGCTGCAGCATGAGTCCCCATATGCCAGCCATCTGCTAAAAGACCCATTGAATTAGTGACTAGGCCAGCATAAATCTCTACAAGCATTGTAACTAGAGTAATTGCTACAACAATGCGAGTCTTAGACTCAGAATCGTCATCGACAGAATGATGGTGATGATGTCCTGACATTATTATTACCAGTTAGCGGTGGAGGAAAAACGCTTTGTCTCCTTCCAATCTAACAAAACCAGTTCTCTCAAATTGTACTACTGAGCCATCCAGTCCCTCTAGATTATCTTCTACTAACCCTTTAGAAATGCTGCCATCTGGATAATGTAATTCTATCTCTTTACTCCCTGAGCACCATTGGAAAATTGGAATTCCTTTCTTGTGCTCAAAATCCGAGAATTCTAAAGTATTGCCATTTATTTTAACATTACAAAGATTCTTCAAACGTATCTCTGAAGCACCAGATATTTTGCTTAAATCGCTACCTGGCAAGTATATCTTTGAACCTGACTCAATAGACTCTATTCTATTGCCTAATTCTTTATTGTCTGGATGCCAAGGGGCCTCTTTCATAATTGTCTTTTCTGCTTTGAAAATGAATTCTTTAGGTTCTGAAACAAAAAATAATCTTTTACTTTTAGCATCAATTAAATCCTTATTCATTGCATCAAAGTTTTGCCATGAAAATTTGATATCTACTTCTTTTACTCCAGAAGCCTCCCAGTACTTGCTAAACGTCTCTGATGAATAACCTCTCCGTGCTAAGGCCTTGATTGTCGCAATTCTACAATCATCCCAACCACTATACTCACCTTCCGAAATAGATTGACTAA
>JBJLCC010000035.1:0-5265 GCA_045567855.1 Candidatus Poseidoniales archaeon | reverse complement strand
AATAAGATTCTCGTCAAAGCCCAAGCAAGACTTGAAGCTTTAGAATATATACCGTCAGGTTTACAGTAAATTATGAAGGCCCTCTACTTTGAAGAGCATGGTGAAAGAGAAGTATTACAATATGGAGATTTACCTAATTTAGAAAATAAGGGAAATCATGTTTTGATTAAAGTTGAAGCTTGTGCTCTAAATCATTTAGATGTTTGGATTCGTAAAGGCTGGCCAGGGTTAAATTTGGCAATGCCGCATATTGGTGGTAGTGATGTTTCAGGCATTGTTGTTGAAGGTAACGGAACCTGGAAAGAAGGAGACAAAGTTGTCGTAGATCCTGGCATCTCTTCAACTGTAGATTCGTGGACTGAAAAAGGACTAGATAGTATGAGTCCAGGATACAAAATTCTAGGTGAACACATTAGTGGTGGGTGTGCAGAATATGTTTGCGTCCCCGTAGAAAACGTTCATAAGCGTCCAGAGGGTTTGACAGCGAGTCAGGCAGCTGCACCTCTTCTTGCAGGTCTAACTGCCTATAGAATGCTAGTAACTAGAGCAGGAATACAGAAGGGCGATAATGTCCTTGTAATGGGTTCAGGTGGAGGAGTTAATTCTCTATCAATTCAGATTGCAAAACATTTCGGTGCTGAAGTTCATGTAGTTGCCGGAGGTGTTGAAAAGAAATCTAAGGCAGAAGATTTAGGTGCTTCTTTTGTTGTAGATTACAAAGCGAATGAAGATTGGCACAAGGAACTGTTTCCAGTTATAGGTAGGAAAGGGTACGATATTGTTGTAGATAATGTTGGAAAGCCTACTTGGTCTCGTTCAATTAAATTGGCAGGGATGGGGGGCAGAATAGTTACAGTTGGAAATACAAAGGGGCCAATCGCTGAAACTGATATTCGCTATTTATTTGCTAAACAATTGTCTATTCTTGGATCAACAATGGGATCTCATTCTGAATTCACAGAGTTGTTAAAATTGATGAATTCAGGTGCAATTAAACCAGTCATTGATTGTGAAATACATCTTTCAGAAGGTGTAAAGGGTCACGAGGTTCTAGAAAAAGGAACTATGTTTGGTAAAGTAATTCTTCTTCCGTAAAGTCTTTTGAATATTTACTTAGAAAATCCCAAAGTATTTCTGTGGTCTGAATGCCTGTTGGATTTCCCTTACCTCTACCCACGCCACTAGACGCAGGATAATCGTTCAAGTATGGATTATGCGATGCATAGAATTGGGTTACTAACCTAACATCAGCGCCGTTCTCGCAGTCTGAATATGCTCTAATGTCATAATCTTCTTCCAAAGTAATTATCTCAGGCAAAAGGCCCTGACAACCGTTTAAATCAGCCCAATTTTCGAAATTCTGTACGGCTCCCACAAGTGCAGCTTCAACATCATATACGCCATAATAAAATCCAACTAAGGATACTGACGGATAGTGAACTAACTCATCCACTAATCCGTGAATTTCCATAAATGGAATAGGTGAATAATTTGGAGAAGGATCATCCAAGAAATACATGGAGGAGCAGGCAGCAGCTGCAAAAATTTCACTTGCTTGAGCAGCCAATCTTTGGGTCATACCGCATCCGTTAGACCAACCCGTAGAATAAATTCTAGACTCATCAATAGCATATTTTTGCTCAATCGTTTTTATCATTTCTAGTATAAAACCAAAATCATCATCATCACCACAGCATAAATCATCAGCCATGTTCCATTCATTATTGAGACCTTGAGGATAAGCTATGTAAACTCCATATTCTTCAGAAATGTTAGCAAACCTTGTCAAATTATGTTGGAGATACATGCTACCTCCAATTCCATGCATGTCTATTACCAACGGGGCATTTTCTGTAAACATTATTTCTTCAGGTACAAGAATTAACCAGCATCTTTCTTTTTCATCGTAATTGATACAGTGCTTACTCAAACCTGTTTGAATTATGTTTTCCTCTTCCTCATTCTCAAAAAATTCTTCTAAACATCCACTATTTATGGTAAGTATGAGGCAAGCTATCAGAGATATAGATGTCCTTTCCATATTTAATAAATTAGGTAATTTCAATATTTGATGATGTTGAGCTTACACGGCCCTTGTGATTATATTCTAATTTAAGTTCAATAGTCGTCACATCATTACTTTTATTTTTCATTTTTAGTGTGAATTGTACTTCATTGTAAGATTTTATGTCACCTATTTCAAATGTGTTCTTATCGAAATAGTATGGAACTGTAGGAATAATGCCATTTAATCCTAACAATGAATTATTGTATTCTGGAATAATTTTACAATCAGTAATATTTGTTGATGAATAATTACTTAAGTTAATTTTGAGGGTTGTGTTATCACTATTTCTATCATACGTTGTGGTTATTGCAATTTCCTTTTCTGTGAAGTAATTGTCAACCATTTCTCTTGTTGCAGATTCAGTTTCAGCAATTATTGGTTCTAGGTTTTTTTGAACATTCGTTATTGATGATGAGTCTCCGCTCCAATTTCCAATATTTTTATTTTCTTCTTCAATTTTTCTTACTGCGTTAATCAATTTTCCTTTGAAGTAGTTGTCAATTTCTCCGTAGACAACTGCAGCTAGATAGGAATGCTTTTCTCGTTGTAATATAATTTTATTATTACCGTAGTCGATGGAACCTAAATCTCCTTCTGTATTGAATGAATCCTGCACAAAATCATTGATTGCAGTGAGCATACCACTCATGATGTCACTATCTGTTTTTACCTCTACAGCGCTGATATTTTTGATTAATCGTCCGTCTTTGAAAATTAGATATAATTCTTCAACCTTATATTTTGCAACAGGTTTTGATTCAATTATACTTACATTTTCATTAATCATATCATTATTCTTACTTCTATATAATAAAACTCCACCAAAGCTAAGCATAACGATTCCAATCAATGCAGTAACTGGTATTATTGAATCCATTCCCAGTAGCCCATCATCTGTTGTTTCGCTATTAGTAGAGTATAATTTAGCTACGTCGTCCATTTTTATAGATTCACTTTCTGAGTAGCTTGTTAGTCCGAATTCGTTCTCAATCATTATTCTGAAAAAATATTCTTTCTCCAATTGAGGATCTGTAAGTTCAAATATATATGATCCTTTGAAGCAAGGCTCAATAATTTCTTCGTTGAACCACCCTTTTGATACGTTAGTCGTTATTTGAACTTTGCAAGTCTCCGAATCATTAGGTACTTCATACTCGAAAATAATATTCGTAATATTAGTAGGAATTATGTTAATACTTTGAGCAGGTAGAGGATCGCCGGTATAAACCTCTATTATTGCGTGAACCCCTGAATATTTCACCTTTATGTTACCGAGCTTATCAAGATCTTCGTTGGGAACAAATCCACCATTGGTAATGCCTCCAAAAATCAGAGTCTTGTTAGAGACATCAAGGTAAAATTCGTTAGATTCCAGGTTATTAAGATTATATCCTCTGTTTAGCTCAGTTTCATACACTCGATCAAAATCATTATCAACAGTCACAACGAAATCATAATCTCCGTGCGCAAGAGGGATGTAATTTATTACGTGTTTTTGATTATAAGCTCCGTCAGAGGCGAAAATTTCAGTACTATTTAGAGGATCTTCAATATTACCTGCTAAATCAACGCTTTCAGCATATATGTAGTATTTTGTTCGATCCAGAAGTCCTTCAAGCAGCAATGAGCTACTGTCTTCTTGTTCTGAATGTTCATACCAGGTCATTGTATTTGCAGTATTATCAACGGATTCCATGGCTATGAATAATGAAAAGTCTAGAAATAAATTTGAACTGTCAATATTAATGGCTAGTGTTTCTTCACCCCATTTTTTAGGCAATTGATCAAATGTCAATCTATCGCTATCAGGATCATAATTTACTATGAAATCAAAGGAAGTTTTACTCTCTTCATTACCTGCAAAATCTTTTGCAGTCAACATAAAGCCGTAATGACCAATATTTTCCAAAATGTAAACCAAACTGTCTTTCTCATAATAGTATAATGTATTTTCAGCTACCCATCCATCAGAATTATCGCCAATGTATGGTGTAACATCGTTATTATAAAATATTTTTATCTCGAATGAATTGATATCTTCTTCTAGACTGTTCCAATTTAGTAATACACTTTCACTTCCAGTAAAATAGTAGTTCTCTGAAATATCTTCGAAAAAGCTATTAGGGGTTTGAATGTCTATTTGAATTTCGCAATCGTACGATTCTTTAGCCTCTATGTTTCCATAAATATCTCTTGAAATAGCTTTAAACCTGTACTTTGTTCCGTCTTCTCCTTGATAAGAAACTAACGATTGGTTGTAGGTATTTACATATTCCCACTGAGCAAAGTTTTCGCCATCATTTTCTAATACATATAAATCGAAACTTAGTAGATCATCTTTCTCACTTGTTTTGCTAAATTGTAAGGTTATGGCTTCAGTATTTATTAGGTATGAATCAGTTGCCAGTGTTGTTGATGGTGCACTTGTATCTAGGTAAGCCATTATTGTAACGTTTTTGTTAACTTCCAACTCAATTTCACTCAATATATTATTGTGATAGAATCCAAAGTAATAATTGTTAAAGTTAATATTTAATCCTGCATTATCTATTTTTAATGTCTTTAGTAGTAAATAGTTGGAAATTCCGTCAGTCTTAGTTTGACTATATTCCTTGGAATCGTCGAACTCATTATAGAAATAGAATTGATGATTAGGAGAAGCAATACCGTCGTCCGTAAGAATATTTACATTTACATTAAATTTTTCATAGAGATAAGCTTCGTTACAGTCAAAATTATCATAATTTGAAATAGTATAAGAAGAATCTATTAACTCAAGGCAGGTTTCTCCATCCAAGTATTGATTTGTATAAATCTGTGATGTAGAATTGGTTGATAAGAAAGCGTGCCCAAAGTTTGAAAAACTATTGCTAACTATTTCAATTTCTACGGAGTCAAAAACTTCAATTAACGTTGTTCCATTACTTATGTTATTTGATGATATGACTGCACTATTACCCTCAATTAAATAGATTCCAGTGTTACCAAAATTCAAATAGTTGTTATTAATTAATATGTCAGACTTAGATATATTAACTAAGAAGTTGAAAGAAGAAATTTCATTTTCAATAAGTACTATGTCACTGTAACTCTCTATTTTTATACCATTTTCCGCTACTTTAGTAAAATAGACTGTGGCACAATCATCGTCTTTACATACACCAAGAATTTGGTTATGTGTAATATTTCCTTTAGAA
>JBJLCC010000034.1:0-5507 GCA_045567855.1 Candidatus Poseidoniales archaeon | reverse complement strand
AGCAAGGTTTACCAGAAAGGCGTGCAGTAGAATGGCTTAATCAAGCAGGAGATTCTCTACTATCTGAGCTTCCCTTAGATAAGGACGAAAGTAAAGTAGTTATTGGCTGGTTAAAAAGAAAGAAATTTGCAGATTTGGAAAAAACTGAGGAGGGGCTGAAATTAATTCCTACAGGAAATGTTGATGAAACTTCAGATGAGCCATTGCTCGTTAAACTTAGTAAAGATTCATTGTCTGAAAAAGAAATAGATCAAGAATCATTAAAATTACTAAAAGGTAGACAATTATTGAGCACAAAAGAGGATATTGAAAGAACTTTTGCTTTAACTGAAGATGGAAATAGTTTTGATTTAGAAAGTTTGGACAGTAATTTAATTGGGGATCTGACTCCCGATATAATTCAATCTGGTGAATGGAAAGATAAATCTTTTCAAAGGTACGGAGTTGAAACTAAAGTTGAGGTTGAAGATTTCTCTACTCTTCATCCATTAACCAGATTTACTGAAGATATTCGCAGCATTTTCTTACAAATGGGTTTTACAGAAATAGAGGGAGATTATGTTGAATCAGCATTTTGGAATATGGATGCATTGTTTATCCCTCAAGACCATCCAGCTCGTGAATTACAAGATACCTTTTACTTATCAGAACCGGCTTCTTTTGTGATTAATGAAAAAGAGATTGTTGAGTCTGTGAAAGAGATCCACGAAAATGGAGGTAATACAGGTTCTAAAGGATGGGGAACTAATTGGAGTAAAGAGACTGCACAACAGGCTCTTCTTAGAACCCATACAACAGTAGGTACTATTCGTTATTTGGCAGATAATCCAACACCTCCAGCTAGAGTTTTTAGTGTAGGTCGAGTATTTAGAAGAGAAGCCTTAGATTCTACCCATCTACCCGAGTTTACACAAGTTGAGGGAATTATTGTAGAACCAGAAGCAAATTTTGGAATGTTAATTGGAGTATTGAAAGAATTCTATCGACGAATGGGATTCAATGATGTAAGAGTTCGTCCCGCTTATTTTCCGTATACTGAGCCTTCTCTAGAGGTTGAAGTGAAATTCGGAGACAAATGGCTTGAACTAGGTGGAGCTGGAATATTCAGGCCGGAAGTTACTGCACCATTTGGTATAGACTGTCCTGTTCTTGCATGGGGGTTAGGGCTAGAAAGGTTAGCTATGTTACACTTAGGTATTAAGGATATAAGGATGCTCTACCAAAGTGACTTGAAATGGCTAAAGGAAACGATTTAGTCTATACTAATACTAACTTTCTTAATTACTATATTTTCCCCTCTTTGAATGAATGTTACATAACATTCACCGGGAACAAGACCTAAATCCTCTTCAACCCATTTAGGCAAATATATTCTCCTGTTAATATCATATTTCTTCACATCAGTTATCGGCATACTCATATTTTTACAGTAAGTAACCACTCTAAAAGGGTTTTGGACATTTAGGCTATTAAGGTGTTAATTTTATCATCCCCATTTACTAATGATAATCATGAGTCCAATACGTATTGCAGTAACTGGAGCTGCAGGGCAAATAGGATATAGTTTACTTCCTAGAATCGCTGCAGGTGAAATGTTTGGTCCAGATGCAAAGATTTCCCTACAACTTCTGGAAATTCCTCCTGCATTAGAAGCTTTAAAAGGCGTCGCAATGGAACTTGACGATTGCGCATTTCCATTATTAGATGATATAATCGTCACATCAGATTCCGAAGAGGCTTTCAAGGATGCGAATCTTTGTCTTTTAGTTGGCAGCAAACCAAGAGGGCCAGGAATGGAGCGCTCAGATTTATTGAAAGACAACGGTAAGATTTTTGTTGGACAAGGTAAAGCTATTGCAGAGAATGCTGCTGACGATTGTAGAATAGTAGTGGTTGGTAATCCATGTAATACCAATTGTATGATTGCAGCCTCACAATCCGATCGATTTGATAATAGTAGATTTACAGCGATGACTAGATTGGATCAAAATAGGGCAGTATCTATGTTAGCCAAAAGAGCTGATGTGTTAGTTGAAGACGTTAAGGGTCTTGCTATTTTTGGTAATCACAGCCCAACTATGTTTCCAGATTATTCGAATGCTTTAATTTCAGGTAGATCTGCGGTTAGCGTAATCAATGATAATAAATGGTTGAGTGATGAATATATACCTGCAGTAGCAAAAAGAGGTGCAGCAATTATCAAGGCTAGAGGCCTTTCAAGCGCAGCTTCAGCTGCAAATGCATTAATTAATCACATACAGAGTCTTTACACAGTAAGTAAAGATGTGCACTCAATTGTGGTTTGCAGTGATGGACAATACGGCTTTGCAAAAGGTGTCTGGGCAGGTATGCCAGTTAGAACGACATCTCCAGGAACGTACGAAATAATTGATACTTATGAGCACGATGATTTTGCTAAAGGTGCATTAGCTAGAACCAATGAAGAATTGGTAACTGAGAGAGATTTAGTTTCTGAATACCTTTAATCAGGTCCAGCGTTTGAGTAGCTTCCAAAGCTTTCATACTTGACAAAATTAGTCTTGAAAAGACTGATTAATTCTTTAGCCTTCATGTCATATGCATTCTGATCTTTCCAAGTATTTTTAGGATTTAGGATGGTAGTTTCAATTCCAGGTACTTCGTTTGGAATTAAAATTTTAAAGTTAGGGTCTGGAGTAAAATTTGAATCTTCTAATTCGCCATCTAAAATTGCAGTTAGCATCCTTCTAGTTACTGGTAAATCGATTCTTTCTCCCGTGCCATATGCGCCACCGCTCCATCCAGTGTTTACTAACCAGGCCTGAGCATTGTGTTTTTTCAATTTTTTACCTAGAAGTTCAGCATAAACTGTAGGATATTGTGGCATAAATGGTGCACCGAAGCATGTCGAAAAAGTAGCCACAGGCTCTGTGATTCCTCTCTCAGTACCTGCAACTTTTGCAGTATATCCACTTAAAAAATGATACATTGCCATTTCAGGGGTGAGCTTAGAAATTGGAGGTAAAACACCGAATGCATCACATGTTAGAAAAATGACATTTTTTGGATGCCCACCTTTTTCAGTTGGCTCTATATTTTCAATGTGGTCAATAGGGTATGAAACGCGAGTATTTTCAGTTATTGTCCCATCGTCAAAATCAACAACTCCATTATCATCAGTCACAACATTTTCTAGCAAAGCTCCGGGCTTTATCGCGTTAAAAATATCAGGCTCTTTTGATGGGTCTAATTTTATTGTTTTTGCATAGCATCCGCCTTCAAAGTTAAAAATACCATTATCAGACCAACCATGTTCATCATCACCAATTAGTCTGCGATTAGGGTCTGTCGAAAGAGTTGTTTTCCCAGTTCCACTAAGTCCAAAGAATAGAGCTGAGTCTTCATTTTCGCCGATATTAGCTGAGCAGTGCATAGGCATTACGCCTTTTAGTGGAAGATAAAAATTTAAAGCAGAGAATATTGATTTCTTGATTTCTCCACCATACTCAGTTCCACCTATTATAGCCATTTTTTTTTTCAGGTTTAGTGCAATAAATACTTTTGAATTTAATCCCAAATCTTTCCAATTATCAATGTTTGTAGATGATGCATTAAGTATAGTAAATTCAGGTTCAAAACTATCTAGTTCATTTTTAGTAGGTCTAATGAACATGTTATGGGAAAAATGTCCCTGCCACGCCATCATTGTAACTACTCTTAATGGTAGTCTATATCTTTCATCAGCACCTGCATATCCATCAAAAACAAATAGATCTTTTTGGTTCATCTCCTTTTTAACAGCTTTTTCTAAAATATCAAATGATTCTTCGCTTAAGGGAAGATTTACATCCCCCCAATCGATCAGCTTTTCAGTTTCCTCATTTTTAACAATGAATCGATCATTTGGAGACCTACCAGTGTATATTCCAGTGTTCACTATAACAGTTCCATTAGAGGATAATCTACCTTCTTCTCTGTTCAGTTCCTCATTCTTCCATTCATCTTGCGTAAGATTGGATTTAACTGATGCGGGTTTTATGCCCATCAATTCTAACTGGTGAAGCATAGCACTTCGCACACGATATTGTATTTATAATTGAGGTAGGGCTGTTGTCTTCTCAAATCCTCATAAGTATCTATTGTAGCCGTAATTTTTTTGACTTTAAGTCTTATTTGGGCCTTTCTAATGGCTATGGGTAGAAAAATGGTTTGTAGCGTTAAACCTCGTGTGAAAAAGACCTTATCTGGGCCGGTGGTCTAGGGGTTATGACGTCGCCCTTACAAGGCGAAGATCGGCGGTTCGATTCCGCCCCGGCCCACCATTCTCGACGCAAGCAAAAAATGCTTGGTCAGAATTTTTTGATAGATTCTAACATATCAAAAAAAATTGTAAACTTTGCTGAAATATCTGAAGGAGAGAAGATATTAGAAATTGGACCTGGTAGAGGTGCACTTACTGAATTATTGTTCTCTAAAGGAGACTTAACAGCTATAGAGAAAGATAAGTGGTTAGCTGTAGTTCTAAAGCAAAAATTTAAAGATAGTGCGAATATAATAGAGGGAGATATTTTGACATGGGATTTGCCTTCTGTAGATGTTATTGTAGCCAATTTACCTTATTCTATTTCATCACCAATCTTGTTCAGATTATTTAATTACAAGTGGACTAGAGCAATATTGATGTTTCAGGAAGAATTTGCAAATCGTTTAGTTGCGAAGCCAGGTTCGAAAGTGTACGGTCGTTTATCAGTAATGGCAAATCATTATGTAGATACAAAAAAATTATTTAAGGTTTCAAAAAATGCATTTCAACCTCAGCCTAAGATTCATTCACAGGTAGTAAAATTAGTCCGTAGAAATCCTGACTATAAACTAGATGATTTTGATACTTTTGAAAAGGTGGTCAGGTCAATATTCATGCACAGAAGGAAGAAAATACGAAATTGCATAAAACTAACGTTTCCTGAAATTGATGTTAAAGCTTTGAAATATATGGATTTAAGAGCTGAGATTCTTACGCCTTCAGAAATCGCTGAATTATCAAATTCAATATTCACACTTAAATCAAAATAATTTTTTCAACAATAACATGTCAGTTAAGCTAGCTTTAACTTTCAATTCACCAGTCATGTATGCTTTTATTGGAGACATTTCTTTACTAATTAGTGCTAAAAGAACTTCTGATGTTGCAGTTACTACAAGATCTTTATCTTTATTATCAGACTCAACGAACGGTTCCAAGTTCATGTCTTTTAGATTAGTAGTATAGTTTTCTCCATCTGAAACTGAAATACAAATACTTCTCTCTTTACCTTCAATTACTCCTGAAAATTTAGGTTCATCTTTTATCCTACTGTTAAATTCAGATACTTTTTCTTCCAATATTTTTTTGATGTTACTCATTTAGTCACCGAAATCACTAAGTTTTGTTACAGGTCTAATTCGGTCAATTGTTTTCCAACTTTTCCTAGTACCTGAAGGCCACTTCGAATTATCATGAAAGTAGCTCTTCAAAAACTTAATTGTCC
>JBJLCC010000033.1:0-29965 GCA_045567855.1 Candidatus Poseidoniales archaeon | reverse complement strand
TGAACGGTTTTTAACTGAAATACTTGGCGTCGAAGGAGAAGAAGCTGCAGAAGTAGCTTGTAGAATGGAACACGTCCTAACAAGAGATGTTGAACATAAACTTACAACATTTTTAGGCGTAGATCCAAAAAAAGAGTCTGAACTTTTTTGTCATAAAATAAATATAGAAGAAAATGGTGAACCTAAATATTTGCCATTAAGTAATTTTAATGAGGGAAAAACCGGCACAGTTAAATTAATATTCGAAGATAACGAATTATCAAAAATATTGGAAAAACAAGGAATAAAACCTGGAAACAAATTAATGCTTAAAAAAACAGATAAGAATATTTACAATGTTGAAAATAGCCGAGGAAATTTTTCACTAGATAGAGATATGGCTTCCAAGATAATTATTCAAAATTTATGAGCTCTAAAGGAATCCTTTACATAATTATAAGCGGTGAAAACGACCATAAAAGAGCATTAGAGGCTGTGAGAATGGCTGAATATCAAACTGGTGATGCCAGAAATGTAGCATTAATGCTACAAGGCGAAGGAGTTGAATGGCTAAAGGAAGGTGAAGAAGACTATAGAAAAGAGATACAAACCTCTATTGGAGTTGTACATGAACTCGGTGGTGCTATTTTTCTATGCGGCTCTTCATTAAATGAAAGAGGTCTAACTTCATCCATGGGTGATTACAAATTTACAATCTCTTCAGCTGCAAAAAGAATAAGTCAAGTCGTCGATAAGGGATGGCAAATTGCGGTTTTTTAATTTTAGAATACTAAATTATTAAAGTTCAGCGTGAAGTGCCTTACACCAATCTTCAATTCTTTCGTCTGTCATTTCACCTTGATTATCTTCATCTAATGATAAACCACACCATTGCCCATCTATCTCTCCTTTGGATTCATCATAATCATATCCCTCTGTGGGAGTGAAACCTAAGGCTACACCTCCGCCAGCAATCATCTTTTCGTAAACCATACCCATTCCATCTTGGAAAGTATCTGGATAACCTAATTGATCACCTTGACCAAATATTGCAAACTTTACACCATTGAAATCCATGCCATCCATATCCTCCAGAAGATCTATCCAATCATCTTGAGCTTCACCTACATACCATGTTGAAATACCTAAAATCAAAAAGTCATACCCCAATAAATCATCTGGTTCTATTGAACTAACATCTTGAACTGAGCAATCATGCTCACTAAAGTTCTCTGAAATCAACTCTGCAGCAGTTTCAGTATTACCTGTACTTGACCCATAAAATATTCCTATTTTCATGTTAATTGCCTCTTATGAGTTAATATTATCTTGTGCTCTATTTGTAAGTTGCGTAAGATTTAAAACTATCAAAAAGGCTATAACTAGGCTCCTCATACAAGGGTTGTAGTAAGTATTTTTTTATTTTATTACGGGAAAAAAAATGAGTACAATTCAAGTAACTGACACAGATTTTGAAAAAACTATTAACGATAATGAACTCGTATTAGTTGATTTTTGGGCGCCTTGGTGTGGTCCTTGCAAGGCTTTAGGTCCGGTTCTAGAAGAGATAGCCTCTGAAAATCAAAATATAGTTATCGCAAAAATGAATACTGATGAAAACCCAAATACTTCATCCGCTCATGGTATTATGTCAATACCAACAATGATGATTTTCAAAAATGGACAACTGGTAGACCGATTAGTCGGAGCTATGCCAAAAGATGCAGTCATGCAGAAAATACAACCTCATTTTTAAGAATAACTAATTCTAACCTCAGAATTTGTTAATTCTTTGACTAGAGCATCTGTATCCGAACTACTTAAGTTGCAGGCAAAAGTATAAACTTCATACATTTTATGAAAGCTGCTAATTTCTACTTTCGAATAGTTATCGAAAGCCGTTATACTTACATTTAATATTTTAACTATAGGAATTCCACCTTCACGCGGTTCTCCCATTAAAATAGAAGCTATCTCTTCCTTACGGAATCCTCCTCCTTCAAGTACCAAATGATCTCCGTAAATCATTAGCCATCTTCCCTTAACTTTTACATCTTCCCAAGCCAAACTAGCTGGAAGCGGAGGGCCTTCTCTAGCTACTTCTTCTGGTTCGCCCCAATCGTCACCATTCCAAAGATTATTTTCTAATAAAAAACCAACAGGCAACCAATCTTCACCATCCCAAAACCTTGCATCCTTTGACAATTCCCCTTTTCCTAAATCATCTACCAATCTTTTTTCAGAAATTGGTCCGTAGACTTCGTCATCCACTTTTACTAAATACTCTTGCTCAATTTCTGAATCGTTCATTTTGCCTCATAAATATATGCACTATTAGAATCTAAATCTGGCATTTCACCTAGCCTCCAACCTGGGGCAGTTGTTTCTGCGTAATAATAACTGATTTCATCTGATGCTCCTTCATTAAGTACATAATGCACTCCTTCCGCTCCAGTAACATTAATTCCTACTGCTGCGTGTCCATACCCATCCCATGCTTCGGGTATTAATATTATGGAGGCATCGTAGCCTAAAATTTCAACTAAGGATATTAAAAGTGCTGAAGTATCCTCACAATCTCCTGTCTGATCGACTAAGGTTTCTATTGGATATCTCGGATATTCGCCAACGCCTGCAGTTACATTATCTTCAGAATATTTTAGCGATTGGGAAAAACTAAGAAAGAAATTGATTTTATGCAATAGAGAAAAATTTTGTTCGGATGACATATTATTTAGTATATTTGCTATTTCAAACAGTTCAGAATCACTAGTTGTAACAAAATTAAGATAATCTCTATATTCAGAAATTCTATGTGGTTGGCTAACATAATATGAATATCTTGCAGGATCAAAATTATAACTAAATTGATATTCTAGTTGACGAAATGTCCATTTGAAAGATTTAAGGTAACCAAAGTTAAAAACCTCTATTTCCAAAACTAAAACCGCATCATTCGAATCATTAGAATCATCTAAACTTCCATCTAGAGTTCCATTTGAATTAATCCAATCTTTGGCCTCTAAGTCATAAACTATAGTTTCTCTGTAACTAGAATTGGAACTACTAATATCTAATTCCTCCGAACCTCGGAATTTTAAAAAATGTGCTACAATTATGAACTCATGTAAAGTCTGATTATCTGGAATATTGTACTCAAATTCCGCAGTTAGGTTAAACTTTTCTTCCCAAGGAATTGACCAAGGATTGCCTGAATTATCAAAACGTTTAAGTTGCTCATTTCCTTGGTATAAGAAAAAAATGAAAGGGGCCGTTTGTCTATTATTTTGCTTATCAATTAATTTAACAGTCTCAAAACTAAATTTCAATGCTAAATCATTATAAGGATCTAAATCTTCTGAATCATTGAAACCATCATTATCATCGTCTTGATCTAAGTTATCTCCTATACCATCCAAATCATTATCTGCACTTTCAAGCGGATCAAATGGGAAAAAATCATCTGAATCATTGAAGCCATCATTATCATCATCAATATCTGAATTATCGCCTATTCCATCTAAATCATTATCATTCCATTCACTAGAGTCCCTTGGAAATACATCTTCAGTATTAGGAATTCCATCTAAGTCTGCATCATATAACATTTGATTAAGAAGGGCTCCAACCAATAGACCCACTACTAAGATAGATGATACTTTTACACTGGATTTCATTACAAACCTAATAATTTAGGTAATTCACGCATGTTTGTAAAAGGTTCGGCCCCTGCTTCAATTAATTCTTCTTTTGAGCTCATTTTTACTAATCCCAATACTCGTATTCCGGCCCTAACTGAAGCTGTGACGCCTGTAATACTATCCTCAATAACTACACATTCATCTTTTGAAAACCCCATTTTATCTGCTGCATACAAGAAAAGAGCGGGATCCGGCTTCGGATTTGCTACCTCAGAGGCTGTGTAAACCCTACCTTCAAAATATTTGTAGAGGCCGGTTAATCTCAACGAATTCTCTACATGGCCTGGCCTTCCATTTGATGCCACACATTTCGCTAGTTCCAGAGAATTCAAAACTTCAGAAATTCCGTCCATAGGCACCAAGTCATACTTGTAAGCCTCAGAAACCTTTTGCACTAGCCTAGGAACCCAATCTTCAGGCAAATCATTTCCTGACATTTCTCTCATCCCATAAACAACTGCATCTATTGTCTTACCTCCCCATAGCTTAGTTGCTTCTTCCCAAGTCATTTCTATTCCAAGCTCACCAGCCATTTCAGCTATAACTTTGTTAGTCAAAGGTTCACTATCTACTAGAGTACCATCGCAATCAAAAATAACACACTTAATTTTCCTCAATAAACTGTCACATCCGATGATTTCATTATTTCCCTTAGAAATGATGTTGCATAAGTACCCTTGTGTAACCAAAAAGTGAGAACTGGATCATCTGAATCAAAGTCTACCTTAATATCATTATATTTTTGAAACAATGGCCTATACATACCGTAAGATGATAATTCAGGTATATCCTCAATTATGAAGTCCTTAAATTTAACTCTAAAATCATTCATTACTTCTTTCTCCAGTTCTCCTTGCCGTCCTTTTGAAAAGTCACTGTTAGCACCTGGCAATAATCCGGCTATCCAAGCTTTCCCCTCGGTACATCTTTTCGATAATTTTGACTGATTTCTTTCTGTAACTTCGATTGTGACCCTCTGATCAGGTCCGCCGTAACCGTCTGCAGGCATAATGTAATCTCCAATTTGAGGAAGGCAGGCATCTATTCCTTCCTTAATTCGCATGTCAAGAACCCTGTTAAAAATTAAACTTTGATATCCGTGAACTAGCATCTTAGATAGGCTTTCAGGAAGTTGAAGTATAGCTCCAGTATAATCTCCTTCATTTCTAGATAAATGCCCTAAAAGTTGCCTTTCGAACAACATATGTCGTGGAAACTTTTCAATTGATTTTGCAAAATCTTTAGTTTCCAATAGATATTCACGCCCCTCATGTCCTGCAAAATTGGGCGAACTAAGTGTAAGATAATCAAGAACGGCTCCCTCATAATCTCCTTGCACTATCTTTTCGCCTACTATATGAGTTATAGGCCTTACAGCTCCAAATCGTTGTACTCCAAAATAATTCGGGAAAAATCCTTTTAACTCTGAAAAAATATTTTTAATATGGTTATTATTGGAAGAGTTGGTAACCTTTATCTTAAATTTATTTCCAACCAAGTTCCCTAAACGAATCGGCTTTATTGAACTATGTAGAAACTTTAATTCTATATTTTCTAGATCTATAGTAGACAAATTTTTCACTGAAGTTTTTATTGAGAAATGCTGATTGGTTATTGCTCTCTTGTCCTTAGTCCCCGCAAAACCTATAGATTTCTGACCTATGTTCAATTTACGAGATAATTCTTTTACTAAAACATGGGTATCCCAATTCTTAGCTTTAATTTTTACTATTTGGTGCTTTCCATTAGAACTATCTTGCATCCATATCCAATGAGACCTTCCAGGAATTGAGACTACTTCTTCAACAATAAAATCTTCTGACTTTTTTCTGAGCTTCCCGCCTATGCCTGACGTCTTTGAAAAAAAAGACTCTGAGCCAACTATATGTTGACTAACTAAACCCATTCACTTTGAAATCGCTTTAGCAGTGACTTTAATGTCTGCGATTATTTTTTCGACTGCTTTCATAACTGAAGCTTTCGGTGTACCTTTCTTTGTACGGACATAAAATTTAGGATTATCTAGTACTATGTGACCCATGTAGTAAGAAGCGTACTCAACGTTTGAATTTGCAAGAGTGTGGTTCATAAGAGGTCCAAGTAATGTTTCACTTGCGCCATGAATCTCAAACTCTAATTCGTTTTTAGTTTTGTTTACTACTGTAACTTCCATAGGGTTGTCGGACAAAAAGGGTCATTATAAAGATTGGGCATTTTCAATTGCTCTTATCCTCATCTCGTGGGGTGCATTTGTTTTAATTCCAATTGGCGAAAAAATACTGGTACTTGCAAAAAAACCGTCTTTTTCTAAACATTCTACGATTTTTAATTTTTTAGGAGTTTGCCCTATTTGGGCTGCCCTAGCCATATCATTTATATCAAATAAACCTGGTGGACCTTCGGATTCTTTTCTTAATATATCAAAAAATTTACCCAATTGCCCATCACAATCTTCCGGAACTAAATCTGAATCTATTATTTTTTCCATCCAAATTGGCCCTGCAGATCCTGCAGATTCTGTATCTAAAACTTCCATATCTTGATTAAGCCATTTTAGAGAAACTGGCTTTGCCTCTGTAACTTTTACAAATACACGTAAATGATGTCCTTCAGAGTAAGATAACATAGCTTCAATACTTCTGTCATACTTTGTAGCTAATGTTTGAATCCTCCCTAATAATATCCTTGTTCCCACTTCCTTAGCTGCCACTCTCCTCATAGAATAAGCGCCGTATCTTTTAAAGCAAATTGATGGTTTGGCACCGCAAAGAACTGCAGTATCTGTTGCTGCTATTCCTAAAATTCCTCCGTCATTAACATTTTCAATTATTGATTCAAGGTAAGGTGCTGGTGTGCCAAAAGGATCTACATCTATCCAATCATATTGTCTTTCCTTTACCAGATTCTGCAAATCATCATGAAATACTTCCGATTTTAGGTTATTTAATTTTAAGTTATCCTTTATCGCTTCTACTGCTAATTTAGAAGTATCACAAAATTCCACATCATAATTGCATTCTAACGCAAGTCTTATGCCTCTGATTCCAGAAGCTGACATCCCATCTAAAAAAATACCACTGAAGTTTAACTTTTTAGCAAATTCTACGTTTAAATCTCTACTAAATTTCATCGAAGGATTATAGAAAACCCCTTTCTTTTTCCCCGGACCCTTATCTTTACCTGAAAGATTTGCCTTGAACTTTACCTTACCCTCTCGGTGCTCGATCAAACCATTCCAGTTTTGAGAATATTAACCGCTTTTGAAGGTAAAATAGCCGAATTAATAGGAGTTACTTCAAGCGTTCTTAAGTCATCCCTTTTCCTTATTGATTGAAGTAAAGGGTTTCTGGAACGCTTGTGCATAGTTATGAGCATGGGCTTTCCGCATTTTAATGCCTCTTTTAAGACAGCACTAAACTCTTTTGATTCTGAAACTAGCTTACCAACTTCATCAACTAGGATTAGATCTGATTCTTCAATGGCTTTCTGAACTGAGGCTGTAGCAATTCTATTGACTGCGTCAAGTCTGATACCTAAAGGAGTGGATTCTGGATTTCTGCCCGGAAGCTTTGGCTTAACGTCCCATCTTACAGATGCAGATAACTCTTCTTCTTGAGTTATAAAATCTTTAAGATTATAACCTACTATCTCTCCATCTTCTTCTATAGGGTGTGTAGTAAATCCACCTATGCTGAATTTTTCTTCAACCATTTTAGCAATTCTCAGAACAGTTTTGGTTTTACCCGTACCTGGCTGACCGGAGATAGCTACTTTTACAGGAACCATATAGAGTGCCATAATTGGAAAGACGATATAAGTACGTATGCCTGTTAATTATAGTCTAAGCGCTCAGGGCAATTTTTTCTTCTTGAACAACTGTTACATTTACCTGCTCTTTTATGATTTCTATGAGCTTCCAATTTTCCTGCAAGAATATCATTCATTTCTTCTAGTTTTTCAACTACAAGACTTTTCAATTTTACATCCCAAATAATCTCATGTTGTTTGTTATTAATGCCATATCTTATTTGGCCAGATGGCGGTTTCTTACCAAAAGTTTCCTCTGTAAGTAAACAATAAGCTCCAATTTGTAATATGTGGCTAAAGAATGGTGCCTTAGGAGGGCGTCCTGTCTTAATTTCAACTGGGATACGGTTCTCATCCTTCTTAATTATAAAATCTGGACGACCTGCTAAGTTATAAGTCCTAGATTTGAGGATGGGCGTATCGTCTGTTAAGCCATCTGGAGTTTCAATAGTCTCATCTCCTAATTTATAATCGTCTCTTAATTTATCAATTTTTTCCGTAGAAACCAAAAGCTTGTAAAGAAAAAATGATGCGACAAGCATCCAGCCTATTCCAATTATTAAAAGTATAACTCCTAAGTTAATACGTAAATTATCTGTTGATATCCAAAGGATAACAAGAGCAACCGTAACAACTGCCATTATCATTCCGACAACCGTTAACAAGGTAGATGAAGTCTCACGAGACTTCTTTTCTTCTACCAATAAATTTGTTAAGGAATTACCTATCTCTTTATGTTTTTCTACCCCTGAATTTACCTCATCACCCTCTGCATCTATACCTTTTAAATCTAAATGCCAAGATAATGGACAATAGCCGTATCGCTCCATTTCTGAAGCTGAAATTATATGTTTGCTCATGGGGTTAAGTCCGGGATTGAGTCGGAATTACTTAAAGAGCTGTAAATAAATAAATTAGTGCAATGCACTAAAAACTAAAATACTGATCATGCCAAGCTAAATTTCCATAATCTGCTATCTTGTAATTATAATTTAATACTTGTTTACCTTCATCCGAATTGAATTCCATTGATATTATTAATTCGTAATAATCTGCATGAGGTCCGTCGAAAATTAATACCGGTAATTTTACGGATTGTTTAGGACTTAAAACACCAGGATAATGCGTTTCACTTTCGAGTAACTCTGTAGAATTCCAGACTGCTAATTTTACTTTAAGATCATTAATCTCTTTAGTTCCAGTATTACTTACTTTTGATTGAACAAATAAACCTGAATATGAGCTATGATATACTGTATCTATTTCCACTTCTGTCCTAGGAAGAAAATAAGAATAACATAATAAGACCAGTAAAACTGCTACAATTATTACCGCAAATTTACCTACTACCTTACGTTGTTCTACTGTGTTCATAATGTCGCCCCTATGGAAGAAATAAAGCTCATACCTGGCTCTGGCATAATGTAGTGTTTTTCATCATCTCCGAATTCAGTATCCATTCCATTTTTTTGTATTCCAAGCCATGTCGGTAGAATATTGTATCCTCCAACTTCCTTAACTCTAAGATCCATCATGACTGCTGAAGTTTCTAATTGAATTGGACCCAATGTAAGTTCTCCTCCAATTGCAAAAGATAATTGGCCACCCTCGCTATTAAGCATTTCAAAAACTGGATATAAGCCGAATATCTGATTAGGGATTATCTCAACATGCTTTATCTCTTTAGCATGTATTACCATATAATCTAAATGAAATTGAGGAGTTGCAGGAGATGTTGTTGTTACTAAATAAGCACTTTCGATACCTTGGGGTGAGTCAATTATGTAGTTCACACCATCTAAAATCATTGTAGTATTATCGCCTACATTCCTTACATCGATAAAAGTACCTGAGTGACCTCCTGTGTATCCTTCATCAACAATTAACATAACATCTATCTCTTTTGAAGAGGTTGTAACAAACAAATCTGGGAATCCTTGAAACACAAATGATTCATCCATATCAAATTCAAGATTAGGATTAATTCCCATATGAAATTCTTCAGGAACATCATGAACTATGGCCTGAGCTGATTTCCAAGAACCATAATCTCTGTTAGCAGTTTTAACCCAAACATAATCCATACCTTGGTCGGCCTTGTAAATGATATCTATTTCTTTACCAACTATAACATCTGCTCGTAAATCTTTAGGAACTGAGGAAAAATAAACTTCATTGTAGGATGGTCTGGTCATATTGTGCGTTCTAAGATAAGCTCGCCCTATTCCTCCAGTTTGCTCAATGTCAAAAATTGCATCTAAATCACGATCACCAGTTTTTCCCGTTTGGAAATAAGCTTTAATATTATTATTTTGTTGAACTTCATCCAAGAACAATTCTATAGCTGTCTCATTTTTACCTCTATTTATGTCTAAATAAATCCAAGGAGTAACTGGAGACCAATCTCCTAAATCTAAATTAATCTTATCAGGTTCTCCAAACTCAGTTGATAATTTAGCTGATGTTAAAGTTCCTTCTAAATACATCTTGAGAACATCGCCATTATCGTCCTGTCTCAATAAAATTCCATGAGTCCAAGCTGTATCCATATCTGTAGTGTTACCTGATTCTATTCCTAGAATTATTCTTGAAGGGGCACTCGATGAACTATAGTTTGCATATATGTCATCACCCAATTCAATATCTAAATTAACTCTCTCTGGAACTTCAGGAATGGAGATCTCAAGATTCGTTTCAGACTCTTCATCAATAATTGAGGCAAATAAAGAACCTAGCTGTTTGTTAGTTAGTAAAGAAATATTACCAATTATTGGACCTTCAGAATCCTCCAAGTCTGATAAGAAGATTGAAGCATTGAGATCAACCTCTTCTGGTAAATCATCAATTCTCAATAAAACACTTCTATTTCCGAAATTTGTAACATCAACCAATATACTGTCCATCGCTGGAGAATCGTTATTAAAATCTTCAAGAACTACATCAACTGTAGTACCTACTTCTTCAACGTCTAACAAGTTTAGTGAAACTTTAGGAGAAATTCCTGTGATAAAAACTTTAGCATCCATAGCTCCCTCATCAGACATGTTGAGAGATACTCCTTCAACCCAATTTGTTACAAGCCCCTCTGTTTCACCAAGTTGCAAATCTAAAGCCAAAAAATCAATAGGCTGATTAGAACTAATATTTACTCCAAAATTACTTTCTTGAATATTTAATGATAGATTCATATCACTTGGCAATCTTGGAATCAAAGCCTCGAGATGATAGGGATTTTCATCTTCTTTTTGATCTATGACTAAGTAAATAGGTCCAACTGGTTGATCCGTTTTAAATTGTATATCTCCAGTTAACGTTAAGTTATCTACAGTTGCATTAAGAACCAAATCTGCATTTAGTTCTAAATCCAACCCTGCTGGAATTCCTTCTATGAATGCAGTTACCTCTGGACCAATTATTCCTTCCTCTCTAAAAATAATGTAATCCGATCTATCTGCATAATTGAAATCGGCTAATTCTAATTTCAAATCAATTTTATCTCCTCTGGAGGTATAATTGGCATCTACTGTTTGTGGTAAATCTTTGAAGAGCATACGAGCTCCAAGAATTGTTTCATCGCCGATGTCTTTCTGGCTAGACCAAAGACCTTCGACCCATACTGGTTCTTCGTCTAACAACGAAATATTACCTTTGTCAACCCAGGCAGTAACAGAAACGGTTTCATCAACATCATAAAAGAAGCGAGCAACTGTTTCAAATGATTCAACGTTAGTAACTAGATTAATTGATAATCCGGCAACAGTATCTACCAGCGCCTTACCTAATTCAGATAAAGCTTCAATAAATTGTGCAACATCTTCTAAATCATTCACTTCAGAGACATCTCCTCCAAGTATTGCCGTTGAATTCAAAAGAGGAACTGCTACTACAATTTCAGCAGGAAGACTGTCAATGAAAACATAGGCATCTAGGCCTTTGTGGTCTTCCTCGTACTCTGTGTCGTCAATGGCACCTACTTTGAACTGAACTGGCTGCCTATGTGTAATTTTGAAATCTGCTAATTCTCCAGAACCATCGCCGTCAAGCCGCAAAGACTGTATCCAATCTAAATCTCCTGATAAACTGGCTATCTCATTATCCTGACCCATGTTATCCTGATAAAGCATAACTGAACTTCCATTATAGTTAGAAGTATCCCATACCCATCCTGTGGCCTTTCCAGCCTCTGTAACATTAGTTATTAAAAATGAAAAATTAAACCAACTGTCCGTAACCAGTCTAAGATTACCTTCAGAACTCACAATTTCAGCTGAACCTGGAAGATGCTCTAAGCGAATTCTCGAATATATGTCGCCTGCAAAACTAGTAAAAGTAATATGATCAATTAATTGATCTGAATTATTTCCTCCTGCATATTGAAGATTACCATTATCTATGTTTAGATTAATATTTGAAGGAACATTACTCAATGTTATATTAGCCCAGTGAGTAGTTTCCTGACTATTACTTATCCCTTCAAAATAAACCCTAAATGGCTTATCACGGGAAGGCTTCATATCTAAAGAAACATTAGTGAAACCATCCTTTGAATAAAAACTAATATCTCCTATTTCTGTAATGCGTGCGCTAAAACTATAGTCAAGGTTCTTTTGTGAAACTGAAGAGCGGTTGTTTGGGGCATTGCTATCTAGGAAAGCTGACTGATTGTAAATTGCAAAGAAATCATCACCGCTACCATCATCTAAATCAAGATACTTATCGCTAGTAAGGAAAACGAAAAGATTTTCCAAATAAGCCAACTCATCTTCTCTAGTTCTCATAATTACATCTACTTCACCATCTCCCTCTCCAATAGTTGACTGCAAGACTGCTTTAGGAATTGATCGTAATAAATCACCAACATATACTATTCGACCTGCTAAACCTAATAATAAATCGCTAATTAAACCACCTACTGCAGAGTCATCAACCGCAGTTGGATCTGTATCATCAAATGCATTATCATTTGAATCATCAAGATTTAAATTTCCTTGCAGTACTAAGCTTTCAGGTAAATTAGTAATTTCTAACCCTGTGAATAATTTATAATCATGATCGGTCCATGTAGGCTCTCTGCCATCTTCAGTATAATACTCATAATCGCCATAAACAATCGAATCAATAGATTCAGTTGTGTGAAATTCAATAACTGTCCAATTCCTTTCTGAGGTCGATTCATTTCTTACTTCTAGCCATAAAGAAGCTTCTGGCATATTTAATTCGTTAAGACAAATTTCGTCTCCTCCTAAAATTATCTCACAGACAGGTACTCCTTCGACATCCGCTACAATGTGCGATAAGAAAGAATCTGAACCATCTGAAGGTTGAACATTGTATTCATAGTACTCAAAACCTAAATTGAATTTTTTATTAGTTTCATCTAATTCTTTAGTCTCAGTTGAAGGTGCATATAACTCGATAGAGTCTCTTTCAACTCCATCTTCTGTTTTTGAAACTAATCTGATTCTAAGTTCATCAGGAACTTTACCTCTAGGGTTTGAGAGATCAGCTTTAATGAATGTAATCTCTTCTAAAGCATCACCGGGATTAGCAAAAGTCCCCTTACTCCAATTATATTTGAGATAACCTATTGCAATATCAAGAGAATCAATTCCATTATTGAAGGGATCTCCTGAAACATTATTCATGTTAACTGATATTTCATAGGGTGCATTTACAAAATCTGCGTCACCTGGATTTATACCAATTCCACCGCTGTCAGGACCTATTGTGAAAACAAATTCTTCAATTACTACTCCCAAAGAATACTCAGCCGGAATTTCACCTGAGCTAAAGTGACTATTAATTCCCCAAACATAAGTCTGATCATCATTATTTTCATCTTGATATGTTAAACCTCTAACAATAGCCACATCCAAAGGTTGACTCAGACTATTTCCAATCTCTTGAAATTCAATTGCTATTCCTAAATTCGCTTCAATCCCAACATCCCCGTTAATTGGATTTAAATCTGTTTGATCATTAATGATATCGTTAATTACTGGAACAAGTCTAACTCTAATATCGTTTATACCATCTTCATTAACATCTATTGTCTCCCATGAAGTATCACTTTGGTCAATTCCATTGATTAATGCAGACACTAGAGCTGCTGCAACTCCTTCGAAACCAAATTGTTCAAACCAAGCAGATAAGATAGCTGTAGAAGCGCCCCATATTGTTGAAATTAAGTTAGCATTTTCTACTCCCTCTTCGCAAGGCTCACCAGGTAGAGGAGAATCTCCACATCCGCCTATGTCAATGACACCATTACCGTTAGCATCATATGCCCAATAAATCAAGTAAGTATCTGTAAATAATGAGGCTGCTGAACCCAAAAATGACTCCTGATAAAAATCAGCTTCGCCTAGCATTGTTTCGATTATATCTGCCCTAATAGGCTCGGGATCGTTTACTCCAAATGGAACTAACCCTCTATCTGAAAAATCATAATTTACATTTTCATAATCTACTGTAGCGTTAACATTATCGTTCTCATTTTTAGAATTCAATAAAACTTCCCTGTTATCCAATAATGAAAAATCAAGTTCATTTCCTTCGTGAAGAGAACGTAGGAAGTTCAATTCATTAACAACTGTTTCATCAACTTCATCATTTCGCTGATTAACGCTTTCAAAGAAAGTATCTAGCTCTTTGGCAGTTCCGTAATCTGCTTGTATAACTGCTGGACCTGTTACTGCTGGAACTAGAAGAATCTGAAGAATAAGGGCTGAAAATACTAAAAAAGTAATCACTCGTTTTCGGCGAAATGCGCTAAAGAGCGATTTGTTCATTGCTTTATTTAGAATCCAACGCTATAAATAAGGTATTAGTCGCGAAAAAAGATAGATTGATTTTATATAGTGAACTAAACTCGATTGAATAATGAATGAGGACCCTTTGCAAGAAGCTCTAGCCGATAAAGGAGCTTTTACAGGCGAAACTGATGAGAGTGAATTGCAAGCTCTAGTTTCCAGATTGCAAACAAATATTCTCATCATAGGAAGCGGAGGTGCTGGAAATAATACTCTGCTTAGACTATACAAAGAGGGCATGACGTCCCTAGAACTTTTGGCCGTAAATACTGACGCTCAACATCTCTTAAACACACATGTTCCTCACAGAATGTTAATCGGAAAAGTTTTGACTAAAGGGTTAGGTGCTGGATCTGAACCAAATGTTGGTGAAGGGGCAGCTGAAGAAGCCCGTAATGACATATTAGAAGCATGTAGAGATGCAGATATTGTATTTCTAACGGGAGGTCTGGGTGGAGGCACCGGTACAGGCTCCTTACCAGTTATAGCTAAATTGGCTAAAGAAAGTGGAGCGTTAACAATTGCAATTGTTACATTACCATTTAGTAACGAGGGTGCAAGAAGATCTCGAAACGCAAGAATAGGTCTTGAAAAATTAAGAAAATGTGCCGATACTGTGATTGTTATACCTAATGATAAACTACTAACTGAGGATATCGCACAATTACCTCTGAATTTAGCATTTAGACAAGCTGATGAGATATTAGGAAATGCTATCAAATGTATGACTGAAATTACGTCCCACAGCGGACTTGTGAATATTGATTTTGCAGACATGCGCTCGATAATGTCAAGTGGAGGTGTTGCGATGATAGGCATGGGAGAAGGGCAAGGTGCAAATCGTGCATCTGATGCTGTAACTGCTGCATTAACATCGCCGTTACTCGAATTAGATATTGAAGATTCAAAAGGTGCCTTGGTAAATGTTACTGGAGGTGATGATATGACGCTTCAGGAAGCCCATGAGGTTGTAAGAGAAGTTCATAGTAAGATTAATAAAGATGCTCGAATCATTTGGGGAGCTTCGATAGATTCTACTCTCGAGCATCAAATTCGTGTGATGCTTGTAGTTACTGGTGTCAAGTCTTCTCAGATATTGGGACCACCCGACGGAGTAGATGACGGAATGCAAAGTAAATACGGAATAGATTTCGTACATTAGCAAGATGAGCTTTATCAACAGAGTATGGAAAACGCAACAGAGACTTGAAGAACGTTTCAAGAGAATTGGCAGAGGCCAATATGGTAGAGTTTTAAGATTGGCCCGTAAGCCGACTAATGAAGAATTTGTAAAAAGCTCGTGGGTCGTTGGAATTGGAATCGGAATTGTTGGTTTAATTGGATTTATTGTATATTATTTGTGGCTTAAAGCTCCACCTATTGTTGCAGACTTATTAGGAATTTAAAAATGGCAAAATTCGTTGAAGAAGAAAAAGAAACTGAAGAGGTTGCTAACGAACCTTCGTCCGATACCCAGATTTACACTATGAAATCTCAGATCGGACACGAGAGAACTGCTAGTGAAAGACTGGCTGATAGAGTACGAAGAAGTGGAGCACCAATTTATGCTATATTGGCACCTCCAAAGCTTCGTGGCTTTATTTTTGTAGAAACCGATAGTCCTGAATCTTTGCGCGATAATCTGAAAGGATTAACACACGCACGTGGTATGGTTATGAACAAAGGTGTAGGGTATGGTCGCTCTAAGCAACCTGATACTTTTGGCACTGTAACACTTGAAGAATTGACTCCGCACTTAACACCACCTCCTGCTGTAACAGGTATAGAGGAAGGAAATATTGTAGAAGTTATTGCTGGCCCTTTCAAAGGAGAGAAAGCCAGGGTTCAGCGTATCGATCAAGCCAAAGAAGAAGTTACTGTTGAGCTGTTTGAAGCAATGGTTCCTATTCCAATAACTGTTCGAGGAGATCACGTAAGAGTTCTAGAAAAAGAGGTAAATTAATGGGCGAAACAATAGAAGCATTAGTAGACGCAGGCAAAGCATCCGCAGGACCTCCACTAGGTCCATCGTTAGGACCAACTGGTGTTAATGTAAAGGATGTCGTTGATGAAATCAATTCAAAAACTAAAGAAATGGCAGGAATGCAAGTCCCTGTTAAAATCAAAATAGATGACAAAAAAGGATTTACTATAGACATAGGAACACCTCCAGCTTCATCTTTGATAAAACAAGTATTAGGGATAGAGAAAGGATCTGGAGAAGCTGGTTCTGTAGTTGCTGCAGACATGACTCTTGATCAAGCAATTACTGTTGCTAAACAGAAAGGACCTGGATTAACTGGTGGAGACATCAAAGCAATGACATCTGAAATTTTAGGAGTTGCAAAATCTATGGGGCTAAGCTGTGAAGGAAAAGATCCTAAAGAAATACAAGCTTCAATTAAATCTGGAAGTTTAGACGACCGATTTTAGATAAATTCTATATTATCTTCTGCAATTTTACGACCACAGTAAACACACTGTATGCTCAAAGAACCGCCATTAATTATATTGAAAGTTGTTTTTGCTCCTCTCTCATTATTACTAATGCAGTTATCATTGGAACATATGGCCATATCTGATATTAATTCAGGCAATTCAGCTACATTCTTCTCTGCAACTACAAAGTTTCTTATTATATTTACTTGAGAACCTGGAGATAAAAGTGCTAATTTCTGAGATTCTGATTCACTTAATTCTCTGTCTTCTATCTTGATTACATCTTTACTTG
Organism: Candidatus Poseidoniales archaeon; assembly: GCA_045567855.1. Lineage (GTDB taxonomy): Archaea > Thermoplasmatota > Poseidoniia > MGIII > CG-Epi1 > CG-Epi1. The sequence continues at coordinate 12,935 of JBJLCC010000033.1, read as the reverse complement.
AATTTTTCTTACTAGGAACGTGCATCAGAAGCGTAATAGTAGTTCCCTTATCGATCAAATCTAAGGCATCTAAGACTTTCCTGCCTCTACCTGCCTTTATGTGATCTAAAACTGTACCATTTCTAATTGGCTGAACTCTCATCAGGTTATCAGTCATTTTTTACCTCCGATTAATTGTTCTAGAAGGGCCATTCTAACTGGCACTCCATTGAAAGCTTGACGGAAATAAGCTGCATGTTTCGTATCATCAACATCTGTTGATATTTCTGTAACTCTAGGGAGAGGGTGTAATATTCTCATACTCGATTTTGCATTTTTCAATAAATCTGAATCAATTATGTAAGCACTTGCTACTTTTTTGTATTCTTCTAAGTCTGGGAACCTTTCTTTTTGAATTCTAGTAACGTATAATATGTCTAGATCGTTTAGAACGTCTTCAATTGAGTTATGTGAAGACCAATCACAAGATAAATCGTCTGTTACGTAACTTGGCATAGAAAGGCTATCAGGAGAAATGAAACTTAGTCTATTGTTAAATTTAGCTAGAGCATGCGAAAGGGAGTGCACAGTTCTTCCATATCGTAAATCTCCCAGCATACCTACATTCAATCCTTCCATTTTACCCATTTCTTCATTAATTGTGAATAAATCAAGCAATGTCTGCGTTGGATGTTGGCCTGCGCCATCTCCCCCATTGATTAATGGAACTTCTGAATTTTCAGAAGCTAAACGTGCTGAACCTTCCTGAGGGTGCCTCAATAATACTGCATCTGCATATCCTGCAACCATTCTAATTCCATCAACTAATGTTTCTCCCTTCAAATGAGATGTAGCTGAAGGATCCGCAAAACCAATACAAGTTCCTCCTAACCTTTGCATAGCCGTTTCAAAAGATAAACGAGTTCTAGTAGAAGGTTCAAAGAAACATGTAGCTAAAATTTTACCATCAAGGCTCTTAGATTTTTTCTTACCTTTTGCAACCGGAACTAACTCTTTTGCACGTTTAAGAATAGATAAAATTTGTTTTTTGCTCAAATCTGAGATAGAAACTACGTGCTTCATAGAACTCTAAAGAAGGGGGCTTTTTAAATTGGTAATAATGCTTAAGATTTCTCAAGATCTTTAAAAAGAGATAACATAAAAATTATTCGAACACCCTCAAAAACTTTGCCTAAGGCTGTGAAAATTGCATTAACAATTAGGTAGGGAACGCTGTCTACTTCTCCGATTAAGTTTGCTACATTACTTGCTATCAAACCAATCACAAACTCATTAAGAATAAACATAACAATCCAGATTCCTGCAACATTAAGGAAGACTCTAACAAAATTTCCACTGACTAAATCTTTACTGTAAGTTAAAGCTGAAAAGGCACCTTTTCCTCTCAAAACATAGCTGAATTGCCAAAATATAAAATAAATTCCTACTATAATTCCTGGAATCAACAGGAGAATAAAACCTATGGAGACAAGTAAATAATACAAAATAGCTGTTACTACAAACATTGGAAGCATTGCCGTTCCATCTTTCATTGCTTGAATTGGAGGAAGTTTTTCCCCTCTTATCGAAGAAGCTATTACTCGAATGGTGGCAATCCAAGCTATTCCTCCTATTATTGCTGCAAGCAATGCAAGAATTAACTCTCTTATAAGCCAACTCAAAGAATCATCTATTAATTCAAAACCTGTTAATCCATCCGCCAAATCTGGAATGAAGATAGCTAATAAAGGTACTAAAAATTCAACAACGAGAAATACTGGAACTACGATTGTTGCTATCGCAGGCAAATGGAGCGAAAAAAACTTAAACGATTCGCCTAGCAAGGAGAAGAAACCTTTGTCATTTGGTTTAAAAATCTCAGCTGATTTTTCCTCCATTTCAATAACTATGTCTTCTTCTTCCATAAAACACTATAAACATCTGTCTTAAAAAATTAAACTCTAATCAATAATTGTGAAAAAAGTGTTTTAGAGGGGGGACAATTGGGAGTTAACATTAATGCCTGAAATCCAAATTTTAGATGAGCACACTATCAATCAGATTGCCGCTGGTGAAGTAATTGAAAGGCCTGCGTCTGTTGTTAAAGAACTTGTTGAAAATTCCCTAGACGCTGGTGCTAAAAATATCTGGATTAGAATTGAGGAAGGCGGCACTTCTCTAATTGTGATTAGAGATGATGGAAAAGGCATGGATCGGGTTGATGCTGAAAATGCATTCAAAAAGCACGCTACATCAAAAATAAGAGTATTTGATGATTTACAAAATGTCAATACCTCTGGGTTTCGTGGAGAAGCTTTGCCTTCAATTGCCTCAATCTCGAGACTGAGAATGACGACCTGCACAAAAGACGACAAAATAGGTACTCGAATAACTATAGAAGGTGAAAATGAATTAGTAATTGAGGATTTAGCAACACCTCAAGGAACTAAAATTGAAGTTGCCGATTTGTTTTTCAATACTCCCGTGAGATCAAAATATCTAAAAAGAATATCAACTGAACTTCAACATACTGTAAAAATAGTTACCATAGAAGCAATCAGAAGACCTGATGTTTCTTTCACACTTACACACGGAGAAAGAAAGATAATTGATGCTCCAGAATCTGATTTGAAAACACGAATTGGCGTTCTCTTGGGAAATGATGCTGCTAAAGAATTAATTGAATTTAAGGGAGATAGTGAAGATTTCCAATTGAGAGGGTTTTTGACAAAACCCGCAATTTCACGTAAGACTACTTCAGGACTATACCTTCACATTAATGGACGGCCTGTACAAGCTCGAAATATTTGTTATTCAATTAAGGGCGCTTACGGAAGTTTGTTACATGATGGACATTTTCCACTAGGTGCTCTATTCATAGAAATCCCAAAAAATAATGTGGATGTAAATGTACATCCCGCAAAAACAATAGTCAGAATAGCTAAAGAAGAAGTTGTTAGTAAAAAAATTAGAGTTGTAATTAACGAGACCTTAGCTGAGCATGCATTAATTGCCCATGTGGATTTGAGCGATACTAAAACATTCTCCAGTATTACTGCCGTTAATGATAATAAAGTAAAACCAAGACAATTGAATAATATTGATTCCTTCCAACAGGAATTTGAAGTCGATTTTCACCAAAATGATGTTCAAGAAACAAATATGCCTACAATGCGTCCATTAGCGCTTGTGGAAAATAAATACATAGTTGCCTTGGGTTTGGATGGAGTATTCATTATTGATTTTCATGCTGCTCACGAAAGAGTAATGTATGAACGGTTAAAAGATCAAATGAGATTTAAGAGAATAGGAAGTCAAAATTTATTAGCTCCAATCTCTCTAGAATTATCTAAAAGTGAAGCAAATGCTTTCGAAAAGATGCTACCTGAAATAAATGAAATGGGATTTGAGGCCGAGAAATTTGGCCCTTCTTCGTTTATGATACGCAGCGTTCCTGCACTATTAGCCGGATCCGAGCCCGATCGAATAAGGGAAGCTATTGACGATGTTGTCGAAAGTGGTTCAATGAAATCTGCAGAGGATAGGCACCAACACATGATGTACTCTGTAGCTTGCCATTCTGCACTTAGGGCAGGAGACAAATTATCGATGGCACAAATGGAATTTGTAATAAGGGAAATGGAATCTATTCCAAATCCTTACGCCTGCGTACACGGAAGGCCTACAGTAATGACCATTTCTCCTGATGAATTAGATAAAAAATTCAAAAGAAGCGGATTCTAATTACTACTTGACTCTAAATTACCAAACTGATAGAGTAATGCTGGAAGCATAATTACTGCAGCTACAAATGACAATAAAATCATTACTGCCATAATTAGCCCGAAGGTCACAAAAAGAGGCATGATTGATAGAGCAAGAACCATAAAACCAATGAAGTCTGTGAACGCTGACATTGCAACATTATTACCTGTTTCATCTAAACTTTCCTCCATCCAATCTTCTTGAGAACCTGAAGGATTCTCAAATCGAGCTTCTCGGACTCTCTGTACCATATGAATTGCATAATCTACGCCGAGACCTATTGCCAGACTAGATATCTGAACTGTAACCAAGTTCACTGGAGTATCGGAGAGTACCATTCCTCCTCTGAGCCACAATGTTATTGCAATTACAGGAAGAATAGTAATCAAACTTAATCTTACATCTCTGAGAACTATAAGTACAATTACGAAAGCGAGAACAATCGCAACTACCAAGCTTTCTTGGAAACTATCTGTAATTTCTAACATGTAGACATATCTTTCATAACTTAAACCTGCAACTGTAACTGATACTCCGTTAATTTCTTCTAAACCAGAAGCTGAATTCTCTAAATCTTGTTTTAAATCCATCATAGAACCATAGATATCATCTGGTCTTTCTACCTGGAACCAAGATCTAGCCATGGTCACATTCCCATTTTCTATAAGATATAATTCCCTAGCCTCAGACGGTGAAATCCTAAAAGTACCTTCTAGATTAACTGTACCATTCCTATAAACATCATTTAGAACTTTAGAAATTTCATCGTCGGATGTTGGAAAACCAGTTTGAGGGTCAACTGTTTCAGGAACATACCCCGTACCAGGAACATTAAGAGCTAAAAGAGATTGAGTACGTACAACATATGGAATGCTACCGAGCCAAGTTGCACTTGGGCTATATGTGGCAACATCTTGCTCCATATTGTCAATCTGCACTACAGTCTCATAACTGGCGAGATTTTCTCCTTCAATTAGATAGTACCCCGGCTCTCCGTTTTCAGTAAAAGTTGCTTGACCTAATGAGACAGTCTGAATGAACCTAGAATCATTATCTGCGTAATCTTTAACGTCAAATCTAGACTCTGGATTGCCAAGTACTATTGGAGATAAAGCAACGCTAATAATCAAGAAGATAACTAACATTGGCATTGATTTGCTTGCCATCAACGAAGATAATTTCTTAACACTAAAAAATTGCCCCATTGAAGAGGGTTCAGAACTCGATTCTTTTGGAGGGATTATACTCCTGAGAACAGGAACAAAAACACCCATAATGAGGTAAGCTTGAATAATTCCCAATGGACCTAATATTCCCCATTCGAATAAATCTGGAATTGCACTTAAGGTAGCTGTACCAAACGCAACTACAGTAGTAACTGTTGCTACACCTAAGGCGGGAAGAAGGGACTTAATTGCTGCAAATGCACCTAGTATGCTAGCTTCTCTAGGGTGACTAGAAAATAGTGGGTTCTCTAAGGTCAGTCTACGCCACCTTGTAAGGCTGTGAATAACAAAATCCACGCCTAAAGCAAGCATCAAAATAGGTAGCATTGCGGCTAATTGTGTCTGAGGGAATCCAAGCCAAAATGAGTTAGCTGTCATGCATACCATGACAAGAGTTAAACCTAAGCCACTGACAAGAACGTCAAGAATATTTCTAAAGTAAAAGGACAATAAAGCAACCATAAGGAAAAATGAAAGACCAATAAGTGGAGCTGTCGAATTAATTTGATCTTCAAGTTCTAATCCAAATGCTAAATATGAATAAAAGTTGACTTCTTCATCGGAGTCTAATTCTTCTAGATAAAATGCATCCACCTTTTGCTCCCAAAATTCAAAATGCTCATAGTCGCCTCTTTGCCTTGGATAATCTGCGTAAAGTCTCGAGGAATTAGCCTCACCGACCATTGAAAATCCTTTAGATTTCCATTCTGTACCTGACTGAGCGATGAAAGCAGTAGCATTGCCGAACTCATCCTTTGGTTTAACACAGCCATCATCTCCCAAAACACATAAATCTGGAGAAACAATATTTCTGTAAGGAAATGATGCGTCATCCGCTTGGAAATTAAAAAGAGAATTGAGAACAATAGTTAAATGTTCTTGCTCAGCACTATCAAAATTAGGACCTGTATAACCAATGACCGAAGTCAAAGGTGTTTCATTATTCATTATGGAACGGACTGTGTCTGCAATTCCCCATATGGAAGATAATTCTTCTTGAGAAGTTTGCCAGTTAAATTTAGTATCAAAATATTGGCTAGTTACATTGTCAGCCCTGAGATTATCATTCCGTTTTACAGTCTCTCTGAAAACATCCATTTTTAGAGTATTATGGTCTTCTGAGTCAAGAGAGTTTCCCATCACAATTTGGAAAATAAGCCAGTATTCTTCCGGCATATTTTCCTCTGCTCTGTCGGATGCCTGCCAAACATCACTATCAGGATAAGAGAATTCTTCCCTTTGACTCATTTCTCTTCCTAAATCTGGAGAAAAACCAGCAAAAATAAAGATGAAAAAAGCAAAAAATGCAAACATTGAAAGCTGCCAACGTTTTAACGATGAATATGCGCCACTCATAAGTGATTTCTGGTGCTCTGTAATTAAAAGTATTTACCTAATGCTCAATCACTGGGATTAGCTGAGATGTGAAGTGCTCATATTCTTCTCCTAAGTGTATGTAACATCTCACCCAAGGATAGAATCTACCGTCCTGGGCTTCAATGAATCTCCATACGTGACCTTCGCCTTCTAAATCTTCTGCAAGTAAAATATCTCCTCTACGTATTACAACCTTATGCTCAAAATCATCTGAATCTACTCCGCAACTTTTGAACTCCAGACAACCACTCAAAGATAGCACTAGTTGTTTTCTAGGTGCCGTATGTGCTAATTTGGGACCTTCACCTTCCACATTCGCTGGAACTGGAGTTACCGCAAATTGTGTTTTGACGTCACCAGAATTATCTCCTAAATTTTTGTTCACTAATAACGATGAAAATAAACCTACTGAACCTAGGCCTGATTTCGGTTCTATAGGTATTTGCATCTTGGCAAATCTAGTGTGGCCACTACTGTCAGTATACATTCTGACTACTGGTATTCCCTCTGTCATAACAGAGGGTTACTAACCAGTTATTTAGGCTTAGTGGATTCTGCGGCGTAGGCCTGCTGCGCCGACTAATACCAATGAACCAACTACAAAGCCGATACTTGGTACTTCATTATCCTCTAAAGCTTGTTGCACTGGATCATCTGTTCCATTGCCAACTGTAATTTGACCAACCATACCTAATTGAGCATGTGGCTCACAAACATAGTAGTGTACTTTGTTATCTTCTGTAAATGTATGCCTGTAATCAACCGTCATTGCTGGTTCTCCACTACTAAATCCGAAGTCAACACCTGTTAAATTCATCGAAGCATCATATTCGGCTTCTAATTCAACTACATTGTGTGCCATTGCTGCGTCTTTCCATTGCCAGCAAACTGTTTCTCCGACCTTAATTGCTAGCTTAACTGGATCGAAAGCCATACCATCTGCAGATAGTTCAACTGTGTAGTCACAATCTGGAAGTTCTGGCTTTGGCTCCACCTTACCAAAAGTGAGGTTTACTGGACCTGTACCATTCATGAGCCCATCATCACTCATCTCACAGTTGTCACAGCTAGTAACTTCGTATCCTAATGTATTCATCATCTTTAATGTCCAAGTATCTTGAGCTTGGAATGGTATGTAAGCAACATGAGTATCTAATGAATTATCCACGCCTTCGAAGCGGAGTTTGAATTCAAAATTACAGGTCAATGGTTTGCCTTTGTTGTCTTCAACATTTCCTATTAAATGAGGGTCATTAGCTGAAGGTCTGCAATTATCACCTGCATCTTCTGGGTCTTGAATTCCTGTAATTCCGTCTAGGAGAGCTGGATTGTCATCGCTGTCATTATCATCGTGGTCTCCATGGTCATCGTGATCTCCATGGTCATCGTGGTCTCCATGGTCATCGTGGTCTCCATGGTCATCGTGGTCTCCATGATCATCGTGGCCAGGCATCATGCTCAATGCTTTATCCAAAATACATTGTGCCACTTCTTCATTAACATCCTCAGAGGTACCCTCACACATAGACAAGAATTCATCAACTGTCATATTTGTATGACTGTCATGATGATAATATTGATTATTATACCAATCAACAATGCTTTGAAGATCATTAGTACTGTCCCAACTGCTAATATCAAAATCATCAAGTGACATATGATCGTCGTGGTCTTCATTATCAAAGACACCAAGCTCTACCATCATGTACATTAATAATTTAATATTATCAGCTGCGGTTGCTGCATCAATCTCGCCATCTTCATAAGCGGTCATGTTCTCAGCTAGACCGAAAGCAAGAGCAAACATCATAAATAACCCATCGCAAGAAACTACCTCGCCAGTTTCCTCATCAGTACATTCCAATTCCATTTCCATAGGTTCAATTTCAGCTCTTGGGAAATGTAGCCTATCGTCTCCTGGTACTACATTTTGCTCACCATTTTCATCATAATCATAGTATGAAGAATTTAGCAAACCAACCCACTCATCTCTAACTGAACCACCCTCGTCATGAATAACATTTGTGAAACCATGCGTACTACCTCCTTGGGTATATGTATGAGAAGTTGTCACTATAACGTAGTCTCCTGGTGACAAGTCCATTTCCATTTGAACTTCACTGCAGGAATCAATATCGTCCGGGCAGTCTGGCTCCTCATCACTAAAACTGTAAGATAACGGCATTATTGAACCAATTAAACCAGCACTTGTATCTGTAGTATCGAAAGAATCATAAACGAAAAGCATACCCCTTTGAGAGTAACATTCTTTGTTCCCATTATATTCATCACAATCGTATCCATAAGAAGTCAACGTACCCTTGAACCCTCCTTCGTCAACGATAAAAGTTTCAGCATGATACATGACAAATTCAAGACCGTAACTAATAGTCTTAGCATCGAGGAAATCGGCCATAGGAGAAGCGTCGGTTACATTACCTGTAATGTTCATAATATGTTCACCTGTAGAATCGTGCATAACATGATTGTAAGATCCTGTTCCGTATGTAACAATCTCATTATCCTCATCTGAGTGATCGTGTTCCACATTTCCTTTAGTCACTACCGTATATGAGGAACCGGCTGTTAAATCTGCAACGACTAAATCTCTGCAATTAATGTAAACCTCGCTATCATCATTCCAGTCACAATAATTTCCGTTGCGAGTAATAATATCACCAGATGTTAACTCGGTACCTATGTCTTCAGAAGTAACTTCACCTTCCATTAAGAAAACATCTCCAAACCATGATGTAGGACTGTTGTACCAACCTTCGTCTTCCCCGTCATCACAATCTTGTTCACCGTTGTTTACTTGTGAAATCCAGATTGTATTACCGTCATGACAGTCGAACCAGTTAACTTCATCTCCTTCACAGTCTTCATCGTCCCACATTTGACAATCATCTGAATAATCATCTGGTGTGTTACTATCATACCATTGTTCATCTGCACCATCTTCACAATCTGATTCATTATTATTTACTTGGTAGAATGGTATGCTGGTTTCACCATCTCCGCAAATGAAAGTAGGCTCTTTGTATACTGGATAGAGGAAATTCACTTCAATAGAAACTTCCCCATCGTTAACTGCGGTAAATGTTTGTAAATCGTAAAGACCGTTATCGTGAGCGTCAAAGACATTTCCGTCATCTTCATCAATATCCATTTCGTCGTTGAAATCTTGCACTCCGTCACTTGATAAAAATTCTTCAGCTGTAACATGTCCTTCTTCATACGCAAATAAATCGTTAATGAAATTAGAGTCGTCATCTTCATTGCCTTCGTCTTCATCATCGCACATGTTAGGGTTTTCGTAACAATAATTGTACATAAATCGGAGACAAGACATGTTAAAACCTGCGTTTTGACACTCTTGCATAGCTATGCAATCATCATCAGATAATCCTGGAGGACAACCATGGCTGTCTCCGTGGTCGTCATTGTCTTCAATCGTTAAGAAATGTTCGTAACACTCTTTTGTGATTTCACCGGGGTTACTTCCCATCATATCTTCACACATTTGTGCCACATCTTCTCTAAATCTATCGGATTCTTCAACTGGGTAAATACCTTTTATTTTTACAAGCCAGTTACCCAAATCTTCCATTTCAAAAACAACGTCAAAATTTTGAATTCTCCATTCATTATTGTTGTGAACGCCGTCACCATTTGGTCCACTATTTGGTGAAACCCACATTAGACCTGCTGCATCACAATCTTCTTGAGAGGTAATTGAAAAATCAACTTCATGAGAGTCAATGTCATAACATACCATCATAGTGTGATTGCCATCATTAGGACCTGTAATACTTGAAGCAAAATTCTGGTACTCGTTTTCATCTATGACGTCATCATCGCCACTGAATTGATCAAAAATACCCCTACAATGCTCCTCAGATTCGTCTTCTGGACAAATGGTCATAAATTCATCAAATTCTATGGTACCGTTGCCGTTTTCATCCAAATCTGAAAATGATGGAAGGCCATGGTCATTGTGGCCACCATTATCATCATCATGATTATGTTCTTCATCGTCATGTTCTTCTGCACTTGCGTTGTAGGCTGGGATAGCTACAAATGCACTCAAAACCATCATGAAAATTACTGCTAGCGCTGCTAGTCTGCTTATGTTCATGATTCTTTCTAGAAATGAGCGTATATATAGATTAAGTTTTTTTAGGAAAGGCTAAACATTCTCTCAATACACTGTTGGGAGCGGGTGAGCGCTCCCTAGTGTGTGTTGTCTTTACAGACGACGTGATATCAGTGCTATGCCGATAACTGCGAATACACCCAGTACTAATCCAAAGCCAGGTGTGTCTTCTTCTTTCTCAACGGCTGGTGCTGTTGTTTCAGAATCTGTTGATGTTTCCCCAACTATTACTTTACCTACCATTTGCATTCCTACGTGAGGTTCACAAATGTAGTGGAAAGTAGTTACTTCTGTGAAGGTGTGTCTGAAATCAACAGTTTTTGCTGTCTCTCCACTGTAAACTCCTCCTTCCTTCCTCATTTGGTCTCCCTCTGAAGAAATTTCGGCAACATTGTGTAAGTCAGCTGAATCTGTCCATTGCCAGCATACAGTTTCCCCTACCTTAATAGTTAGAGAAGCTGGGCTGTAGGCATATCCTGTTGAATCAAGACCTATGACATGATCGCATGTAGGCATTGAATCTTCTTCCTTAGGTTCTTCTTCCTTGACTGGCATCAGTACCTTGTCGATAACATGGATAACTCCATTACTTACAGGAACATCCGCAATGATTACGGTTGCATCGTTAACTAAAACTGCATCGCCGACTGCAAACTTTAGTATATCGCCGCTAAGAGCTGTAGCTTCCATACCGTCTGTCAAATCAGTTGACATGACTTTACCACTAACTACGTGATAGGTCAGAATGCCTGCAAGTGCAGTAATTTTTTCATCTGTATCGTAATCGTCCAAATTAATTCCTGCTGCTGCAAATGCTTCATCCGTTGGTGCAAACACAGTGAAAGGACCTTCACCCTTTAATGTGTCAACTAGGTTAGCTTTTACAAGTGCTGCAACCAATGAACTATGTACAGTTGTTGCTGCAGCTGTAGTAGGAATATCTACGGATGGGATCCATGACTTTTCACATGTTTCAGCAGTCTTAGATACATCTACAGTATGTGTTTCCATATCGTAACAAATTTCACCTGCTGGTGGAATCATTACTTTGTCGATAACATGAATTACTCCGTTACTAACTGGAACATCTGCCAGAATAACTTTAGCTCCGTTGACTGATACATTACCTTCGAAGATACTGAAAGCTAGTGTACCACCATTTAGTGCGGTGGCAATCATTCCGTTTGAAAGATCAGTGGACATTACTTTTCCGCTTACTACGTGGTAAGTCAAGATGTTTGCAAGAGTCTCAGCGTCGAAATCATCCAAATTAATACCTGCATCTTCAAAGGCGGCATCTGAAGGAGCGAATACAGTGAAAGGTCCTTCACCTTTTAGAGTTTCTGTCAAGTTAGCTTTTGCAATTGCTGCCACTAGAGAGGTGTGTATGGTTGTAGCTGCTGCCGTGGTAGGAATATCTACAGCGGAAATCCACATTTTCTCACAAGTTTCCGCTGTTTTTGTTAAGTCAACTGTGTGAGTGTCCATGTCATAACATATTTCACCTTCACTTGGAGTGTCTGGTGACATTGACGGTGGCAACAAAACTTTATCAATGATGTGAATAATTCCGTTAGATGTTTCCACGTCGGCTGTTGTAACACTTGCTTCCCCGTTAAGAACTACTGCCCCTTGGCCGTAAATATTTACTGTAATTGGCTCTTGAATTAACGAATTGATTTCCATTCCATCTTCAAGTTCGCTTGCCATGACACTTCCCATTGCTACGTGGTAAGACAAAATTTTAGCTAGAGTTTCATTCTCCTCATCTGTATCGTAATCGCTTAAATTCAGTCCTATTTCTTCAAAAGCTGAATCTGTAGGTGCAAATACTGTATATGGTCCATCGCCAGACAGTACGCCTACTAAGTTTGCATGAGCTAATGCTGCAACCAATGAAGTGTGATCACCAGTGGAATCTGCGGTTGATGGGATATTGGATAGTGCAACTGTTTCAGTAAGTGAAAATTCACCAATCATGCTAGAGTGTACAGTACAGTAAAAACTCAATGTATCATCTATAGTAAAACCATCTTCAAACGAAATTGTAAAAGTTTCTGATCCTGTTATACCTGAATTACTTGATCCATCGCCGGTCAATGTTATTTCGTCACTGGATTCTTGTTCGTAACCAGAGTCACTAATATAGAATGGGTGACTTGTAGCTCCGTTAAGTCTGTGAAAAGTATGTGTGTGCGCAATGTCAAGTTCACTAATTTGAGTTGTTCCTTCAGAATCTGTGTAAAATTCAAAGTAAGGTTCGGACATTGTACCTCCGCTTACATATACATGAGTGACATCGTCACCTTCTTCGGCACTAGCCCCGTAGCTAGATTGATCTATACCAACGCTCAAAGCTAACATAATTACGAGTGGCGTAAACATGAAAGGAGCGTAATCTTTCATAATTTTCAAAACAGTGAAAACCGTGA
>JBJLCC010000032.1:0-5820 GCA_045567855.1 Candidatus Poseidoniales archaeon | reverse complement strand
TCGTCCGTTAGTTCCGTCATCGGCTGTAAAATAGAGTGTGTTACCAACAGCTATTAGGCCTTCAGGAGAACTGCTATCACTTCCGCTGTTGATATCCTTGACCAGCACCGTGCCTGAGGCCGTTCCATCGCTTTTCCATAATTCCTCATTGTCAGTATTATCGCCAAGGAATGCAGAAAAGAACAACATGTTGCCCACAGCAGTCAAATCGTGAGGGTGTCCAGAAGAACTTCCTGGCTTAACGTCCTTAACCATCCATGCGGTTCCGTTACCATTGTAGGAAACTTGAAGATTTGGAACTTCAAAAGTAATAGGATCCATTTCGTCATTTGTGTATACTGTGTAGGATGGTGTTGGGGAAAAACCAGAACTTATATTATGTAAAATCCAGAAATCTTCTCCACAACCCACAGCACATGCGCCGCCAGCTGAACTTACAAATCCGCTAAAAATTAAATGATTACCAAAAGGTGTCATTCCAGAATTTGAATGTCCTACCCCACTCAGACTTATTCCCTTTATAGGCAAACTACCTACTTCATAAGTTCCATTTTCAGTACCATCGGTTCTCCATAATGCATCCTCATTTACGACTCCAGGGTTAGCACTAAAGTAGAAAATATCGCCTGAACCTGCAACTATACGAGTGATTTGGGAATCACCATCGTTTCCTCCATCGCCATCATCATCAACATTAATATCTTTAACTAAATGTGTTCCTTCTGGAGTGCCGTCTGTTATCCATAATTCTTCATCATATTCATGATGTTCTACAACAAAAACTATTTTAGATTCTCCAACAACATATCCACCTCGGTAAGTTGCATATATCTGAATGTCATCACCCTCTTCAAAGCTGGTAACGGCCACTGTACCTTCTTCAGTACCGTCCGATTTCCAGAGATTGAAACAATCTTCAGAACTACACGTTTTTACTTGAAAATAAAAATGATCATCCATTACTGCAAATTTACCGTAGCCCGATCTACTAGTAGCTAAATTTGATGCAACTATACCTCGAATCCCGCTACCTGTTGTTCCTGGAACTATATCCTTAACTAAGACTGTACCTTCGATGGTACCATCTGTTTTCCATAATTCTTTACCAGAAGCATTACTGGCTGAAAAATACATGAAATCATTGAAAATTAAAAAGTTAGAAGGGCTAGAACTGTATTCGAATCCAGTACTTCCCTCTCGAGAGTCTATGTCCATAAATAAGACAGTCCCCTCTTCAGTTCCGTCAGTCGTCCATAATTCTCTACCGTGATCTTCGTCTTCAGCTGAGAAGTAAAGTTTGCCTTTGAATTCCTTAAAACCTCCAGGATTACTCGATTCATCCCAATTATCTCCGGGATAAATGTCTTTGAGCATTGCAGTTCCATCTTCTGAACCATCACTTTTCCACAACTCATAACCTGTAGTGGTGGAATCCATTGCTTTAAAATAAATGTGATTTTTCCAAACAACAAATCCTGATGGTTCAGATCCAACTTCTCCTTCTCTAATATCTTTAACAAGATATGTACCTTCTTCAGTACCATCAGTTCTCCAAAACTCTTTACCATGAATTCCATCGTCAAGTGCAAAATACAAAACATCATTGTGCCACGTATGCGATATTCCGGAATTAAACTGAGAAACTGGTATTCCACCTTCATTAATCTCTTTAATCATAGAGGTGCCAGTAAGTGTTCCGTCAGTAACATATAATTGAAAATCTTTGTCATACCCTCCATAAGTAGTATTGTCACTATCTGCTGCAAAAATCATTATTTTTCCGTTCGTAAAAGTAGTACCGCCCATACACGAGCAAGAACCTGTGCCTCCTGCAAAGTCTGTAAACGGAACGGAAAGATTAGAAGGAGAAGCTCTAGCCCCATCTTGCTCTGACAATTCTTCTAAAATTGAGGAGTCTTCAACTACTACTGATGAGTAGGAATCTGTGTCTACTACGACAAGCGCCTGAGATATGAAACTCAATACGACTAGCATTGATATTATGCGTTTTGAAAACATGCCTTCGCTCGCACGGAAAGTGCCTATAAAATGCTAAGTCTTGAAATATTTACTATTTTGCTAATTCAGCTGCCTGTTTAACCCATTCGTCGCGCTTAACTCTTCCTGGGAAGAACTCGATAGCAACGTTTACTTCTTCTTCAATTTCAGAGGTCATCTTTGCAATCTGTGAGAACTTGAATATTCCTAATGCATTCAATTTCTCTTCAATGAAAGGTCCTATTCCCTTAATCTCTTGCAAGTTATCTCTGTCTGATGCACTTGCTATACCTAGAATACCGAAATCAATACCTTCAGCCTTGGCTGTAACTCTATCTAAGTCCTCAGCTTTCTTGAGTGCTTTTTCATCGAGCTCTGCATCTTCACCGATCAAAATCTTGGCCTGAGCGACCCATTGATCTCTCTTAACTCTGCCAGGGAAGAATTCGATTGCTTCATTGACTTGGTCTTCCAACTCTGGAGTCATATTAGCAAGTTGCCTGTAGGTATAGATTCCTAAAGCATTCAACTTCTCTTCAATGAAAGGACCTATTCCTTTGATTACTTGTAGATCATCTTTTGATACAACAATAGAAGCTGCAACAAAGGTCCTAGTAATTCCAGCTACGCCTGTTAATTGATCTCCTTGCTTACCTTTCCAAGTGAATGTTTCGCTACCGTCAGCATCTGTAATTGTTGCTGAACCTTCAGTTTCAAACTCTGAAGCATCTGCTAATTCCACTTCAGAAGCTCCACCTTCGACTTCGCTAGCTAATGTACTCTGGGTAGCAACACCGATTACTTTGAAATCTATTGATTCGGATCTAGCCTTCACCCTTTCAAGTTCTTCTTTCTTTTTCACTTCTTTTTCGGTTACTACTGGCTTAGGCTCAGGTTCTGGTTCAGGCTCTGGCTCCGGTTCAGGTTCTGGTTCTGGTTCCGGTTCAGATTCTTCCTTCATCACTTCTACTACCCATGAGACATACACCGAAGCAGTTCCAAGTTTCATTAGTGCTTCATATTCTGCACCATCTATACTTGGTTTATCGTCATTGAAATTGATTCTGAACTTAATCTTACCATTGTCATCAACTTTCAATGATGAAGCTGCGCCAGAATCATCCAATTCTGAAACTACGGAGAATCTTTTGCCGTTATCCTTGGCATTCAAATCTTTAGCATTTACAACTCCACCTGGCTTCAATCCTGATATCGTCAATACTTGTTTAGATGAAATTTCTTCACCAGGTTCAAGACCTTTAGCTGGAGATAGAACGAAAGGATCCATCTTAGTTCCTGCACCTCCAATAAAGTCCGGTTTGGATGATGCATTCTCTGGCTCTGGATTAGTAGTTAAAATTACTTCTGGTTTTTCCTTTTTCTCTACTCCCTTACCTTTCTCAGTTACTATGAATTTGATTTCTCCTAGGAATTTGCCCTTAGAATGCTTCATGATAACTTCATTTGTGTAAGTTCCTACTTTCTTTGGATGTCCAGATATAATTCCTGTCTTGGAATCAATATCCATTCCATCTACGAGATTGCCTGAAATTGCATAGGTTACTCTTCTTAGTTTACCTCTGTTAGTAAACTCTCTGAATTTTTGAGCAGTTTCATGTAATGAAGGCTTCATTATGATTTTGTCTTCTTTTGCTCCAATTGTATATTCTACAATGTGAGGTGTGTAAATCAATGCGTTATCATATTGCCTCTTCATTAACGGTATCAAAAGAAGTAATAATAACAACAAGAACCACCAACAGAATTCGTCAAAGCTTCTTCCCGAGTCTGAGGTTGCGTTTGTAGATGCCACTCCTTGGAGCATATCATTCACACCATCTCCGTCCGAATCTGCTGGATTACCTGTTGTTGAATTTGGATTGTATTCGTCCCTATCGAGGATTCCATCTCCGTCTGCGTCCCCATCTGGATCAACTGGCAAAGGATCCCAATTATCGGGGATACCATCGTCATCTGAATCTTTGACTAATGGGTTCGAGCCAAGAGCTTTTTCTTCGGTATCATTCAAGCCGTCTCCGTCATCGTCAGGATCGGCTTCGTTACCAATTCCGTCTCCATCGGTATCAAACCATTCGCTGGAATCTAGTGGGAAGGCATCAACTGCAACACAAACATCTGCAATAGTTACTGGTCCATCACAATAGCCATCACCATCTGTATCTGCGTTTAATGAATTGGTTTCACCAGCATCAAAAGTTCCGTTGCCGTTTACGTCTTCTTCAATATCTGTTAAACCATCATTATCATCATCAAAGTCTTCTACTAGTGCTGGGTCTGATGTTGAATTACCTGTGATTGTATCAGGCATTCCGTCACCGTCTGTATCTTTACTTGCTGAAGCGTCATATGGGAAATCATCTTGCCCATTATCAACTCCATCTCCATCAACATCTAGATCTGAATTATCACCGATGCCGTCGCCATCTGTATCGAACCATTCTGTTTCGTCTGTTGGGAAAGCATCGATTGCTTCACAGACATCTACAATAGTTACTGGCCCATCACAGAAGCCATCTCCATCGGTATCTGGCTTCAGAGGATCGGTTTCACCTGCATCAACAGTTCCATTTCCGTTTACATCTTCCAATGTATCATTCAAACCGTCACCATCATCATCTAGATCTTCATTATTGCCAATTCCATCTCCATCTGTATCTAGCCATTCAGAGGGATCTAATGGGAAAGCATCAGGGCCTGCCTCACAAATGAAAACACCGTTAATTGTAACTGAAACAAGACCGTCACAATATCCATCATTATCTGTGTCGGGGTCTAATGTTTCTGTAGCTGGGTCTGAATTTTGTTCCTGAACATCGGTTAAACCATCACCATCGTCGTCCATATCTTCTACAAGTGCTGGATCAGAGATTGAAGGGCCTGTTAGATTATCTGGCATACCGTCACCATCTGTATCTTTGTGAGCTCCAGAATCTAATGGGAAGTCATCGCCTCCAATACAAACTCCAATCACTGTAAGAGGACCATCACAATATCCATCGCTATCTGTATCTGGATTGGTTACGTTAGTTCCTATTACGATTTCTTCACCTTTTGGTAATCCGTCATTATCTATGTCACAAGCAGTTGAATTCTGATCAGGAGAACAACCATCAAAAGAATCTGTTCCGTCAGCTATTTCATCAACATCAAGGATGTTATCATTGTCGTCATCAGGATCTTCATTGTCTCCGATTCCGTCTCCGTCATTATCATTCCACTCATCTGGATCTGTCGGGAAAGCATCTGGGCCTGCTTCACAGATGAGAACATCGTCAATAATGACTGAAATCGGACCATCACAGTAGCCATCATCGTCTGTATCTGGATCTAATGAGTCTGTTACAGGATTTGAATTTTGTTCCTGAACATCGGTTAAACCATCACCGTCGTCATCTGTATCTGCATTATTGCCAATTCCATCTTTGTCTGTGTCTAACCATTCGGTAGGATCATCAGGGAAATCATCTAAGTAATCGAAATAACCATCACCATCAGAGTCTGGATAATAAGTTGAAAGACTAACCCTAGTTGTGTAAGTATTGCCATCAATTTCGGCACTTACTACATATGTTGTACTTGGAGTTTCCTCAAGAGGAGTTCCACTGATTGTACATGTGTCTTGAGCGATAGTCAATCCATCAGGTAAGTCTGGAGAAACTGAGCAAGTTGCACCGGTGACGTTAACGATACTGTTCATCAATGAATTATCCTCTGTTAAGAAAGAATACGATGCATCAACTTGTACTGGTGCGCGTCTACAAGTGTCACCAGAACCACAACCACTAGTTCCATCACCATTTT
>JBJLCC010000031.1:0-5882 GCA_045567855.1 Candidatus Poseidoniales archaeon | reverse complement strand
AGTAGTAGTTTTCTAGAGTCATATGGCGAATCAGGTTGGTGCCGCCGGCCGGGATCGAACCGGCGACCTCGGGATCTTCAGTCCCGCGCTCTCCCAACTGAGCTACAGCGGCTGAGTGTTTCATTAAGAGCCCCCATAAATGCTTCACCGTAGTAGAATAAGCTTTTATTCACCCTCTTTACACTATACATGTGGTGATAAGTTTTGCCTAAATTTACCGGAAAAGAATCTGCATTTGAAGGAAACTGCTATTTTTGTGAGAAAGTTCTAGTTGTTCCGACAGGGCCCGGTTGGAATTCCACTAGGATTATTTGTCGGGACTGTTCAAAGAGCCAAGAAGAGAAAAAATGATGAAGAGAGATTGCCCACATTGTTTTGAACGTCTTGAAAAAAAGAGTTTTAAGAAAGGATTATGGTCAGTTGAAACAGATGTATGCTCCTCTTGTAATGGTTTGTACCTCGACAAGGGTGAATTGCTTAAGCTGACCTCAAACAGACCTTTACACAACATAACTACAAAATATTTAGGTGTTGATTCAGATTCAAGTTTACTTTGTCCAGGCTGTGGATCTATAATGGACATGGAATCAGTTGGTGGTGTTGAAATTGATGTTTGTCTCCAGTGCAATGGAGTATGGTTAGATTCCGATGAGTTAGAGCAATTAAAAGAGTTGGATTCAGATGATATAGAAAAGTTGTCTCCTGAAAAGTTGGCTGAATTATACGATGCTAACAAGGCAGTTCCAACCTCAGGAATATTAAGCTGGTTATTCGGGAGATAGTTTGCATAAAATATCCTCATCAACAAATGCACCTTATGGAACTCCACCTAGTATGAGGAGCGTTCAAAGTCTTCTTGAATCTGGAATTGTAGTTATAAATAAGCAAGCCGGCCCTTCTTCTCATCAAGTTGCGGCTTGGGTGAGAGATTCTTTCGGACTTCAGGCTACTGGCCATGGAGGTACTTTAGATCCTAATGTTACAGGAGTATTACCAGTTTCTATTGGCAAGGCTTCAAAGGTCATAAAAGTTTTGCAAGAGTCCTCCAAAGAATACATTTGTCATTTAAGATTGGGTAAGAATCCAGGTGAAAAAAAATTGAATGAAGTGTGTGCTAAATTTATTGGTCCTATTTACCAAATTCCACCTTTTCAAGCTGCAGTTAAAAGAGAATTAAGAATTAGGCGTATATACGATTTAGAGGTTTTAGAGCACAATTCTAAATCAGTTCTTTTTCGAGTTGAGTGCGAGGGCGGAACTTATATCCGTAATCTGTGTGAAGATATAGGCTCAGTAATAGGCACTAAAGGGGTAATGGAGCAATTGATTAGAACTAAATCAGGACCATTTAATTTACAAGACTCTTTTTCCTTGGTGGAAGCCCATGATATATTTCAAAGTTGGAAATCTTCCTCCGATGAAGAAATGATGAAAAAAATATTAAGGCCATTAGAAGACATGTTAGTAGATTTACCTAAAATAGAGGTTAAAGATTCTGCAGTTGATGCAGTTTGCCACGGGGCTGATTTAGCAATTCCGGGTATATCAGCTGTGTCTAAGCGTCTTAAGCGAGGCCAACTAGTTTCATTAATTTCAGGTCAATCGGAGTCAATTGCTCTTGGTAGAGCAACTATTGATGCAAAAGAAATAATAGATAAGAAAAACGAGAAAGGTAAAGCAGTTAAACTTGAAAGAGTGATTATGGATAGAGGAACTTATCCTAGGGAGTGGAAAACTAAGTGAAGTACGAAAGAGAGCTGTTTGGAATATTAGGTTTTTCATTAGTTATTGGTGCTCTTTATTTTGCATTAATAGAAACAGGTCCGGCAAGATTTTTCACGGCTCCTAATGCTCAAAAGCTTTTCTATTTGCATGTCCCTAGTGGATTGATAACATATCTCTCATTTTTGATGGTTGTTGGGGGCAGTACGTTTTTCCTTTACAACGGTTCAGAATACGCAGACAGGTTAGCAAAAAGTTCAACTGAATTAGGCATAGTTTTTGGTTTTATGTCATTAGCTTCAGGGACTTTCTGGATGAAGGCAGAATGGGGTGGAGATATAGTAAATCGATTTCTAACCGATATGAGGTTAGCAACAACTCTTGCAATGTGGCTACTTTACATTGCTTACTTTGTGTATAGAAGACAACCTGATACGTTACAAATTAAGAAAAATGCAGCAGTACTAGGTTTGTCAGGTATACTTATGGTTCCGTTATCATATCTTTCCTCAAGATATTTGAGGTCACACCATCCAGTTATAGTTGGTACCGAAGATCAAGGAAGTTTAGATCCTTCGCTTAGGTTTGGGCTTTACTTAGGTTTATTTGGTTTTTTATTTATTTTTATTTTTCTTTTCAAGTTCAGGATGGAAATAGAAAAAATGGAATGTGATATTCTTAAATCTAAAATGGAGAAAGTATGAGATTATTAGTACTAATTTTAACAATCTTGTTATTTTCAGGCTCAAGTATTGCAGATTGTCGGGAGAAAGACTGTATGACTCACGAGGCTGAATTTGTCCAACAAGAGGGTGGGACTTCACACACTTTTTATTACAATAAAGTTTTTGAAATAGGAACTAATTGGTACGTAATTTTTGATTATCCTAGCGGTAAGACCAATGATACTATCACTTTTGAGTTCCCTACAGGTCTTACTAAAATTCATACTTATGACCCTGAGGCGGAAACAGATTCGATTAGCTTTTCAGGATCAAGTTTCACGAAAGAAGAATTTGACTATCCAGTAAATATTACAATTACAGGTCCTGAAGGAATTGATGGTGAGTTTACACTTTACATTCATATCAATAAGCCTCCTTCAGACGATTTGTTTTACCTTTGGGGGGGTATGACTGTATTTTGGACAGCTATTGGTGCATACGTATTATATATATCTATCAAATTTACTAAATTAAGAGATAATTAGTGAGAAATATGGATAATCAAAGGAGAACTAACGCCCCATGGTCATCTTGGTCCAAAGGCCTTGTGGCATTCTCTTTGTTGATTGTGACTGGTATTGTGGTTTCCCTTTCAGTAACTGAACAGTCTACTTACGTATCCGTTGAAGAAGCTATATCTGGTAAGTATTCGGCTGGTTCTAGTTTGCAAGTTCACGGTACAATAACGAATTTAAAAACAAATGATTGTGAATTGGTAGACGGAAATTACTCTTTAAGAGTTGATATTTCTTCCATCATGCTGCCCGACACTTTTGCTGAAGACAAAGGTGCCACTTTTACTGGAGTTTTAGAAATGAAAGATGGCATACTAGTCCTTAAGGCAGATGAGGTCCAAATGGGCTGCCCTTCAAAGTACGAGCCTCTTGAGGAAAGTGCATGAAAGATCAATTAAAGAAAATTAATGATTATAGTTTTGAATTGCCTAAATCTGGCAAAATGAATGTTCCAGGTAAGATTTATTCATCAGAAAATTTACTTAGTCATCCAGGTATGTCTTCAGCGATCAAGCAAGTTGCTGATGTTGCAACACTCCCGGGAATTGTAGATTCAAGTCTTGCAATGCCAGATATTCATTGGGGGTATGGCTTTCCCATTGGAGGCGTTGCAGCTTTCCGAACTGAAAATTCTAAAGAAGATACAGGAGTAATATCTCCTGGTGGAGTTGGTTTTGACATTAATTGTGGAGTTAGGTTAATTAAATCGAATTTGCAAGTTAATGACATTCGAGGTAAACAGAAAGAGTTGGTAGACAAGTTGTATTCTGAGGTACCAGCTGGCCTTGGTTCTAAAGGTAAAATTAGGTTATCGGACAAAGACCTTGACTCAGTCCTATTGACTGGTGCTCAGTGGGCAAGCGAAAATGGTTATATCTGGAATAACGATTTAGAATATTTTGAGGAGGAGGGGTGCATCGATGGGGCACTTATAGATCAAGTTTCAGACTTTGCACGAAAAAGGGGTAAGAAGCAATTAGGATCACTAGGAAGTGGTAATCACTTCTTAGAAGTTCAGAGAGTGGAGGAAATATATGATGAAAGAGCAGCTAAGATTTTTGGATTAAACGAAGATCAAGTAGTAGTTATGATGCATACGGGATCGCGCGGTTGTGGGCATCAAGTATGCCAAGATCACCTTTCTTGCGTACTAAAAGCAGGCGAGAGAGAAGGTATTGACTTGCCAGATAAGCAATTGGCATCAGCCCCACTTAATACGGCTGAAGCTAGAAATTATTTAGGTGGTATGTCCGCAGCGGCTAACTTTGCGTGGGCTAACAGGTCACTCGTAACTCACGGAACTCGAAAGGCATTTTCAGATATTTTTGGCGTAGATTCAGAGCACCTAGGAATGGATACTCTGTATGATGTTTCGCATAACATCGCTAAAGTGGAAAAACATAAATCAGGTGAAGTTTGCGTTCATAGGAAAGGAGCAACACGAGCTTTTGGCCCTGATTCATTAGATATACCTTCAAAGTATAGAGAGGTTGGACAGCCAGTAATAGTTCCAGGTGATATGGGTACTTGCAGTTATGTTCTATCAGGAACAGAAGGAGCAATGGCTCAAACATTTGGTTCTACATGTCATGGAGCAGGTAGGGCATTAGGTAGGAAAGCTGCTCTGAAGAAGTTTGGATCAAGAAATCTAATTAAAGAACTGTGGGAAAAACAACAAATTTATGTTAAAGCCCGTTCACCACGTGTAGCTAATGAAGAAGCACCAGATGCATACAAAGACGTTTCTGAAGTTGTCGATGTTTGTCATAATTCAGGTATTGCCAATAAGGTAGCAAAGTTAAGACCATTGGGTGTGGTGAAGGGCTAATGGGAATAAAATTAGGTCCTCTCCTAGAAACACGTCCAATAAAAGTTGAAGAACTTGCAAATCAGAAAGTAGCCATTGATGGGTACAATATTCTTTATCAGTTTCTATCTAGCATTCGTCAAGCGGACGGAAATTTACTTACCGATTCTGAAGGTAGAGTAACCAGTCATTTGAGTGGACTTTTTTTTAGACTTTCAAGTTTAGTAGATAACGGAATAAGGCCCTGTATTATTTTTGACGGTAAGCCACCAAAATTAAAGAAAAAATTATTAGAGGAAAGAAGGCTTCGTAAAATTAAGGCAGAGATAGAATGGGAAGCTGCAATATCTGCAGGAGATACTGAGACTGCTAGAACGAAGGCGCAGCAGACAACTCGTTTAGATAAAGAAATGCTGGTGGAGTCAAAGAAATTACTAGACTTACTAGGTATTCCTTGGTTTGATGCACCTAGTGAAGGAGAAGCTCAGGTTGCTCATTTGATTAAAATTGGAAAAGTAGATTATGGAGCTTCTCAAGACTTCGATACTATTTTGTTTGGGGCAAAGAATTTTGTAAGAAATTTAACACTATCTAATAGACGTAAATTGCCCAAACAAAACAAGTGGGTTCCCGTTACTCCCGAAATAATTGATGTAGAATTGTCACTTTCAAATCTTGAAATAACAAGAGAGCAATTGGTCGATGTTTCTATTTTAATGGGTACTGATTTCAACCCCGGAATCGATGGCATTGGACCAAAAAAAGGTCTAAAGTTGGTAAGAGAATGTGGTAATGCTGAAGAATCTCTTGCGAAGATAGGTAAACAAATAGATAATTTAAATGAGATAAGAGATTTGTTTTTGAATCCTTCGGTTGAAGATTTTGACCCTACATGGAAAATTCCTAATGCTAAAGATTTAGAATCGTTTTTGTGCAATGATTACAGATTTAATAGAGATAGAGTGATGAAGACAATTGAAATATACACTACTTCTAAAACTAGGGCAAGACAATTTACGTTGGGTGATTTCTAATACTTATATACAGTTGATTAATCTATATAATGTGGATAGTATAAGTCTCGAATATTTCTGTAAATTGCGGGATTCAGGA
>JBJLCC010000030.1:0-5922 GCA_045567855.1 Candidatus Poseidoniales archaeon | reverse complement strand
AGAACCAAAGAAACTTGGAAAAGAATGAATAAATACATAAAAGACGTTGATGTAAAATACTCTCGGAAATTTTACCATAGTAAACCAAAGAAGATTATGAAAAATATTCCAGATGAATTAGACTATGAAACAATTATGATACTTGGCCATAATCCTGGCTGCGCCGATTTTCTTGAACATTTGTGTGGAGAATGGCATCGAATGCCTACAGCTGCAACTGCATTACTTACAATAAAAGATAATTCAAAATCATGGAAGGAGCCTGGAAATTGGAATTTAGAAGAATTATTGCTACCACGAGAATTGTAAATTATCTAAAAACCGAACAAAACTTTTGAGAACCCTATAGCAAAAAGTGGAATCTGGAGTCCAAAATTAGCTAAAACTGGTTTATCTTGAGTGATATAACCTGCAATTGACCAAAATACAACTCCAGCTCCGTGAAGAAAAATATTTAGAGGATAAATATTCAAATTTGTCATTAATATTCCGCTTAGAATAAACGCAGTCCCTAGCCATTTCAATCCTTCGATTCTTTCCATAAGTCACCTTATTGCCATAGAGAAAAGAGACTAAATATAAATTTAAACAATATTGTATTTATTTTAATCTATAAAATTTGTTCTAAGAATAATTTACTTCTTTCTTCCTTTGGATTTTCAAAGAAAACATTTGGTGTTGATTCTTCCACTAAATGACCTTCGTCAAAGAACATAATTCGATCACCTACTTCTTTAGCAAAACCCATTTCGTGAGTCACAACTATCATTGTAATATCACGTTTAGCCAGGTCAATCATCACATCTAAAACCTCCTTAATCATTTCAGGATCTAAAGCCGAAGTAGGTTCGTCAAATAACATTATTTTAGGATCCATTGCTAAAGCTCGAGCAATAGCCACTCTCTGTTGCTGTCCACCAGAAAGTTCTGCAGCGTACTTGTTTTTTTGCTCAGGTATGCCCACTTTCTCTAATAAATCGATAGCAATTTGCTCAGCTTCTTGCTTCTTCATACCCTTAACTTTTTGAGGAGCTAGAGCTATATTTTCTAAAACTGTCAAATGAGGAAATAAATTAAACTGTTGAAAAACAAAGCCAATATCTGTTCGTAACCTTTTCAAATCTGAAATGCTTGTATTTTCTCCAACCTCAATTCCATCAACTTCAATTCTACCTCCATCGTGTGGTTGTAATTGATTCAATGTACGAATAAATGTTGATTTACCAGAACCTGATGGGCCCAAGATTACAATTATCTCACCTTGTTTAATCTCTGCATCTATTCCTTTCAGTGCTTGAAAGTCTCCAAAGCTTACAGTTACGTTTTCTGTCTTAATTATTGATTCTTCTGTCATGTTAGTTCGCCTCCGCCCTCTTTTATCAAACCTAGGCTCATTTCAATTCGCCTACTAATTTGAGAAAGGTAAAATGATAAGACCCAGAACATCATTCCTATGAATATTAATGCATCAAAGTCTTGTCCAATGAAATCCCTTTGGTTAGGAATATCTTGCGCTACTTTAAACGCATCTGTAATTCCGAAGAAATAAACCAAAGAAGTATCTTTCAGCATTGCTATCATCTGACTTACTATTGCAGGTAAAGTTATTCGAATAGCTTGCGGTAATTCAATTTGTAACTTAATTTGAGTTGGAGACAACCCCAGTGCAGTTGCAGCTTCATATTGACCATGTGGAACCGATTGAAGTCCACCCCTCAATATTTCAGCTAAGTAACACCCAAAGAAAAATGAGAAAACTAAAATGATTCTAGAGGCAAAATCTGCATCCCAAATTGGCGTCATGAGATCTGGGAACATGAATTGAGCAAAAAACAACCAGGCAACAAGAGGGCCTGCTCTAACTAATTCTATTATTGCTACAGAGGGAAATGAGAATATTGGTAAAGAACTTCTTCTACCAAACGCCAAAGCAACACCTATTCCAAAACCAATAAACAATGAACCAAACGCGAATATTAGGTTGAGGACAAAACCACCCCATGCAGACGGTCTAACTCCACTTTCGCCTGGTGGATCTAGTATCAATAAAGTTCCTAAAAATCCTGCAAATGACAAATATACTAAGATATTCTGCCAATAATTAACCTGAAAATCTTCTAGTTTTAAGCAATAGTGATGAGTGACTAAGTAAGAAACTAAACCAAAGACTAGTGCTCCAGTTAGTACAATAAGAGAGGACGTAGCGTCATAGCCTCGATTGCTAATGTCTTCTTCAAATTTAGTGGAATAATAGTCTGCATCATATGTTAAAGCAAAAATAAATACAATACTAAAGATTACATAAGGAATTAAAAATTTATACTTGTTTTCCCTCAATGTCCCATAACCTGAACACACTAAAAATAGTAAGGCATATAGGGGAGGCCAAAACCTCCAAACTTCATCGCCTGTTTGTGAGTTTATGAAATAAGGACCAAGTAAAATATATCTTCTGTTTTTGAATATAATAGTCCAATCTGTATCAATCAAAAAATAGCTTATGCTTGAAGTTAAAACATTGTAAAATACATAAAACGCAAGTAAGGTTATAATTTTATTTGAAAATGTATCAAGTAAGTCATCAGAATTAAGATAAGCTAAGTGTGCAAAAAATAACAACGAAAACAAATAAAACAAAGAAGATAATATCGTGTCAGAATTAAGAGACAAATACGTGAATACTATTCCTAAAGCTAATGAAATGTAAAAATTGTATTGGTATTTAGGAACCTTTCCAAAAGCAGTCTCAAAAATAAAATTAATATCAAAAACTTTTTGAATTCTAGCACCAATTTTATTTTCTAATTGAAATCTTTTAATTAATGCAGGAATGATAACGAAAACAAATGAAATAAGAATTATCATGTTAAAATTCATATTTTCACCTTAGTTACAGAACGATTGATGTTATTCATAACTGCTGAAATTAGTAAACTTCCTGATTGGTATGTTAGCAAAATGATTATGAAAATAGGTACGGCATGACCTGCATTGTTGACAATTGTTGTTAAAATGAAGTAAAAATCGCTGAAACCAACGAGTAAGGCCAAACTAGAATTTTTCCAGCAATTCAGATATTGATTATTAAGTGCAGGAATCATACTCCTTAGCGCCTGTGGGAGAATGATTAAGTTCAATCGTTGATAAGGAGTAAGACCGATTGATATTGCAGCCTCAATCTGACCTCTAGGAAGAGACTGAATACTTCCACGAACAACTTCGGCAATTTGAGCTGCTGTGTAAAATGTAAGTCCTAACATTAGATTTATGAAAACAGATGATACTTGTTCGTAAGTTCCGTCTTCGAATTTCCATTGACCCCATCCGAGGACTTCTCCGTTTTTCTCAGTGATTAAATTAGGTTGGGTAACTGCAATCGAAAGGTAGAAGAAAATTAGAGAAATCAAGACAACTGCAATAGTAAAACTAAATTTGCGATTAATTGCATCCGGGCTAGAATCTTCGGTAAAAGAATTGAGTCCTGCTTGCTCGAGTGAGGCGGACATTTTCAAACTATAGAATAACGTGATTAGACTGAATACAAAAAGTGAATAGGGCTCTCGATCAAAAATACCTCCCACTGAAAATGAATAGTCCCACTCCAGAATTCTGAATATTCCGAACGTGAATGATAAGACGGAAAATAAAAATAACACATCTGGAATTACTGGCTCTAATTTTCTGTCTAAAAAATTGAATGGACGAAGAATGAATGAATTAATTTTTCCCTTAAACTGCGAAAATGAGTCTCTACCTGTTGAGGATATATCCGATGTTTCAACTTCTATTGATATTCTTTCTACATAGCGTAAGTAAACTCTGAAAGACAATAAAATTCCTAAACCAACCAAAAAATACGTCATATTTTGTATGACGAATTTCGGAAAAACAAAACCTCTGTTACTCCAATATATCCATTCTAAAAGATTGTTATCTTGAACCTCTCTAAATGGCTCTAAAGTTGTGACAAACCATACTAAAATGAGTAACAACTGAAGAATCAAAGGTAAATTTCTGAATAAATCTACATACGCTTTAGCAAGATTAGATAATAATTTATTTCTGGATAATCTTAAAACTCCAATTATTATGCCTAAAATAGTACTTAAAATAATGCTGGCAATGACTACACGAACTGAATTGAAAAGTCCTGTCTTGTAGAAATCCCACCTAGTGTCGTTTAAGCCCAGATCAAATGGCCATTGATTGGTTAATATCCATCCTACCGATTCATCCATAAAATAAATCTCAAAATTCCAGGATGAATCTGTTTGAAGCAACCAAATAATTTGTAAGATAAAATAACTCAAAATCGGACTAAAACATACTAGAGCAAATATTTGCACTCTAAAATTGTAAGTCGATTGATTCAAATGTCCCTTATTAAAATTGTAAAAGAATGAGAAAATGATAGCACAGATAAATAATGTCACGTAAACTGTGAGCGAATCTAGACTTGTTGGACTTACATGAACTGGTAAGAAATCTAACTTTTCAAGACGACCTGGAGTAAGGTGCAATAAAGATTCATAAACAAATGATTTAGAAAACCGGTAGTAAATAACTAAAAAAAACAATAAAAAGTAAAAATTAATAGAGTTTAAATTATTCAATATTTTTTTTAAATTAAATTCTCCTCTATCCATTTTTTTACTCAATATTCAAACTCCTCAAACTATCCTCTGATTAGAGGGTGTATAAAATTGGGAAGCCCCGGGATTGAGCCCGGGACATTCCTATCTACTTGCTAACTTAGCTTATTCTAAATATGCTAGTTAGAAAATTACCTCATTGGTGGGGCGTACTGTAATCCGCCTTCCCAGTAAGGTGCGTTCATTGTTCCTGCACGGTCAACCAAACAGTTGGCCATTGCACCAGTTCCATCACAGAATGATCTGTCATAAGCTTCGTAGTAGTTACCTACATGCTCTAAGACACTCTGCATCCAAGTTGGAGCTAATGGATTGGTTTCTGTACCGAGACCAAGTGTGCTGTTCAATAAACGATTGTATGATGGATTGGATAGGTTTTGTGTTGCATAGTTAGCGCTTGTAACTTCCATTTCTTCTGCAGTTAACATACCGAACCAAACCCACTGTACTACGTCATTCCAGTCATCATCATTATCTCGGGTAGCTGCACCCAATGGTTCTTTTGATAATAATTCAGGCATAATTGACATAGTGAAAGATGCGTTTCCATCTTGATTAACTCCGTATTGCTGAGCAACCATATTAGACATATCTCCAGTCCATGCTGTACATTCTTCGTTCACGAACTTGATTTTAGCTGCTGCATCGTTTGCAACACCAACTACTGTGTATTCTAGGTTATTTGTTGTGAAATAATCTGCTAGGTTACCTTCTGTTGTTGTTCCTGTTGTAGTACATACTGTAGCTCCGCCAATGTCCATAATTGAATCTGCACCTGGGAAAGCTCCAGTGTTGACCAAGATTCCTTGACCATCGTAGAAGTTAATTCCTGCAAAATCTGCGTTCAATTCTGCGTCACGTGATGTTGTCCAAGTTGTAGTTCTAATTAAAACATCAATTTCTTTGTCAGCAAGTTTTTGGAATCTGTCTCCAGCGCTTGCCACAACATACTCAATTTTTGAGTCTGGGTCTAGTCCAATTGCTGCTGCAATTGCTCTACAGTACTCAACATCTAATCCAGAATATGCTCCTGAATCTGAATCTAAGTAACCCATACCAAATTGTGATGTTTTAATTCCACATTTCAAGGTACCGCGTTCGTGTATAACATCCAAGGTACTTTGTGCATCAGCACCTACTGGATCTACAGTTCCGTCTCCGGTTCCGTCTCCGGTTCCGTCTCCGGTTCCGTCTCCAGTTCCATCGCCTGTGGTATCACTTGTATCAGTGGTGGTGCTTGTAGCATCATCACTGTCGTCGCTAACGCAGC
>JBJLCC010000029.1:0-6072 GCA_045567855.1 Candidatus Poseidoniales archaeon | reverse complement strand
TTATTAGGAGATGTAAGGCATGATCCTTTCCAATCAGGAGGGCTAGAAACTCCCGCTCACGATAGAGTTGAAGCTGGTGCAATACACAAGGCCCATCGAGGAGTCTTGTACATTGATGAGATAAATCTTCTGAGAATGGAATCACAACAAGCTCTTCTTACAGCAATTCAAGAAGGGGAATTCTCAATATCCGGACAGTCCGAGCGCTCTGCTGGAGCCATGACTAAAACTGAACCTGTGCCTTGTGACTTTGTTTTAATCGCAGCTGGAAACTTGGACGCAATACAAGGAATGCATCCTGCTTTAAGAAGTAGAATTAGAGGATATGGATATGAAGTATATATGAATTCTACCATTCCAGACTCACAGGATAATCGTGAAAAATTAGTACGATTTATCGCTCAGGAAGTTGCTAAAGATGAAAAAATTGGTCATTTTTCAAAAGGTGCAATTGGTGAAGTTATACATGAAGCTCAAAGAAGAGCTGGCAGGCAAAACCATCTCAGTTTAAGACTTAGAGAATTGGGAGGATTAGTACGTGTAGCTGGTGACGTTTCAAGAGAGCTCAATGAAGACACGGTGACTGCTGAACATGTTATGACTGCAAAAACTATTGCAAAGCCATTGGAGCAACAAATCGCCGATAGATACGTAGAAAGGAGAAAAGATTACAAGACCTATTCAATAAAAGGTTCTGAAGTTGGGATGGTGAATGGTTTAGCTGTGATGGGCGCAAATTCAGGTATGGCGGAAATGGCAGGAATTTTAATGCCTATTGTAGCTGAAGTCACTCCAGCCCAATACAAAAATCATGGCAGAGTCATAGCAACTGGAAAATTAGGAGAGATTGCTAAAGAAGCTGTAGAAAACGTTTCAGCATTAATTAAGAAATATACTGGAGAAGATATTTCAAAACATGATATTCACGTCCAATTTGTTGGCGCCTATGAAGGCGTTGAAGGTGATTCCGCTTCAGTCTCTATTGCAACAGCCGTAATTTCTGCTTTGGAAAATGCTGAAATCGATCAAACTGTTGCTTTAACTGGTTCACTAAGCGTTAGGGGGCAAGTTTTACCTGTTGGAGGAGTAACTGCAAAAATCGAAGCAGCTGCAGAGACTGGCGTTACTAAAGTTCTTATTCCTTCTATGAATGCCCAAGATGTTCTTTTAGATTCAAAATATAAAGATATTATTGAAGTTGTACCTGTTTCGACACTTAAAGAAGTTTTAGATAATATCCTTGTAGCTAGTCCTAGTAAGGAAGGTTTACTTGACAACTTGACTAAGTTTATACCCAGTTCTCAATTTTCAAATAAAGTAAAAAAACCCTCAGTTTAGTAAATTAATATCTTACCATATTTTTCTAGGCATTCCGATAGCTCCGTAATATTATCAGATACTGCAACAACTGAAGTACCTAGATGAGCTACTGTTGAAACTGCTCCTAAAGGTATAGAATCAAAAATTTCAGCTAAGTTTTCATTAATTAATCCAGATTTTTCGGTGAAAGTTCGACCTGCTTTTAAAACCGATCGGATATCGTAATCTGCAATATTTAAATTGGATGACACTGCATTAATTATCTCGGACCATTCTGGATTAGATATAATTTCAGATGTGTTTCTCCCTAGGCCTGAAACGCAAATGATTAATTTCGAATCTACCTTGTGTGTTTTGACTTCACTGGTAGCCCCAGGAGTTCTTCTTTCTACAATCAGTGGAAAGTTACCGTTAGCAAGCGCTGAAGAAATCGCCACGACATCGCCCAAGCCAGTATTATATTCAATCTCAGCTTGATGCGCAGCTAAGGTACATTTTTCTAAATCTTTATCTAACTCTAGACAAGCTGCTAGAGCTGATGCTCCTGATATACCAAAGCCAGCTCCAATAGGTAAGTCTCTTCTCAAATAAACTGATAAACTCTTGTTACCATAGCCTAACAATTCAATCGCTCTAGAAACAACAGGATCTTCTATTATCTTATTTTCAACAATAACTACGTTATTCTTTTTTTTTCTATTATCATCAACTATTGAACAATAAACACCTTGAGGCAAAACAATACCTAAACCTGTGGAACCCATCTTTAGTGGATCTAGGTGCTTGTGTATTGCAAATGTCAAACTTAAATGTCCTGGTGCAAAACTCATGTTTTCACCAGATTATTATATAATAAATTAAGTTTACGAGCCTGCCATTTCCAGCCAAATTCTCCCTTCAATAACTTCAATCCAGCCTTACCACAGGCATCTCTAAATTGGCTATCTCTCAAGGAATCTAATGCATTTAGTAAGCTACCTACATTTCCGTACTCAGCTAGCTTTCCCATCTTGTGTTTAGATACTAACTCCCCAACAAAAGTTCCATGCGAAGCTACTAGTGGCCGTTCTGCTGCTGCTGCCTCGAAAAATTTATTTGGTAATGATATGGCATGATCTGGAACCTGGGGGTCTCTCATACCCAATATGACGTCCGCCACTAGAAAATATTTAGATAATTCTTCAAAGGGTACTGTACCTAAAAAAGTTACATTCTCTGAATGTCTAACTAGCTTTACAACTTTAGCAGACCACATTCCATGTCCACCCAAAAGTAAATGATTATTTGTACTTTTATTAACTGCCTCTATCGCTTCCAGTATGGAACGACCAGGACCTAAACTTCCAATATAAAGAAGAAGTAATTTTGACGAAGGGATTCCTAATTCAGTGCGAAATTCGGCGGATGAAATCTGTGTAGAAAATTGATCACTACTACGAGAATTAAGGATCAATAACCTGCGTTTTGGTCTGTAACTAGCTAAACGCTTCATAATTGAAGGTGAAACTGTGATAATTGCATCTGATTTCCTCACTAATATTTTTTCCAATAATGTTGCCAATGCTGGTAAGGGCCATTTTATGTGTGAAATCATCCCTGCGTAATCTTCATGAGCATCATAAATAAAAGGCTTAGATGATTTACTCATAAATGAGATAACTGCAGTATCTAAATCATGAAAATGAATAATATCAGATTCAATTAAATCTAAAGCTGATGAAAGAAGACGCTTTGCTTTAAGGTGCTCGAAAATACGCTTTAACAATGGTTCCTCAGGTGTTGAAACTGGTGAAAATATGCGATGTATGTGAATGCCATTTACTATTTCATTTTTTGGAGCTGAAATAGGCTCACCTGATACTGAACGTGCCCAACAAATTATTGTAACTTTGTGCCCAGAGGCGTTAAGTGCAGCAGCTTCGCGAGCTACACGCCCATCTAAAACGGGATGCAAATAATCAGTTCCCAGCACCATACTGACATTCATATAATATATATTACCAAGGTGGGCTTTTAGCTCTGTTGCCACGAAAAAAAATGAAATGATTAACAAACAGACTTTAGAAGAGCGTCTATGGGTTAGTGTGGCTAGCGTTGGCATAATTTGTGACAGAGAACTACTGAAGCCGATGGATCAAAGAGTGTGGAAAGAAGCTGTTTCTCTTAAAAGAATGGGATATAATGTTGAAATAATTACTCCGCATACTAAAAGTATTACCAAGATAATGAAAGGGATTAAAATACACTGTATTGAAAAGAGAAGAATACCTGGATTAACTGCACTTAAAATTATCACACAAGTATTAAAGCGAAAATATGACATTTTACACTGTCATGAATTTAATCCATTATTATACACAATAATCTTAAGAAAAGCTACTAAAAGTAAGATTATTTGGGATTGCCATGAAGACTATCCGTCATTAATTAGTACTAAAATTGATGAAAATGGAATAGTTCGAGAAAATAAAACTCTGAAGAAAATAGTAACTCTATTGATTAAAGTAGGGATAAAAAATGTTGATACTGTAATAACCATAACGCCTCCTTTAGTAAAAAGATATCGTAAGCACATTAGAACAATGATTTTACCTAACTTTCCGCCGTCCAAATCATTCAATCCAAATCTAAAAAGCAAAGAAATTAGTAAGTTATACAAAAATAAAGAAGTTATACTATACCAAGGTGGAATTAAAAGAGGAAGAGGTATGGGATTAATTCTATCTTCATTAAACATTGTTGTTAAAAAAATCCCGAATTTGGTATTTGTTGTACTAGGTGGAGAAATTGAAAAAACGGGATGGAGCAAAGGAATTGAAAAATTTTTAAATGAACATAAAGACAACATAATTACAACAGGATGGATTGATTACGATAAAATGGCCCCATACCTAACACAAGCTAATTTAGGAATTATAATGAATAAACCTACTCATTACAATAATAAAATAGGACTGCCAAATAAACTTTTCGAGTACATAGCTTGTGGTTTACCAGTATTATCAAGTAATTTACCAGAAATTAAAAAAATACTTATGAAAAACAAGTGCGGATTAATAGTTGATTCAGAAGAATCGGAAACATTAGCAGAACACATTGTACAATTTTTGAAGGATACGAAGAAAATGAACAGGTATAAAGAAACTACAAAAAAATGTGCTTCTAAATACTCATGGGAAAGATATGATAAAATCTTACATTATATCTATAGCTCATAAATATCTTTCATGTCCTAAACTGTTTTGAACCCCTTTAGTCATCTGCGTCTGTGAATATTACGTGTGTCGTCGGGGCAAGACCTCAATTTATCAAATTGGCTCCTTTTTTTACTAGATGCGAAGAGTTAAATCATAAAGTTCGAAATATTCACACCGGGCAGCATTACGATAAGAATATGTCGGATATTTTCTTTGATGAATTAGGGTTGAAAAAACCTGATAAAAATTTAGAAATTGGATCTGCTAGCCAAACAAAACAGATTGCTAAAATAATCTTAGGGCTAGAAGAAGATTTGAAAAAGAATAAACCTGATTGGGTTGTTGTATTTGGGGATACAACATCAACTATAGCTGCTTCTATAGTTGCATCCAAAATGAACATAAAGTTAGCACATATTGAAGCTGGCCTTCGGTCATTTAACAGAGACATGCCTGAAGAAATAAATCGTATTGTTTCGGATCACATATCAGATTTATTATTTGTCCCTTCTGATAACGGAATGACTAATCTAATGAACGAAGGGCTAAAAGATAAGGCCATAAGAACTGGAGACTTAATGGCTGATGTTTTGTTCCATTTCAAAGAAAAAATATCCGATGCAGTTCTAGAAAGGTACAACATCAAAAAAAATGATTACTATTTATTAACCCTTCACAGGCCTGCATCCGTAGATGAGCCTAAAATGCTAGACTGGATGATGAAGGAAATCTTGAGCCTTAATAAAAAAATTATATTTCCGGTTCATCCAAGGACAAGGTTAGCTCTAGAAAGAACTAAATTTGAAGATAATAAAATGGTCCTAATTCCACCACAAAGCTATTTAGATTTTCAATCATTAATATCAAACAGTAAAGGAATCTTGACTGATTCAGGAGGAATTCAAAAGGAAGCTTACCTCTGGAAAAAACCGTGTTACACTCTTAGAACTGAAACTGAATGGAGAGAAACTATCAAAGCGGGATGGAACACCTTAGTCACTCCTGGAAAAGACTGCTTACTAGAAATTGTGAATGAATGGAAAAAGCCTAATGAACATCCAGACTTATACGGCGATGGGAAAGCTGCTGAAAAAATAATCCAAGAATTAGAAAAAAGAAACTAGTTTTTTAAATCCGTTAATTGTAGTAATATTTTATATACTGTGAATCACTCATGAAAAATAGTGTTAACTCATTTGTTTGGAGATGAAATAAAAAATGTCTAATTCCCCTGGAAAATATGGAAACGTAAGAAACTTCTTAGACAATCTTGGCAATGAAAAAATAAAAATATGCCGAAATTGTAACGCTGTCTTCAGCTACCAAAATGAAACTACTACCCTTTGTTTGTCTTGTGATTTTGAAGAAGAAATTAGTACATTACCTGCTGTTGTTGAAATAGAAGATGAATTTGAACTAGAACAACCTGAGCCCGCTTTTACAACTTCACAGCCAGCTATCTTAACTGCTGAACCTGTGGTAGCTGAAGTCGATATTGTTGAAAGCAGTACTGATTGGGATATAGATTCTTTTGATGACATGGAAATTGAGGCTG
>JBJLCC010000028.1:0-6259 GCA_045567855.1 Candidatus Poseidoniales archaeon | reverse complement strand
GTTGGCTTAGTTTTAATCTTATCTTGGTTTTATTGGGCAGATTCTCCAATTTTATTATTATTTTTAGGTTTAGGATTATTACTATTAGGAATAATAGGGGTTGTAACAACTATAGCTAAGGAGGAGGAAGAACTGGAATGATGGTTCCATTAACCTTATATCTAACCAGTTATCGACTTACTTTTTAGATGAGTCTACTATACAGAACCCTTCTGAGGCCGGCAGTTTTCTTGCAGGATTCTGAAAGGGCCCACTCACGAGTTTTATCGGTACTATCTAGGATGTCCCGTACCCGGCTTTCCCTTTCAATGCTAGGAACCCTGTATCGTTCCCCTGAGCTTCCAGTGAATTTATTTGGTCTTGAATTTCCAAATCCTGTAGGGGTGGCTGCAGGTATGGACAAGAATGGTGCCGCAGTCCCCTCGTGGCAATCGATAGGTTATGGATTTTGTGAAATTGGAGGAGTGACACTCCATGAGCAACCAGGTAATTCAAAGCCTAGAATGTTTCGAGTGACTAAAGATAAGGCTTTAATCAATAGAATGGGTTTCAATAATATTGGAGCTCATGCACTTCAGGAACAGTTACAATTTTGGAAAGATAAAGGCCTTTGGCCAGATTCTCCTGTGGGAATCAATTTAGGTAAATCAAAAGTGACTCCAAAGAATGAGGCACCTTCAGATTATTCAGGCTCAATTAAGGTTCTATGGAATCATGCAGATTTTTTTGTTATAAATGTAAGTTCGCCAAATACTCCAGGTCTCAGAGATCTTCAAGAATCTAAAAATTTGGATTCTATAATAAAGAAATGTTGTGAGATAAATAAAGAGATTTCCGTACAAAAAGGTGTTGCAGAAAGGCCCCTTTTAGTAAAAATAGCACCAGAATTAGGTGATGGTTTCTTAGAAGATATAGTGAAATTAGTAAAGAAGCATAAACTTTCAGGAATAGTGGCAACTAACACAACAGTAGCTCGGCCTGAAATAACTAATGTCACCTCTAAAAAGATTTACAAGGAAGTTGGAGGCCTTAGTGGCGCTCCACTCAAAGATAAAAGTACAGAGATGATACGTAAGACTTACAAGCTAACAAAGGGAAAAATTCCAATAATTGGTGTTGGCGGAGTATTCACCGCTGAAGACGCATGGAATAAAATTACAGCAGGAGCTTCCATTATTCAACTCTATACTGGTCTGGTTTTTGAAGGTCCCGGAATAGCAAAAAGTATAGTTAAGGGTTTGAAAAAGCGTATTGAAAGTGAAGGGCTTAAATCTATAAGCGACGCAGTCGGAATGAAAGTTTAGATTATTCTCTAATAATAAATTGACTTTGACACATAGGACATCCAACTTGTATTGGCCTTTGGTCCGTAGTTATCGTAATCAGTCCTGAACAGCTTGGACAAGTCAAGGTTGTAGGCCCTAAATCTTCAAAGTCAAAGAAATCATCTTCTTCATCTTCATTTCGGAAATATTTCAATCCAACAACAGCACCCAGTGCCAAAATACCTGCTATGCTTCCACCAATTAGAAGAGTATTACTTTCTTCATCATCACTTCCTCCTCCTCCAGTGTTAGTTTTAGCTGTAACGAATATGAACCATATTTCACTTGTGCTACTTCCTCCATTGTTATCAACAACAGTAAGACTTAACTCATAATTTCCTTCGATATCGAATTTATAATTAAGGTTTTCTTGATTATCTATCTCAGAGTTTATTCCATTATTAAGAGTCCATGTAAAACTAACAATGTCACCGTCATTATCATAAGAAGATAAACTGCTGAATGAGGCAATATCGCCTTGTTCTAGATTAAGAAATTGTCCATTTACAGGTATTCCATTGATTGTTGCAGTTATAGCTGCAACGGGATTTATATTTTCTTCTTCAGCTTCCTCAACATAAGCATAATTGCTAATTGTTTCTTCAGTATCTTCTATTTCAGAAGTAATTTGTATACTTCCAGATTCATAAGGTGTCCATGTAAATGAAATGCTATTTTCTTGTTTAGATATTACTTCAACGCTTTCTTGGTAAAGTAGATTTTCGGCAGCGTATGTTGAAATTAATGCATTACCATCTTTTCCACCATTATTTGCTACAGTTACTGTAATTATAGTTTCTTCACCAACGAATAAAGGATCGTTCCAGGATATACTTTTTAGTTCAAAATCTTCACTTGGCTCTTGAATTATTATGTCTCTTGTTATTTCGTTATTTTCTTCAGTAGTTTCTATAGGGTCTGAGTTGTCTAATACAACTTTTACAGTGCTTGTTCCTTCTTCAGCAGTCCATAGATATGTGATAGTTTTGGAAGACTCAGAAGAAATTTGTTCTCTTCCATTGTCTACAGTACTTCCATCTATCATTATTTCATAATCAACGCTTCCAGTTGTTTTA
The DNA here is from genome assembly GCA_045567855.1 of Candidatus Poseidoniales archaeon. Taxonomy (GTDB): domain Archaea; phylum Thermoplasmatota; class Poseidoniia; order MGIII; family CG-Epi1; genus CG-Epi1. The sequence goes on along the minus strand of JBJLCC010000028.1, from coordinate 3,858 downwards.
CCTAAATTTAGAATATCAAAATTTATGCTAATTTCATTTCCATCTTCCAATTCACCTACAAATTCAATATTTGCTGGGGAGAAATCAGGCTCGTCTGGTGCAGGTCCTACATCAATTTCAAAACTTCTTTCATCATTGTTGCCATTTTGATCTTCAGGTTGTATTCCCACTAATCTAGCACTTAGAGTATTTGGACCTTCTTCAGCAATCCATTGTGTTTCGACAATTGTTTCTTCTTCAACTTCTATTACTTCACCTTGTATAGTTGAAAACTTTCCAGTAGCATTGTGGTACCATCTCAATTCAAAACTTTCAGATGGTTCGGTTCCTTGGTTTTTTATCTTTGCGTAAATATTTATGTATTCATTATCAACAGGATCTTGATTATCAGTCCATACCTCAGTTATAGTAAGATCAACGCCTTCAGCAGGTGCGGCTCCAACGCTTACAGTTTTCTCAAGTTTATTGGCGCTAGTATCACTTTCAGATGGTGAAACATCATAGACTTCAACTTCTAAATCGTATACACCTTCTTCAGGAGTCCATTCAAAAGTCCATGTTATACTTGAATCTACAGATATTGTATCTAATGACTCCTCACTAAGAATCTCGCTACCACCTGATGTCAATTTAATCGAAGCACTTTCTATGTCCACATTACCTTGATTTTCAATATCTACAGTTATAGTAACAGTATCTCCTTCTAGTGGAGTTTCAGGTGTTGATGTCATTTCAGTAACTACTGCATCTGGTTGATTGATATCCACTATTTCATATCCATCAATATATCCATATCCAAAATAGTAGTTGTATTTATCATTCTCTTCAGGTTCAGATGGGCTTCCATCGTAATTATCAGTGTCCCAAGCTTCTGAAAAATCTTGAAGTCGATCTCTCACTCCGTTTGTAGTTGAAGTTGGCTTTAGCGACCCATCAGCTTCCAGTAGTAAAGCAGCTAGTCCGGCCACAATGGGTGTAGCCATACTGGTTCCACTTTTTGTTGACCAACCCTGTGCATTACTATCTCCAAATAGATTTGAATGTCCTGCGGCAGCTCTAATATTGCTCCCTGGAGCTACAACAGATGGTTTTAGTTCGTCCCATCTATCATTATCGCCGTCACTTTGCCTTGGCCCGTAGTTGCTGTAGCTGGCTAAGTCATCATCGTTTCTATTGACATTTTCAATGTTGTCCATTGAACCAACAGCGATACTCCAGTCCGCAGCCGCTGGTGAAGGCACCTCTTCATCACCATCGTTTCCCATGGCAATTATCACGGCAATACCTGCAGCATTTGCTTGATTTACTAATTGAGATTGTGAATCAGTTCCATCGCTGTCACTTGTAGTACCTAAAGACATTGACATGATGTGTATTCCATTATTTTTTTCACCATCATTCTCCCAATCTGTATTTACATTATCAATACAAGCTTCTATTGCTTCATTAATATCTGCAGCAGATCCCGAACCCCAGTCTGCCATAACCTTCATGTCGATAAGACGAGCGCCCGGTGCGACGCCAAGGTAGTCTACTTCTCCATCTCCATTTTCGTCGTCGTCTCCGCCCATTCCAAGTACAGTTGACGCAACATGTGTTCCGTGTCCATCAAAGTCATCAGGATCTTCGCTACTGTCTTCTACAGTCGTAAACTGGTAATTTCCATTTTCATCTGTAGGGCAGCCTCCGTCACAATTCATTCCAGCTATGAATCGTCTTACGCCTTGATCTCCATAAACTCCAAAAGTCTCGTGTTCGTTATCAACTCCCGTATCTAAAACTGCAACATTAATCCCTTCACCATACAATCCTTTGTCCCAGACTACTGGAGAATACTCATCAGAATCTCTTACTTTAACAGCTTTGACGGCAGTATCTAACATAGGGTATACTGGAACTTGCCATTCAACTAATTTTAAATCAGAAACCAAAGTCAAGTCCTGAATTATTTCTGAAGGAACATGATCAATTCTTATTGCATCAATATATTTGTAAATGTGTGTTACCTCTAGTCCTAATTCTTCTATTTCTTTAACATGTTTATCAGTAGTTTTAGCTGAAAACATTAGGATAACGGCTACATTCTCTCCATTAATTATCAGATGGTCCATTCGATCATCAATTCCATCTGCATTTTGGTCAAAAAAAGTGACTTGATAAGTCAGATTATCTTCAACAGCAGAGCCCATTGGCAAAACAAGATTCAAAATCAGTAGTAGAACGATGCCTTTGGCTCTCATAGACTACTATCCATGCATAGGTCTAAAAAATGTTGCATTGTTTAAAATATTCTCCTGCGTATCAAGAAAGCTGAAAATACAAAGGCTCCAATTGCTACAAGTGTGATAAGGTTTAGATTGGAAAAGTCAGCAGATTCAGAATTAGAAGTCCCCTCTATTTCTAAAATGATATTAGCTGAAACATTGCTGTTACCTATACTTTCTACTACAAAGTAAGCCTCATATTTTGAGCTAGCTTGGGTTTCAAGACCTTGAGTGGTTATTTCTTTAGTCTCATAGGCTTCAAGCTCAAAATATGTTTCAGTCAGATACAGAGTTAATCCCTCATCTAGTTCTTTTGTAAGTTTAAAAGTATCTTTTCCGTTTCCGTTATTTGTAACCAATATTTTAACGCTTGAATCAATTTGTTGAGCAGCTATACTGACTCCATAGTACTGAGGTATAGTGACACTTACGTTACCATATCCTCCAATAATACCATTTCCGTTTAGGATTTCAAAAGGTATTTTTGTCTCTCCTTTCTTCGCATCAATTGGAGGTTTCAGTTTAATCAATGCCTTACTTTCAGTCTCTACATGCAAAATATTTGTATTATTAATCTCCCAAGATTCAGGTAAACTAAAGTTAAAATTTATTAGGTCCCACGATTGCTCTGATGAGTCTATAACCGTTATTTCAGTTTCTAGCCACGGAAAATAGTACCCCTCTTCATTACTTTCCAATTCAATTATGTTTAGATTCTTTACAATAGAATCATAGTGGTGTGGACTATTATCGTAAATATAAAAAGAAAAAGAGGTTATATTATTATCAGGATCTATTTCATAGTAATCTGAAGAAGTTACGCTGACATTGATAGTTCTAAACTCCGATAAATCTTCGCTAGAGTTTTCAAAATCCATCAAAGTCCAATTAATTTTTTCGTTTGGAGTTAAAGTGGCGTAGGTTATGATTTTTTCTTTATCATCATATTCTATTTTGAGATTAATATTATTGGCAGTTACAGTTCCTAAATTACTTATCTGACCTTGAATAAAGAAATTATCATTAACATTAACGCCTTTTACATTTGAAAATGTATTCTCTGAAGTTTCACTAAATAGCCTAGGTATGTCTAAATTTAAATCCGGCAAGTTTAGATCTACAAATAAGTTCTCTTTATAGTAATAATCTTGTAAATATCCCTCATCTCCATAGAGTGTTAATTCAATTGAATAGTTGCCCGATTTTTTTGGTTGAAAAATTAAATTATTAAAGTTCCCATTCTCTAGATTTTCTTCAATTGTTTCGATTATTTCACCTTGTGAATCTATGACTTTTAAGATTAATACTGCTGCATTTCCTTCAAAAGTTGCATTAACTTGTACGCTGTCATTATGTCCAGTTCCAGTATCTATACTCGTAGAATTCACATTTTCAAAATTAGAATTTAGTTGAATTAGATTTTCATAATTTGTTATAAAATTGAACCATTCATTTTCCACAATTTGAAGTTCATCGTATCCGCTTTTTACACCCTCTGTTGGAAAGTAAATAGTCATTCCATTCGCCCTTTCTACATTTAGTTTTTCAGGTTTTTTCCAGTGATCTTCAAACATTACAGTTTTGTTTATAGCTT
>JBJLCC010000027.1:0-6449 GCA_045567855.1 Candidatus Poseidoniales archaeon | reverse complement strand
GTAGAAAGTGTCTCTATCTTCTGGATGAAGAACATTATCAATTATACGATCACTATAACCAAAAAAATTTAAAATGTGTTCTGCGAGATAATTAGATTCGTCTTCTCCCATGTGAGAGTATTCTGGACTGTAATTAATTGCCGCAGCTAATGTTTCCGTAGTTAAAACTTCCAATCTTATTCCTCAGTTATACCCCAAATAATGGGTCATATATTAACTTGTTGCAGGCCCAACAATAATTTATAGATACTAAGAAAATAATGAGGGTGGAAGAAAAACAGGACTTGTGGGAACTCGTTCGCCAAAAATTAGAAAAGAATGGCGAATCTGAAACGACCGAGAATTCTAAAAAAGAACCTGTTAAATTGATTGAGGAAAATGTAATACGTAAAGAGGAAAGTGCTGCTCATGTCAAATCTCCCATTGAAAATGTAAAAAATAAAATTAAACTTCCAAGCTATGAAAAGAAATTTTTGAACCAAGGCATTTTTGCGGGATTCATCTATATCTTAACTATAATGGTTGTACTAGGAGTTTTAATGGTACCTGGCTCTATATCTGCTGCAATAGGAGGATATTTCGGTGGAAGAAAATCTGGTGACCCTGCACGAGCTCTAACTGCTGCAATGCTTCCATTTCTGATTATAGCATCAGTATCAATTATGGGCTCTATTGGAGCTCTCCCTCCTGGTTCTGGGCCTAATGATTTATCTGAGAGCGTAAATGAAATAATTGGATACAAACCAGACAATAATTTACTGGGTCCTATTTCAAAAATGCCCGACAATAATTCCTCTGTTTTTCTATCGCTTGTTGCGTTCGGATTCATAGGTGGATTAGTCGAAGTCGAAAGAAAAAATAAATTAGATTTAAGCTAAATTCCTGCAACTTCACTAGCCATTTCCCAGTAATATGTTTGTGCTAACACCAAAAATAAAATGGCTATTATTACTAGAGGAACTCCATTACGCAAAAAATCATTTGGAGTCGGGATTCCTGAGGCTTGTACAATTAAATTAGGTGGAGTTCCAAATGAAGTCATAAAAGCAAAAGCAGTACTAATTGCTGTAATTATCGCAATAAAAGCTAAATTAAACTCTGCCGCCGCCCCAACGGCTAAAGTTATTGGCACAAGAATAGCTGCTGCTGCACCATCACTCATAACGTTTGTTAATAACACAGTAACTACTATTATAATCAAAATTATGGATAAATCCCCTCCATATTCGGAACCATAATCTGCCATCTGATATAAACCTCCTGCAAGCCAATCTGCTGCACCGTGATTGACCATTGCCTTGCCCATTGTAAGAGCTGCACCATAAATGAACATAACGCCCCAACGTAGACGCTGACGGCTATCTTCCCACTCTAAAACTCCAGTAGCATGCATCATTATGCCTCCAATCATAGCACATGTACCTAAAGTCAAACCGTTAAATCCCGAGGTCAAAAATAATCCAAATGTTAAAATTAAAATTGATAGAGCTAAAATTTGTCTATCATCTATAGATTTACCTGTCTCTTGAACATAATTAATTTTTCTATAACTAACTTTATTAACAAAAATTAAGGTCAAGAAAACTGCAGGAATTAAGGCTACAGTTATTGGCGCAGCTAGTATAACCCATTGAACATATGAAATCCTAATATCATATATCTCCTCTAAAAAACCCATAGCAATTACATTTCTTGCCCCTCCTGAAGGTGTTGCTAATCCGGCTATGGAACAAGAAAAAGCTACCGCTAAAACTAGCGCAATCATCTCATTATTTTTCTCCTTAATATCTGTTTTGTCTGCAACAGTCAAAACAAGAGGCAACATAATCGCGGCTACACTATGATCGGGAATTATAGCCGCCATAAAACTACAAATTACAATTATGCCCAATATTAAACCATAATTTGATCCTGTAAAAGGACCTAATAATCTTCTAATTATTAAATTTTCAGCACCTGACTTAGTTATTCCTTGTGCTATTATCAACGAACCAAGAATCATAAAAACTGAATCTGCAGCATACGATGCAAATGCTAAGTCCCTATCCTCACCAAGCAAAACTAACGCGACACCTGCCATTAATGCAGTTACTGGTAAAGGAAAAGTTTCTGAAACCCATAAATAAATTATGAGAAGAAATAGACTGAAAACATTTCTTCCAGATGTTGATAATGTGGTAGCAAAAAAGTAAAGTAATACATGAATAAATGTTACTATTGCAAACCCTGCAATTAATTTTCTAAACGTAGGATTAATGTACAATCTGTAAAGAGCGTGCTGTCTTGCGTCAGGATCTAATAGCTCTTTCTGTAATTCTAACAAAGTTTTACCTTTATTTTCAAAATGGGCACGAGGTGTTATCACTGTGTGTCCGTCCTCCATTGATTCTACTACAATGTCTAGATTGTCCAGCATATCCTGAAAGTCTTCATCATTACTCATCTAATCACACAAACTGGAACTGAAGCGTCTAAAACTACTTGATGCAAAAGAAAATCACTCACTAAGTGATTTATAAGTGGTAAAACTACAATTCTAGCTCCCTCTGCTTTTATCACAGAGTTAGTTATTGATCTCCGAGATTTAAAAAAGGTATGTGGTATTATCGTTGAGGTTATGTGATATTTTTCCCCTAACCTTTCTCTCAATGATACTACTGTTGAATCCACAAATTCAGTATTTATTCGGCTTTGGCCTAAATACAATAATTCTACATCACACCTAAATTTTCTTGCAAATGATTCAATTGAAGATATAGCTTTTTCTGAAAATTCCTTACCATCAACTACTACTAGAGCTGGAGAACCTGGGCCTGGAAGGGGATGGGGACTTCTAACAACAAAAGCATGGGATGATTCGTATTCTAAAATGCGCTCAACTTCAGAACCTGTAAACAATCTGGATAAATATGACCTAAAGGGACCTAAAATAAGTGTATCTCCAATTCCTTCATCAATCATCTTGGCTAATACCTTATGTCTTTTCCCGTTCTTTATAATCGGCTTTATTTCAATTGATTTATTTGAATCTATTATTTGCTCAAGCTGTCTCTTACCAAGTGCTGCAAAACCGTCTCTTGTATCTAAAGAAGCTGTACTTGTTCCTGCCTTCTTAGGATTTACTATAAAGGCCGCAACTAAGGGAATATCTAATTTTTCTGATAAAGCTATAGCATAGTCTCGTGCAGGTTTAAGACGCTTTGATGGGTCTACAGGCAGCAATAATTTATCAAACATGATTATAGGCTGTCAGCGCAACGTATATTTAACCCTGTCCAGTCGTCGAGCCTGAACTATAAGTTCAACGGAGAAATCATTGGCAAAAGTCGCAAGAACAAAAGTTAAAGATAAGTGGAAAAACAAAATGTGGTATCGTCTTCACGCACCATCAATGTTCAACTACACTATAATGGCACATACGCCTGCTGACAATCCTGAATTTGTTAACGGCAGAGTTGCTGAAGTACCATTGGAAAAATTAACTGGAGATTATACTCAAAAGAATTTTATGATTAAATTTAGAGTTAATGAAACTCGAGGAAATAATGCATTTACTTCCTTTGACGGCCACAGATTAACTTCAGACTATAAAAGAGCATTAACAAGAAGGAGAAATAGCCGAATTGACTGTAACTTTGTTTTAAAATTAAAAGACGACGTACAGATTCGCATTAAGCCAATCATAATGGTTGACAAGAGAATAAAGAAATCACAAGAAAAGGTCTTGAGGGCTTTAGCTCATAAAACTATAGAGAAAAATCTAGCAAAATTAACACTTTCTGAGGCTTTAAAGAAAATTTACTCTGGTGATCTAAGTAAAGAAGCTGCTGCAAAATTAAAAACTACATACCCTACTAAAAGAGTAGAAATATCAAAAATTAATGTAGTAAATCCGGCAAGCCTTATGGAAGTTCCTCCTGATGATGAAGAATTAGAAAAAATTCTTAACAATAATGATAAAGAAGAAGTTGATGAGGTTGTTGTAGAAGAAGGAAATGAAGATGACAACTCTACAGAGAAAAAGGATGATAGCGTTGATTATTCATCTTTGAAAGTAGCTGAACTAAAAGAATTGTTGAAGGCAAAAGAGTTACCAGTCTCAGGTACAAAAGCTGAACTAATTAAAAGATTACAAACTTGAATAAGAAGACCTGGGAGCTTTTACCATTCTGGTTCCCACAGTCGAAGAACAATATGTTCTGGGCCCTAATATTCATATCTTTGTTTGGATTAAGTATAGATGTATGGAATTGGGATTCTAACGCTAGATTTTCAAATTGGATTCCTGTTTGGATAATTTATCTTATCGCCATTCAACTTGCTTTAGCTTATTTTTTATGGAAATTTTCAAAGGTGTGGGATGTAAATGAGTGATTTAGTTACAATCCTAATTATTCTAGCGCTGTACCTATGTATTTCCATAGCTATTGGGATGTATGGACGTAGTAATGAAGACAGTGCAGAAGATTATTTTGTAGCTTCTCGTAAAATAAATCCATGGGTATTATTCTGTACATTGGCTGCAACAAATTTTTCAGCTTTCTTTTTCCTAGGATTTGCAGGTGCCAGTTATCGAGCTGGCTGGGGATTCTATGGGATTATGGCTATGGGAACATCGCTTGTTGGACTGTCTATAATATTACTCGGAATTCCTATCTATAAACTAGGAAAAGAAAAAGGATACATGACGCCACCCGCACTTATAGGTGGTGAAACTAAATCCAAATATTTAGGATGGTTATATGGTCTTGTTCTAGTGGTATTTACATTGCCATACCTTGCAACGCAACCGATGGGGGCTGGAATATTGTTGGAAACTTTGTCTGGAGGCGATATTCCCTATTTTACAGGTGCCTTCCTTTTAACATTTGTAATGATAACGTATTTAATCTTAGGAGGAATGAAATCTTCTGCAATGACTGATGTTTTTCAAGGCATTTTGATGTTTACCATTTTAATAATGTTCGTTATTGGTTTCTTCATTCACGAAGATATTGGAGGATTTGGTGAAGGTGGAAAAACTTTGTGGGACAATAAACCAGAAAAATTTGTTCGTGAAGGTAACTTTACATGGGAAATGATTTTTTCATATACTATATTATGGCCAATAACTGTGCCCATGTTTCCGCAACTATTTTCCAGATTCTACATTGCTGAAGATGACAAAGCTATACGTACTGCAGCTTGGTTATACCCAACTGTAGTTCCAATACTTTTCCTATTTCCTGTTATAATTGGCGTATATGGAAATATTATTGATTTCGACCGAGATTTAACTAAGACTGAATCTGACAATATACTTCCATTAGTATTAACCGAGTATGCACCACTTTGGGTAGGAGCCATTGTTTGTGTAGGAGCGATCGCTGCGTTTATGTCTACAGCAGATTCACAAATTCTTGCCATGTCGTCAATAATAACTAAAGATGGGCTACCTGCTGTAGCAGACATAAAAAGTGAAAATGAGAAACAAATAGGAAGACTACTGATTATCATACTAGCTATAGTCGGCCTAATATTGGCCTATGATCCCCCAGATACTATTTTTGCTATAGTCTCACAGGCTTTTACTGGTTTAGCCGTTCTTTTCCCAACAACTGTAGCTGTATTGTACTGGAAAAGAGTAAGGGCTAATAGTTGCATTATTTCAATACTCGCCGGAGAGGCAATAGTGGTATGGTCTTATTGGAGTACCAAAACTGGAAATGCAATACCTGAATGGTTTACACAAGGCTTTCACATTAGTACACCCGTTATTTTTGTAACGATAATAGTTCTGTGGATTTCTACTGAAATTGAAGATAGATTATCCAATAACTCTAGTAGCTAAGGCAGCTTGCTTCGATCTGCTTTTGGGTTGACTTATCCAAAATTGTAATTCGTTGAGGCCTTATCTCTTTAGATTTAATCAAGGCTTGTAAAACAGTGCCATCATCAATTCCTAAATCATTTGAATTCACCGGCGCATCAACTGCCTTCAGAGTATCTCTTATTCTTTTCCAGTCTCCTCCATGCAAATACATGGTAACTATGGAACCAAGGCCGCATTGTTCCCCATGCAATGCGGGATTATCACAATTGGAATCAAGCCAATGAGAAAATTTATGCTCTCCTCCGCTTGCTGGCCTAGAGGTTCCCGCTATAGACATAGCCACACCGCTAGAAATCAGCGCTTTAACTACTAAACGAACTCCTTCTTCTTTCCCACTAGCTACTTTGTCAATATCCTTTTCAACCAATTCGGCTGCCATTTCAGACAATGCAGCAGCATATTCGCTATAATCTGCTTTTTGACCGGCTAATTTCCAATCTAAAACTGCAGTCTGATTACTTATTATGTCACCAACTCCCGCGCCAAGCAACCTTTTTGGAGCCTTTGATATTATCTCAGTATCTGCAACTACAGCTATTGGAGGTATTGCTTGCATTGATGTTTTACGGCCATCTCT
>JBJLCC010000026.1:0-6461 GCA_045567855.1 Candidatus Poseidoniales archaeon | reverse complement strand
GTGACATTTAAACTTAAATTCCAAATAAAAACCCCCGGAGCAACTCCTCTAGAAATTAAAATGTTTTACGAACAAAAGGGTAGGAAAGGTTCAACAAATTCCACATTAGAAATTATTTAACTTATAACTAAGTCTTGTTTTTTGTGAACCCTTATTTTTCTTTTTAGTAAATTCTATTCTTCCAATTTCCTTTAAACTCTCAACATGGGTTCCGGCGCAAGGGCAGACATCAATATTACCTATACTAATAACTCTCAACTTTTTCACACTAGCAGGTAACATTTTCCATAAACCACTAGACATGCTTGAGCGAATTTCAGGATTATTCTCCAAATTACTTCTTAACTCTTCATTTATACTTACTTTCAAATCTTTTTCTACATATTCATTCGCCAAATCTTGTATCTCACTAATCTGCTTTTGATCTACAGATAAGGGTTTAAAATCGATTCGAGAGGTATCCTGCCCAATTTGATTTCCAACTGTATCAGAACCATATAATTCTTTAACTACTGCTGAAACCAAGTGTTGAGAACTGTGCATACGCATGTGAGAATATCTCCTAGTCCAATCCAACTGTCCTTCAATTGTATCACCAATGTCTGGCAGTTCTCCGTCTACAAAGTGACGAATTCGATTCTTCTTCCGGACATCAATAACATTTGTTTTTCCTCCTTCCCAAGAAAGTTCTCCCTTATCAGCAGGCTGTCCCCCTCCGAGATGATAAAAAGCCGTTTTATCCAACTCTACGATGCCTGGAAAAGTAGCTTCGACCTTTGCACCGAATTTTCTTGTATAGGTTCCTTCATGTGAATCCATATGTAATTGAATTGTCATATTACAGTATCAGTGAAACTATATTAAAGTCCTAGCCTATGCAAGAAAGAGTGTTATGATTAAAAACAGAATAATTGCTCTGGCTTTGACAATTTTGCTTCTTGCTAGTTCAACATTTGCGGTTGCAGAGACTTCAGATAATTACTATAAGGGAGGAAATGGTGATAATCAGCAAATTGTTACCCTTGACGGTGAAAATTCTGACAGTTCAGTAAGCGTAAGATATCCTTCAACAGAAGTAATTGATGCTTCAATTTCGATTGAAGGGAGTCCAGACAATGATGGAAATTATCCTGAAGGAATTTCAGTAGATGTAAGAAATTATAATTGGAGATATCAGGGTTCTGGCTACGGTGCTTTAGGAAACCAAGAGAGATTTTCTTCAGATTCAAAGGGCGCATCGGCTAAATTCCCAGATTCCGGGGAATCAGAATTATCGATTTTACTTCCATCCAATTCTACAATAACAAATGCAGACGTTAAAATCTCGGGACTTCCTTATGGTTCAGGAGAATTAGATGAATATGTAAAGGCTTCTGTTAACACTAATGGTGGTTCAATATCTCAAACGCCTAGCGTATCTATGTTGGAAGATGACTATTTTATTCTTTGGCTTGACGATGGAGATTTAGGCAATCGTTCTACATCTACCGATAGTGTAATTTTTAACAGTTATTCTGGTGATAATTGGAACGATGAAGTACTATTAAAGTCAAATATTAACCAGCCTAGTGAAATTTATAATACGCCTAGAATAGAAGCTGTTAATGAAGGGATTTTTGCTGCATGGATTAAAGATATTGGAAATGAAGTAATTGAAGCTACGTATAGCACTGATAATGGCGATACATGGGCGGAACCCGAAGAAATTACACCAGGTAGTGCTCACTACATTATTTATGATTATGATTTTGTTATAGAAAATGATGGAACTGTTCACTTGGTCTGGTCTTCGGTTAAAGACTCCAGTGATATTAGATATGATGTATTTTATCAAAAATCAGAAGATTTTGGTGTAACTTGGGAAGATGAAGTACAAATATCAAACGATGATAGTGATACAAACATTGGAACTCGCATAGATTTTAGTGGAAATAATGTGTATGTAGTCTGGGAGCAGTATGATAACGATGAGGCAATTTATCAAACAGTCTTCGCAAAATCCACAGACAATGGAGATTCATTCGGAAGCCCAGACACTTTAAGTTCTACTAATTCTGTAAGTGTTATTACAGTAACTGCAGCGGGAAATAATGTTGTTGTAGGGTGGCTTGAGAGCAATGATAACGGAGAGGACATAATTAAATCAAGAAATTCGGCAAACTCTGGAGATTCTTTTTCAACAGAATCTATAGTTGGAAGTGCAGATGGTTCTTCATCTTCATTTTTAGAAGCTTCAAATGATGGAGGTACGAATTTTTATCTTTCTTGGATGAAATTGGGTAATGATCAACCTAGAAAAATTGAGTGTGCAAGGAGTGCTAACTCCGGTAGCACATGGGGTACTCCTGTAAACGTAGATGGAATAACAAATGGTAATGAAAATGAGTTTAGGGCTTCACCAGTAATTTCTGCAAATGATGAAAGAGTAATAATCGTTTGGTCTGAAACAAACGATGAAAGTGGAGCTTCATCAGATCAGGACATAGTTTACTCAATAAGTACAAATGATGGTCAGAGTTGGTCAGATTTTGAAGATGTCTCAGAACATTATTACGAAGCAGATTCTGGTTCTCCAGCAATAACTTCATCAGGAGATTACATTTATCTTGTTTACTTGGATAATGGAGATTTAAACCAGGAAGATGATTCCAATGGGAATGATGCTGCCAACAGAGACGGAGATGTATTCTTCATGAGATCAGATGATGAAGGAAGCACATGGGATCTAGTTTCAGTATTATCGTCTTTTAGTTCCGATGCTCAGACGGATCTTGATTATACTTCTTCTACTTTACAGTATAGAGCAGATATTACAGCTTCAGGCGCAAATGTGCATGTTTCTTGGACAGATTATAATGGATACGAAGGAGTTTATTCTATATACTACACTCACTCAGAAAATAGAGGTACTACTTGGTCTACACCAATTAAATTGGACGATGGCTCTTCCGGATCTAAGTATGGTGTTACAATGGCCTCAAACGGAGATAATGTTGTAACTGCTTGGATAGATACTTGGACTTATGATATTTACACAGTTTCATCTGAAGATAATGGAGATACATGGAGCAGCCCTCAGATTATTGAAAGTGCTAGCAGTAGTCTTAGTTATATGCCTGAAATTATTTACAACGAGGGTAAGTTTCACTTAGTCTGGAGTTCAACAGCAACTGGTGAATCTGTTCAATACACTTCTAGTTCAAATGGAGTTGATTGGGAGGAGGCAGTTTTCATTAATACAGATACTTCTAGAACATCTTACAGTCCAGTTATTGCTGCAGACGGTTCAAAACTCTACGTGGCTTGGACTGACAGTGGCGCCTATGACGGAGATTCATCATTTGACTATGACATTGCAGGAGTTATGTCTAATGACAACGGCGAAACATGGGAAGAAGATACTTTATTGATTGATACTTCTACAAGCACAAATCTTTATTTTCCAAGCATTGGAAGTGCATCAGGTTTCGTATACTTATGTTATCAAAATATAGTTTCAGGGTCTTATGATTACTATTTTGCTTTCACTCAAGATGATGGAGCTTCGTGGTCTGAGTCATACAAAATTACAGACCACGATAACGGTGCACTTTCAGCTAAATATCATAAGATGGATGTTCTTGTATCAGACAAGGCTTACTTCGCCTTTACAGAAGAAACTGATGTTTCAGGTGGGGAAAGAACAGATAGAAACATATACGTTCGAAAATCATTAAGCGAAGATTATCCTGTAGATCCATATGTTAAAATCACTGGAGAGAAAGATTGGGAATGGGTCGGAGAATTAGATAGAGAAAAATCTCCGCAGACATGGGGAGATCAAATAGAGTCTCCTGGGGCCTCAAAATCATTTAAGGACTCATTAAGCGAGATATTACAAGCAAAAATACAAAATGGAGACACTTTTGTTGATGAATTTGGTGTTGAAATGACAGAGATTATTTTGACCGTCGGCAGTGATTCGAAAGGTACAGTAGGTTTTAGTGAATTAGATATAGAGTATGAGGTAAAGCTAGAAATAAAATCAGAAAGTCTTGTTGATGCTTTGAATAACGAAATTGAGTTTACTGATGGAGATACTGCTGAAGTTGATTTAGTTACAAAATCAGACACTCCTGGTAAAATTGTCTACAGAGACTTAGAGATTACAACTACAGATGCAGATTTATCGCTTGATTCTTTATCAATTAACGGAGATCTCACAGAGGGTAATACTGTTACAATATCTGTTGATATAACTAATGAAGGCGAAGGTCAAGCTCGCGTTGATTTGGAATTCCGAAAAGGCAGCACGGTAATTAATTCGAGGAGTTTTGATGATATCGTTGGAGGTGATACGGAAACTGTCTCAATAACTTGGGCAGATATTCCGGCTGGTACTCATGATATCCAAGTCGAAATTGTTGGCTCCTCACCCAATGACAGAAGCCAAGGTAGCGAGGATTTAGTATCACAAACAGTAACTGTCACAGAATCTTATCCGGAATTCGAATATGATATGTTTTTTGAAAGCCTTTTAATTGAAAATGTTGAAACTGAATGGTCTTTAGAACTAACAAATAATGGTGAAAAATATGGTGAAGTTGTGGCTAAATTGTATTGGAACGATGAAGAAGATGATAATTTAATACATGAATCACCACAGACACGGATTGATGTGGATGATAGTAAAACTTTTTCAGGTAAGATTACTCCATCTGATTCCAATGACAAGCTTTTACTTACTATCCAAGATTCCTCGAAAGGACAGCTTGTTATTGAAACAATAGACGTTGATGTTAAAAAATTACCCGAATTAACTGTAAGCCGTATTGAATGGGTTGATAACAAAGACCCAAATGAAGAGGGTAATGAAATTGTTTCATTTAGTGATGGATCGGTGGGATATGCAAAGATCTACATTGAAAATAAAGGGTCATTTGACGTTCAGACTACAGCAGAGATTAAATTGACAAAAGCTGGAAAAGATTTGCAGGTTAATTATGAAGGAATAGTTGATAGTTATGGAATTGTGGATTTGCCTGCTGAACAGGAAACTGCTATAACATTTAATGGTTTTTATCCCTCTGTGAGTTTCTTGTCAGGAGGTAACGCAGGATTTACAGGTTTATGGAATTTGGATATTCAACTAAGTAATGTTTTAGCCAGCAATCCTAACGAACAGCTTTGGGATTCAGAAGATTTAACTTTTGGCGATAATACTAAAACCGTTGAAATAGCTATACCTCCAATTTTATCTTTAACGAGTTTTACTAGTAGTTCAACTGACATTAAAGAGGGTCAAGCCGTTACTTTTACTATCTCGATTAGTAATGATGGTGGAGCTACTGCGTCAGGAATCTTAAATTTAATGCAGTCAGGTACCACTGTAGCTTCCACTGAATTTACAGTTGATGGTTTTAACACTAACCAAATAACTATGGACTACTCAGTACCCAAGAATTACGATGGAGATCTTAACTTAAAAATCAAGATAGATCGAGATTCAGTCATTCCTCAATTAGGTCCTCAAGATGTTACCACTGATGATTTTAGGGAAATCACAATTTCTGTTGAAGGGACGCTTCAGACTAGTGGTGGGAGTGGTGGAAATTCAAACGGGGAGGAAGGGATAGGCGTGGTAATGATTGGAGGTATTGCATTTGCCGTTGTAGTAGGAGGCGCTGGAGCATTTTATTTCTTGAGAAAGTCAGGAGATGCAGATGACGCTCTAGATTCATTCGGAGGAAGTGCACCACCTGTTCCAGAGCAACCACCTGCAATGGTTCCACCAGTGCCAGAACAACCTCCTGCAGCAGCACCTCCTGCTCCACCAGTAGCAGAGCAACCTCCTGCAGCAGCACCTCCTGCTCCACCAGTAGCAGAGCAACCTCCTGCAGCAGCACCACCTGCTCCACCGGTAGCGGAACAACCACCTGCAGCAGCGCCACCTGCACCTGAACCTGCTCTACTTTCGATAACAGTTCCTGCAGGAGTTCAACCGGGTCAGCAAATACAAATTAAAGCTCCGGATGGTAGACTAATAGCAGTTACAATTCCTGCAGGTTTGCAAGAAGGCTCACAATTTCAAGTAAAAATATAGGTTTAACGACGAAACTGCCGTTTTTCTTATATAGACCATTTTAGGTGATGACGAACCCTGAACAGTAGTTACTGTAACCAGGACCCGCTTATGCGGTTGCAACAACTTCGGCGAACTCCGGATTCAATGATGGAAATTTTCCGTTGTTGCAGACATATTATGGAGATGATAATAACCTACATTAGGCTATCATCTGACATTCGAAATCGAAAGCGAAACTAGTGCAGTCAATCCGACAATTCTAGTAAAGAAATTAATATACTCATAGTGTGCTTTGAAAGGAAAAACTTCGGTTGATCCTGCCGAAGGCTACTGCTATTGGAGTTCGATTAAGCCATGCGAGTCTAAGGGGTACTTGTACCCCTGGCATAATGCTCAG
>JBJLCC010000025.1:0-6512 GCA_045567855.1 Candidatus Poseidoniales archaeon | reverse complement strand
GTCATCTAATTCGTCAACATATTTACCTCTGACTAATTGTATTTCCATACAATGTAATCCTAATGCGTGTATGTCTTCAATTCCATCTCGAATATTTCTTCCTTTACAAGATAGTGGGATTCCCGCAGGTCCATAACGTAACATCGGTCATTGCGCATTGAGAGGTCCTATAATTACTATTGCTTACTTTTGACCTTTTTTGGTACTTTTTTTTGTTTTTCCCATATTTTTGTCTATTTTTTTAAGGGTCCCTCTTCTCGCACATTGTGAATCCCAAGACATTGGAGTCTAAATGGCAAAAAAAATGGACTGAAGCTAAAGCTTACGAGTCTGAGCCAGGGGGAGCTAAAGACAAGTATTTTGTTAATTGTCCGTATCCTTACATGAACGGATATTTGCATCTGGGCCATGCCTTCACCTATTTGAGAGCTGATATGGTTTCTCGTTATCAAAGAATGCAAAATAAGAATGTTCTTTTTCCATTTGCATTTCATTGTACAGGTACTCCAATTGTCGCTGCCGCTCAACGTGTTGAAGAAGGTGAAAAGACACAAATTAAGGCATTGAAACAAATGGGTTTGAGCGATACATTAATTAAGAAATTTTCAAAACCTGAAGAGTGGACAAAACATTTTCCAGACAAAGCAGTTCAAGATTTGAAGAAGTTTGGAGCCTCTATAGACTGGCGTAGAAGTTTCATTACAACCAGTTTAAATCCATCTTATGATGCATTTATACGTTGGCAATTTAACAGATTACTAGCTGGTGAATATTTAATCAAAGGAAGTTTTCCAGTTGTTTGGTGCCCTAAGAGAGGAACTGTAGTTGGAGATCATGATAGATTATCAGGCGAAGGTGAAACACCCCAAGAATATACATTATTGAAATTCAAAGGTGAGGAAGATTACTTAGTTGCAGCCACACTTCGTCCAGAAACAGTATTTGGTCAAACAAATATTTGGATTGATGGTGAAGGAACATATGCCAAAGTCAAAATTGGCAATGAAACTTGGATCATGTCTAAGGAAATGCCTTCTAAATTAGAATTGCAAGGGCATAAATTTGAAATTATTGACTCAATTGAAGGTAGAGAGATAATTGGAAAAAAATATCAAGCACCTGAAATTCACAAAGAGTTGATGGTTTTGCCTTCTAAATTCTGTGATGCTTCGATAGGTTCAGGAATTGTTACTTCAGTCCCAAGTGATTCACCAGATGATTACCAAGGGCTTGTTGACCTTCAAAATTCCAAAAAGGAATGTAAATCTTGGGGAATTGATTTCGACGAGATAGGCAAATTACAACCAATTGCAATTTTAGATTCTGGAGAAATGGGAACCTTGCCAGCTCCTGATTTGTGTAAAAAATTAGGAATTAAAGATCAAACTGATCGTAGCAAACTTGAGAAAGCTAAGCAAGATTTGTACTTGCACAGTTTCAACAATGGTATAATGCTCGATTCTTCAGGTTTTATTTCAGGAAAACCAGTTGCTGAAGCTAGAGAGATGGTCAAAACAAAATTAGTTGAAAGCAATGAAGCAATTGTTTACTATGAATTGACGGGTCCTGTTCAATCAAGGTGGATGGCCGATTGTAAGGTTAAGATTGTAGATAATCAATGGTTTTTGGCTTATGGGGATGAGAAGTGGACAGAAACTACAGAACTTGCCTTGAAGTCAATGGATTTGTATCCCTCAAAGGCGAGAAGCCAGTTTGAATATGTGTTACAATGGTTGAATAATTGGGCCTGCGTTCGTGAAAAAGGCCTTGGAACTAAATTACCATGGGACGATAATTGGGTGATAGAATCATTAAGTGATTCTACGATTTACATGGCTTTCTATACAGTAGCCCATCATTTGAAAGATTTGGATGAAGATAAGTTAACAGATACATTGTTTGAAGCTATATTTGGAAGCGGCAACTCAAAAGAAGCAGCAGAAGAATTAGGAATTCCTCAGGCAGATATTATTGATTGGCGTAACGAATTCAACTATTGGTATCCTTACGATTTGAGGGTAAGTGGTAAAGATTTGATACAGAATCATCTTTCATTTAGTTTGTACAATCATACGGCTATGTTTGAGAAAGAGATGTGGCCCAAAGGTTTTGCAGTTAATGGTTGGGTTTTGGTAGATGGCGAAAAGATGTCTAAATCTAAAGGAAACTTTTTCACACTAAAAGAACTAATTGGAAATTACAGTGCAGATGTTGTTAGGTTTACTCTTTGTAACGCTGGAGAAGGGTTAGATGATCCTAATTGGGAATTGTCTTTTGCTGAAACTGCAGGCAAAAAATTAGGAAATTGGTTGAAATTTGTAAAGAAGAATAGGGGCAAAGGTCGAAAGGAATCACATCCTGTTGATGATTGGTTTAGGGCAATAATGTCAGATACAGCATACAAGGCAACTAAAGCTTCCGATCGTCTTAAATTTAGAACGTCTACAAGATTATTATTCTTCGAATTACCACAGTATTACAAATGGTATTTGCAGAGGGTAGGAGAACCAAATGCCGAGATTTTGCACGAGTATCTTTCTATGATTACTAGGGGAATAGCTCCGGTAGTTCCTCATATTGCAGAAGAAGCATGGTCTTTACTTGACGAGGAAGGTTTTGTTATAGATCAACAATTTCCAAAAGGCAAGGAATCAGATATCGGCTTCTTAATAGGTGAGGACTTGATTAAACAAACTTTAGAGGATACTAAGGCTATTTTGAATATTGCAAAAATTGAGAAGCCTAGTGAAATCGTATTAATTACTTCTCCAAAATGGAAATGGGAAGCAGTCCAAGCTGCAGGAGATTTGGCAGACGGTAGAGGCCAAGTTAAATTAAATCAATTAATTGGAAATTTTATGCCACAGATACCTAACGATTCAAAGAAAGTTGGCGCTGAATTCTTGAAAAAATGGGTTTTGAAAGACATTCCTTCACTTGGCCCAGAATGGCAAGAAAGATACAAAGTTCTAATTGATGAGAAAGCAATTTTGGAGTCTTCAGTAGACTTCTTTAGCAAAATATTTAACTGCCCAGTTTCAGTAATTAATGCTGAAAATGCAGTTTCTCGTCTGGAACCCAAATCAAAGCAAAGTGCACCTCTAAGGCCTGCAATTTTCGTTTCATAGATGGTCTTTTGTCGACGACAAATGGCAATATTTTTGTTTTAACAATCCTTTATAAATGCAGCTCTTGTCCGGCGGACCCCGTGTTAGAGAATATCTAACGGGAGTAACAAAAATGACTGAACAGCGAAACTCGCGTATAGCTTTGTTAGCCGTAGTAATGCTTCTTTCTGGAGCTTTCTTAGGGCTATTAGTATCAGATAATGCATCAGCAGCAAGATACGATCTCGATGGTTTTGTTTCTGATAACAATTCCAGTGTTTCAATAACAATTTTGGACAGAGATTCCGGATACGATAAGACTACAACAACTCTTGTAGATGGATATTACACTTTCAGCAATGTAGAATCTGGAAATTATGATATAATGTACGAGAAAGTTGGTTACCTATCAATTAGGAACAACTTATCAGTTTCTGCAGATGGTAATTTAGGTTCCGTAACAATGGTTGCTGCACCTTCAGGAGATAATACTATTTCTGGAACAGTTAAGGATCAAGACGATGCTCCAATCACTGGAGCTACAATCACTCTATTTTCTACAACTACTAACCAAGATTCTTGGTGGGGATACGATGATGTAGGTTATTCATGGTCTGTAGTTTCAGATGGGGCTGGAACTTATGAGTTTACTAACATGCCAGAGACTACTTTCGATGCTAGAGTAACATCTGATGACCATTACACACACAATGCTGCTTCAGTTGATTTTATTGCACCTCATGAATTTATTTTGAATGGTATTAGCGATGATAATCTTCAAGAAATCAACGTTACTAGTGTTGACGGCGGAATAATTACTGACGCTACAATTTTCATGTATGAAGAATCAACTTCAACATGGACCGACGCAATTAAATTTGGTGGAGCGAAGTGGCATTTAAGTCCAAACACAGGCAGCACTGTCTATGTTTATGCTTACCATGAAGATTACAAGCCTACGGTAGCTAAACTATCCGATGTAACTGGCACAAATTCATTTGAAATGGTTCTTGGATCAAATAATTTGGGAGATGATGACGTAGTTTATCTTCCAAGTACACCATCACTTGGTAGTGAGTCAAGCCTACCAATGATACATGACAGAATTGTAAAGCTAAACTTAGGTCCTACTGCAAAAATTTCCAGTGCAACTGGAGACTTTGTTTTATCAGATACTGAAGTTTTATCTCTCTCAGGTTCTTCTTCAATTTCACTTCTTGGTGATTTGACATATAATTGGCCAGATTGGGCTACCTATTGTGAGCCAGAGCCAGAACCAGAAGGTGAAGAGGTAGATTTCTTTAAGCAAGTTAGTTTCGAATGCGGTGCAAATACAGATCTAAGCGTAAACTATTCCCCAGGAACTAATTCATTCAGGTTAATTATAACCGATATTTTTGGCGCTACAGATACAGTATCTGTTAATGTTACGTTGGATTCAGATAATCCTTTAGCTTCTTTTACAACTTTGGCTAAGCAGAATATTGATGATGTAGGTTCAGCAGTCAACTCAACCAATGTCATTGAGGATGCTACAACTGTTGTCTTCAATGCCTCAGCTTCTAGTGACGCAACTTCTTCAGTTTCCTCATATTCATGGGACTTTGGAGACGGTAACACAGATACCGGTAAATTAGTAAGTCATTCTTTCGAGACACCTGGTGATTTTAGTGTTGTACTGACAGTAGCAGACGGTGCAGGAAATGAAGCAACAACATCACTTCCAGTATCAGTTCACGATGTTACTTTGCCAAATGTGAATTTCAATTGGTCATACGTGAACAGTGATGGTGAAGTAAGAAATTTCGCAGCAGTAGAGGGAATTCCAGTAAATTTCAATGCTGGTCTTACTAGTGATAATTCTGGTAAGCCTTTAACATACGAATGGGATTTCTCTGACGGAACAAACAAGCAAGGGAAGGAAGTAACACACACTTTTGAAAATAATATTTCATCAGAAGGATATCAAGTTATCTTAGTCGTTACAGATGAATCTAATAACTCAAACCAAGAATCCCTTTTGGTTACAGTTCAACAGAAAGATAGACCGGATTTATACATTTCACGATTAACATTTAGTAATGATAATCCAGAGGAAGATGAAACTATCCAGCTGAATGCAGAGTTGAAATTACTCAAGATGAATATAACTGAGAATATTGAAGTTGGTTTTTATCTTGATAATTTAGATAATCAAATTGGTTCAGTTATGGTAGACGGTTCTAACTTGACTAAAGGTCCGAATGGTGGAGTTAATGTTTCAGTATCTTGGAAAGCAATTTCTGGAAAGCACACAATATTTGCAGTTGCAGATTCAACTGATCTTGTTGAAGAAAGTGAAGATGGCGATAAGAATAATGTAGCCGCGGATATCGATGTTCAGGCTAAAGAAACTTCGAATGATACTTCAATTATCTTATTGGTATTAGTAGTAGTAATCTCAATCGGTGCAGTCGGATATATCTACAAAGATTCCTTATTCGGGAACTAAGATAGCTAGGTAGCCATGGAGGCTGACTTAGTCATTGGGCTAGCCTTAGCCGGTATTACTTTAGGAATTGTAGAAGGAGTCAAACCAGGCCCACTGCTGACAACTGTAATCAAAGAAACTTTGACTAATGGTTTTAAGGGTGGAATACGGGCAGCTTCAGCTCCATTCTTTACAGATGGTCCATTGATACTTTTCAGTATTTTCATGGCAGGTTACATAGCAGATCAACCACTGCTATTCTGTGGAATTGCAGTTCTTGGGGCTATTTTTCTAACTAGAATGGGAATGGAATGTTTTAATCCTGAAATTCCAGATATTGATACTACTGATGTAGATTTAACTCAATCACTAAAGAAAGGAATTCTGACAAATTTATTGAATCCAAATGCATACATTTTTTGGTTACTAATTGGAGGTCCTTTGATGGCTACAGCTGCAGATTCTGAGCCGATAGCGCCTTTTGCATATGCGATTTCATTCTTAGTCAGCATTGTATTAGTAAAAATTACAATAGCTTATTTTTTCAGTAAAGCGCAAGTCAATCTTTCATCTGATAGATATTTGCTAACTTTAAAAATTTGTGGATGTGCAATGTTTATTTTTGCAGGAAGTTTTCTCTACAAGGCTTATGATTTGTGGCAAAATGGCCTCTAAATAATAAATACAACAAGTTATAACATACTAATGAGCTTTCTTCCTTCTTTGTTTCTTGGATTGTGTTTTCTAATCTATGCACTGTACTGTCATCAAAATGGAGGATCTCATCACAAAGGAAGGGGATGGGTCACTAAGGAAGAAGCTCCTAAAACTCACATTTTTAATATGATTTTGATTATTATAATTGGGCTAAGTCAAATAATCTTTTTTGCTTATGCTAATCTAAAGGGTTAATTGAATTATGACTGATATTAGAC
>JBJLCC010000024.1:0-6633 GCA_045567855.1 Candidatus Poseidoniales archaeon | reverse complement strand
GAGCCCATTAGTTTGCACAGGTCATTGCTCCAATCATTCATCACGATATCAGCAGACCCTGTAGCAATCATTCCTGTATAATTGGAGCCCGCAATGCTGCCAGGTTACACCATGCTCCCCTATTATTTGCTAATCAAGACAGAATAAAAAGTCTATGATGATAATGTTAATAACCAAACCTTATTTCGAATAGTATGTCTGCCGAGGAAGAAATCGATGAAGAAAAACCCGCAGAACACACGCCAGCCCCACCTACAGAAAGAATATGGATGGACGTTTATCTTGATAAAGATGGCCGTTTGGCAAAGCATGACTGGTGTTTAGATACTGGAATTATTAAGAATCAAGGAGGAGAGGTAGCAAAACCTAAGGGTTTCTATATTACAATATTAAATAAAATGAAGTATATTTTAGAAAAGAACTTAGGACATAAAAGAGATTCTCCGAAAATCAGTCAAGCGCAAATAAGTCTGATATTAAAGGATTTAGATAAGGTCGATGGTTTTTATGACAAATGGTGGAGAACTGAATCTTCCCAATTGGAATCATTCATAATTGTAGTTCAACATAGAAGGCCTGACCTATCTAAAAGATTTATTATTGACACCGTTACTAGGACATTAAATGGTTAGTATTGCACCCTCTATGTTAGGCGCGGATTTCGGTAAGATGAGAGAAGCTGCTGAACTAGTTGCCCCGCATTCTTCTTACTTACATATGGATGTAATGGATGGACATTTTGTACCCAACTTAACAATGGGAGTAGATTTGGTTAAGGCATTGAAGGGTATAGCGCCACTTGATGTGCATCTGATGGTTACTGATCCTCTTAATTTCATTGATAGTTTTTATGATGCAGGTGCTGAAATTATATCGGTTCACGTTGAAGCTAATAATCCTAGGCAAGCTCTAGAGAAGATTAATGAAAAGAATGTTATATCAGGAATTGCCTTTAATCCATCCACACCGAAAGATGAAATTATACCCTTTTTAGATATTGCAGATATGATTTTAGTTATGTCTGTAGAACCAGGATATTGTGGTCAATCATTCCATGACAATGCAATAAATAGAGTTAAATATTTCAAAACTAATTACCCTAAAATACTTGTTGAAGTTGATGGAGGAGTAAGTACTGCTAATTCAGGTTTATTAACCGAAAATGGTGCAGATATTCTTGTAGCTGGTAGTGCCATTTTCAAATCTGAAGATCCGATAAGCACGATTGCTCAAATGAAAAAGAGTTAAACTTATTAATTAACTATTTAGTGTACGTTTGTGAAAAAAATCGCTTACGCACTAATTGCGACTTTACTGATTACCAATTTTTTAACATTTACGCCATCTGCAGAAATATCTGACGAACAATTCACACATACTGTTTTTGCAGAAGAATTTACCGCCACATGGTGTGTTTATTGCCCTAGTGCAGCGGAAAATCTGATGCTAGTATATGAGGATGCACCAGGAGAACCATATTATGATGACAATTTTTTCTTTGTAGCTTTGATTACAGATGTTAATGATAAGGCAGATGATAGAATGGGAGACTTTCCAGACGTAACGGGATACCCTACAGTAATTTTTGATGGAAATGACGAAAAAGTGTCTGGAGGTCAGTCGAACACTGCAAATTTTGAACAAGCAATTGATACAACCGGGCAAAGAGATGACACCGATATATCATTAGAAATCGAAATGAATCACTTAGGAAACGATAAACTTGGCATATCTATTGGAATGACTTGGAATGAAGATGGTTCTTTCAGTAATCCGACGTTTAACGGATATGTGAGGGCATACATTGTTGAAAAAATTTCCAGATATAATAATTATGATGGAGACCCGTACCATTTTGGCTTTCTTGATTATGCATTTGATCAAAATGTTGAACTGGAACCTAGAGAAAAACAATCTTTAAACACGATATGGACCGGAGGAGATCATCAGGATAAAAATGGAAATGACTTTTCTGACATTGATTATAATAATATCAATGTTTTTGTAGCTTTTTTTAATGATGAATCAACAGCATCTGACAAGTACTCCCTGCAATCTGCTTTTGCCATACCTCCTGTAATAGAAGTAGCTTCTATTGAACATGAGGTTAATAACCAATTTGTAGAAGTTGACGATATAGCTGGTGGTGATTTGAGAATAAGAGGACTGGCTCAAAGTGAAAAATCAGAAATCAATGAATTAACCTATAGGTGGAATAATCGACCTTGGCAGTCAACAGGTGTTGGAAATTTTAATGGCGAATTCGAAGTCACTATTGACACTACAGAGGTCGAAAATGGTCTAAATAGCCTTGAGATAAAAACCGAAAATACGGGAGCATCCAACACAAAACTTATTGAAGTGAATGTTTTGAACGATTTTGAGAATCCTAACATAGAAATTATATCGCATTACGACGGAGATACTGTTAATGAAATTACCGTATTTGAAGTTGTAGCAACTGATGATAATCAAATTGATAAAGTCCAATTTAATGTAAACAATGGAGAATTAAGAACAATGTACTCAAGCACTGATGATAAATACATAGCTAGTTGGAACACACAAGAAGCTGATGCAGGCAACGGAGAACATATTTTGTCTTTTAAAGCTACGGATAAAAGCGGAAACCACCAAACTCAGACTATTAATTTAACTGTATTTAATGAAGGAGATGTTACATACCCTTCATTGAAAATAATATTACCAGAAGATGAAATCTATAATTCTAGAGTTAAGATTGAAGTTCAGACAAACGATCCCGAGGGAATTAAATCTGTTGAGTATAAAGTGGACGGAAACGATTGGAAAGATATGGACAATCAAAACGGCAATATATTTGCCACTTATTGGACACCATACACCGATGGATGGCATGACCTACTAATTAGATCAACAGATAACCAAGATTATTCAACGAACCTATCAACAATCTTTGAAACTGATAGTAACCCTCCATACATAAATCTTAATTCTAATACGTATGATGTTTCAGCTACCGCAAAATTTGATATAAATGTTGAGGATTACAGTGATTTGCAATCACTTAGATACCGAATTGATGGTATGGAATGGATAAATCTCGATGAAACTCTTTATGACGTCTCATTCGTTTGGGATTCGACAAAACACGAAGATGGTGAATGTCTTCTAGAGATTGAGTGTGTAGATAAATGGGGCGCTACAAACAAAATTTATAAGAACGTTAAAGTCAAAAATAAAGGGCTGATTAATTCTGTGGCTCCTTCAAACATTCAGACCAATAATGTTATTGAAATTAGCGCAATAATCGATTACGAAAGCCCCAAATCAGTTAACCTGGTAATAGCTAAATTTGACTCTGATGTACTGTCTGAGGGGCAGAAACTACCCATGAGGAAAGAAGGAGACTATTACTATGGAGACCTTTATTTTGAAGACTCTGGAACGTATGTCTACAGTATAGAAATTGATACTGGACACGGAAAGTTAAAATCCTATGAACAAAACATATTGGTCTCAGAAGAACAAACTGAAATTGTAAAAAAGGATGATGAAAGTGCTTTAGTAAGTTTAAATTTTGGCCCAATAGTTTTCATTATTATTATAATAGCTGCTAGGAAAAAGTAGTCATTTTTTACCAAAAATTTTTGAAATGAAAATACTTAGATCAGAGGGTATAAACCCTGGCCCTATTTTTTCATAACATTGTTGACCAGCCAAGCCTATTACATATGAGCCAAGTCTAGCTGATTCAAATGGTGACAAACCTCGAGCCATAAGGCCACCACAAACTCCAGCTAAGAGGTCTCCAGTTCCTCCTACTGCCATTCTTGGGTGACCAGTATAATTTCTCTTTAAACTGTACCCATCAGTCATAAAATCTATTTTACCTTTAAGAAGTACAGTAACACCATGTTTTTTTGAGAAAGATACCAACTCTTCCTCACTGGAATCAATACCCAATCTTCTTAATTCACCCAGATGCGGAGTCAGAAGTATATTTTCACTGCTAAAATCATAACTGTTAATTGCATCAGCGTCAATTACCAAGTTATCAAAATTGGAAATTATACTACTCGTCGCAGATAATGACTCCTCTATTTTACCCATGCCTGGACCAATAACTATGCTATCAAATTTATACGGTCTCAATAATTCTACAACTTTATCCGTAATATATTCACTTTCTAATTTATGGACCATCAATTCGGGGGCAAAAG
The DNA here is from genome assembly GCA_045567855.1 of Candidatus Poseidoniales archaeon. Taxonomy (GTDB): domain Archaea; phylum Thermoplasmatota; class Poseidoniia; order MGIII; family CG-Epi1; genus CG-Epi1. Next base: position 2,431 of record JBJLCC010000024.1, on the reverse strand, counting down.
TGGATACCTGATCATAACTGTTAGGAGGAACAAATAAATGAACTAAATCCACGCCTGTACGATATGCGCCAATACCTGCAAGCGAAGGAGCTCCCGAATAAACACCACCGCCAACTATGGCAACTTTGCCATTCTTTCCCTTATGATTGTCAGGGTTAAAATCTGGAAATAAACACAACTCACCAGGTCCACACGATTGATCAACGAACTCAGCAATGCCTATATCTGCTACAAATATATCCCCAGAATTACTTTGGTTCATCCCAGATTTAGTATCATGAAAAGTAAGTGTTTGTGTTGGAATAACTGCTTTACTTTTCATAAAGCCAGAAGGAACATCTACTGATAAAATTTTTTTGAATTTGTTGATGTTATCAATAATTTTTCCGTAAGGTCCTCTTGGTTCTCCTTGAATTCCTGAGCCTAATAAACAATCAATTAAAAGAACATTATTCTTAGAGCATACTTCAAGAAAATTAAGCGATTCAAATCTTCCTTTATAGTGCTGCAGAGCTTTTTTTGGAATATATTTTATTTCATCTTCCAGATTAATAACTATGACATTTAAGTTACTCTCATGTAGTTTACTTGCAGCAACATATCCATCGCCAGCGTTATTTCCTTTACCACATACAAAAATAAATGATTTACATTCGGAAAACTCTGCTAAAATGTGTTCAGCTAACCGACTGCCAGCATTATTCATTAAATGATAGATTTCAAGGCCATTATCGACGGCATTAATGTCGAGAATTTGAAATTCCTTTATATCTCTCATATTATATTAACTGATAAAGGAAAAGCAAGAAGAATGAGAATAAAATAGTACCACCGACTCTAGTAAGAGGTATACGAATCATTGCGAAAGTGGCTATAGTTAGTAAAATTAATAATGGAAGTGTACGCTCAATTACAAACTGTTCCACGGTAATCGGATTGATCATAGCCAAAACACCCATTACCATAAGAATATTAGCTATATTAGATCCAATTACATTACCTACCGCAATCTCTTTATGACCCATACGGGCAGCAGAAACTGTACCTGCCAATTCTGGTAGACTAGTTCCAATCGCAACAACTGTAAGACCAACTACTATTTCTGAAATTCCAATACCTTCAGCGATTGAAACTGCAGCATTAACTGTAATTTGAGCTCCGAAAAGTAATCCGATTAATCCTCCTAATAGAAATACAAAGGAAGTATTTTGCTCTACATCACTAACAGATTCATTGTTTGATCGTTTGTAAAGCCAATATAGATAAAATAAATATGAAATGAAGAAAATTAAGCCCTCACTAGCTGAAATTAGATTATCCCTTGCAAAAAAGAAAAGTAAGATTACAGCTAACAACATGACATAACTATCATGGCTAGCATCTTTCTGAGGAATGATATTAGTTCCTAGCACATAATAAAATATAAAAGTTGAAACTGCTAAAACAAGCCCTATGTTTGATATGTTAGATCCGACTATACTCCCTAAAGCCAAATCATTATAATCTTGAAATGAAGAAATTATAGATACCAATAGCTCTGGAAGGCTAGTTCCGAATGCCACGATTGTGACTCCTGCCACGTGTGGCGACATGCCTCGTTCTTCAGCAAACGATGCTGAATTTTCAATGAAATAATCTGCTCCTTTAGTAAGTAGAAAAAAGCCAAAACACAATAAGCCTAAATCCAATATTATGCTCATCTTATCGACTCCATATTCTGAATCCTTTTCTCAATTAGATGAGGTTTAGCAATATCATGCCGTACAAATATGTTATTCCCTGAAATGTGAGAAAGACCCGCTTCGCAGCTAGATTCAGCTGTTTTGATATCAGCACCTGTGCTGACAATAGCTGCAGCCCTAGAACTGGTTGTTGTAATATATCCTGAATCGTTAACATTTACTGCTGCATAATACAGATCTGAATATTCCTTGTAGGAATCATCAACAATCAAAGTAGCATCATTTGCCGGATTGCTTCCGTAGCCTTTAGGAACCACGTATTTACAAACAGATGCCTCACTTTTGAATTTCACGTCAACTAAATTTCCATTAGCCATAGACATACAAACAGAAGCAAAATCAGTATCTAGTAAAGTCAGTAAATTCATAGCTTCAGGATCTCCAAATCTAGCATTGTACTCTATGAGTTTTATACCCTCTCTTGTGGCCATAAATCCACCATATAATATTCCTTTGTAGCCTTCATTATATTCTTTTTTCAAAGCTGCAGAAACACGCTCATTAATCTCCCTAGCTTCACTCAACTCGCTATCCTTTAGAAAAGGTAAGGAATGATCTAAATCGGTGTAGCACCCCATTCCACCTGTATTAGGACCTATGTCTCCGTCGTAAGCTCGTTTATGGTCTTGTACCGCAGGCATATGTTTTACAGTATTACCATCACAAAAACTCATCAATGAAAATTCTTC
>JBJLCC010000023.1:0-6638 GCA_045567855.1 Candidatus Poseidoniales archaeon | reverse complement strand
ACAAAGAGAAGTAGTTTATTGATGTAAATCTTTTCTTGGGTCGTTATCAGTTCCCCAATTTGTTGCAAATTCTTTTGTTTTTTCGTACATTTCTTCAAAAGAATCCCAAACATATAGTACAGGTTGATATTTGGTGACATCATATGGGAGAGTTTCCATTTCTCCAAAATCAGGTTTTCTATAATCAACTTCACCAGACGAGCATGCGTGTTCCATCTCTCCAAATGATGATAATAAACCAGGACCTACAGCTTTTACATTCCCACCTTCACGACATGCACCAAATTCAAGAACATACCAATAAACAGATCCAAGACGATTAATTGCAGCTTCACTTTCGGTTCTCATATCAGCCTCACCAAACAGTACGTTTAATTCAGCCCATTCAGGAACACCTAGCATTGCAGTGTGTCCAACGAGTTCGTGAACAACATCAGGTTCAGGTGTGTAGAATGGCCTTGATGAATGTCTAATGTATTGTGTTGAAAGGAAAACTCTGTTTGCTAGAGCAGTATGAAATGTTTTGGGATGAACTAAACCTCCAACAGGTTCTTGCCTAAAGCCAGTCATTTCTTCTAATGTCTCACTGACTTCTTGTAATTGTGGTATTCTATCGCTAGGTAATCCTAATTTTCTTGCATTTTCAAGATACTGTTTACATGCGTATTTTTCATGAACTGGAGTAATTCTTTCCATAATCGCAGCCCAAACGGCATCTTCATCTTCAGAATATGGAGCATATGGAATCTTTTTTGTTCTTCTTTCGTCCATAGACATTTCGTTCCATTCAAGAGCAATCTTAGCAATCTCATTTCTTCTTGATCGATAGCCTTCATCCTTGAATCCAGGATGATCTGGGTCTAGTTCTACGAAAACGTTTCCACCCACTATTTTTACGGCAGAATTCGCTTCATCTGTTTCTTCATTTACTCCTTCAGATGGTCCATGCATAATTTATCACTAACACCCACATGAAGCCTATACTAAATGTCTTTGTTTATTTTGGTTTAAATTTTGGTGGGCTTAATGTTACTTTTTTATATGTAAATACAATGATAAATCAATGAGCATGGAATCTGAAGACAGATCATTAAAATTTATAATGTTTTTTTCCTTTATTGGCCTTATTGATGCATCATATTTGTCTTATTTACATCATTTAATATCTCAAGGGGCTGGCTGTCCAACAGAAAATCTTCCAGGTCTAGACTGTGGTGTAGTTCTGGTTAGTGATCAGGCAAAATTATTCGGCATTCCAGTCGCTTGGTTGGGGGTAGTTGGATTTTTGATGCTAATTGGATTATCCTTAGATAGATATTTGAACATGGACTTAGAACGTACTTACTACAATAAAATTCTTTTACCAGTTACTGGCATTATTGGTGTTATTTTCGGTTCATATCTAACTTATGCAGAGGCATTTATAATTCACGAATGGTGTCCTTTTTGTGTAGTTGCTTTCATTCTCACAATCGCAGCAACTTATTTTTGCATCAATGAATATGGGTCTGATATAAAGGAGCTAATTAGTAAAGATGGCATCGAAAAGAAAACGTAAATTAGAAAAAAAATCCTCAAAGGAATTTCAGGATAAAATGCAAGCTAGAAGGGCTTCAGCTAATGATGTATTATGGACCTATGGCCTCCCCTTAGCAGTTATTTTAGTGGTAGGTTTAGGAGTATATTTTGCATTTTTCTATGAAATGGGAGACCCTAGTGCTGAGAAATGGGAGCTTGAAGATCCTCAGTCAGGTGAAATTTACTCCTCTGAAGATTATTACAACAACCGTCTAACAATAGTTGAATTTTTTAACTCTAAATGTGGAGCTTGTCAAACTCAAGCACCAATTTTGAATGATGTCCATGCAAATTACTCATCACAAGTTGATATGTTTGCAATAGGTGGCTACAAGTTAGGGAGTGGGCAAGATTCAGCTTCAAGTATTGCGAACTTCAAAATAGAATATAACATGCAATTTCCTCATTTATATGACCCCTCGGGAGATTTGATGCGAGATTATGGTTTTTCATCATATCCTTCCTTAGCCTTTATCAAAAATGGAGAAATTGTTTACAGTCACTCAGGTATATTATCAGAAAGTCGATTGGCTGCAGAAATTGAAAAATATCTCGAGTGAAATTTTATATAAGTTTTAATGTGGAGTGAAAATATGAATCGAAGTGTTCCAGCAATCTTTATTGTTTTTATGTTCTTAGCATCAACAGGCTGTTTAGATGCACTTACGAATTCTGGAGATTCAGGTAAATTTTGGGGTGAGGACTGTGAAGATGTTTCTGAGGAAATTTGCCCATCAGGTGAAGCACCAGATTTTTCATTAGTTGATCAAAATGGAGATACAGTTAATTTGACATTGTACGAGGATAAAATAGTGGTAGTTTCGTTTGTTTACACTTATTGTCCAGATATATGCCCAGCATTAACTTATCAGCTAAGGAAATTATCGGAAGAATTGGGCGATGATTATGGGGAATCTGTAGAATTTATTACAATAACTGTAGACCCTGAACGAGATACGCCTGAAAGATTAGCTTCGTTTGCAGCTAATAATAATGCAGACTGGAGGTTTTTAACATCCGTTTCTAACGATTCGTTTGGAGACATGGTTTCTATTTGGGCAGATTACAGAGTTTATGTCGACATCGATGAAGAAGCTTGCTCAGGTAGTGGGCATTACATGGAAGGATACGATGGATGCCATTGTAACCCCGGATTCATGCAGGATTCAAATGACACATATTTCGGTAAAGATGTATGTATTGCCGATCCTAATTACAGCAATCTAAATGTTTCATTTGAGCAAGGAAGCATAGAGTATGATATTATTTTAGCATTAGAAGAATTCAACGAAGCAGGAGGAATAATAAGTGAAGATTTTGTGCTTAAAGCTATAGATGCATATGTATCTCAAACATTCCCTTCAAGTTGGACATTACCTGGTGTAGGCAATACAACACATAAATCTAGAGATTACTACAACAACAACCTAACATTAATCGAGTTTTTCCATACAGATTGTTCGGTTTGTAACGCACAAATCCCCGATCTTAAAGAGTTTCATGCAAATTATTCAGATCAAGTTGATGTAATCTCAATAGGTGGATATTCGTTAGGTAGCAACGTAGATGATATTTCTACCATTGAAGACTTCGCATCTGAGCACAACGTTTCTTGGCCTTATGTTCTTGATGAAGAAGGGACAATGATGACTAAGTTTGGACTCGAGAGCAGATATCCTAGTTGGGTTTTATTGGAAGGAAATTTATCATCAGGCCTTCCACAAGTTGTTGATACTTTTACAGGTAGAGAATCTTATGATGATTTAGTTCACAGAATGGATAATCGTTCCTCACCAATCAATGTTTCTGAACAACTTGTTGAAATTATAGATTATTTTGGACACTGGAGTCAAGACCATGTATCTGATACAGATATGTTATCAATCATTTCAGATTTACTAGGATATGAGCTAGAAAGTAAAGCAGTTGAAGAGGTAGCTAATTATGGAGTTAGTCATTCTAATAAGTTATACATTATAGACAAGGAAGGTAATGTTAGAGTAGTTTGGAGAGGAATAGAATGGACTTACGCTTCAGTTTACCATGATATTCAACTTCTTATGTTGTAATACAAGTTAAGCCCAAATACCCTTGTTCAGATTATATTGTATGACACTATTAGGATTCGGTGATGATAATTTAGTATTTTTTGATTTTGAATTTAGCTATGTTAGCATAATCGGTGCGAGTATTTCTGTCTTTCTTGGTATTGTAATGACACAATCTGGCTTTGATAAGATATTTAATTGGGAAGGGGAATTAGATTTTATTACTGGTAAGTTTGCTAATACTCCATTAGCTAATTTTTCTACATTTGGTTTAATCCAAGTTACAATTTTTGAGATATTATCAGGTCTTTTGTCAATATTTGGCTCGCTTATGGCTTTGTTTTACGATGATTATTCATATGCAATAATGGGCTTAATTTTAGCAGCAGGATCTTTAGCTATTCTAATGCTAGGTCAAAGAATTTCAAAAGATTACGAAGGAGCTGCGGTGTTGGTTCCTTACTATATTCTGACTATGTTTGGTTTATTTGTCTATACTCAGTTCTAGAAACCACAAATTGTAGCTAAATCATCTACAGCACCAGGAGTAGTTAGCCCTACAGCTAGGAATAAGACAGCTAAGAAGAACAAAGGTACAGATGCAGTTTGATAAACTAGTGGAGGATCCCACGTCATGTGCATGAAAAATGAACAAATATACCAGCATTTGATAAGCGCTATTCCAAATAGAATTAGCATATTTAATGCAAAAGAGTCAAATTCTTGAACAATAGCCAATACTTCTAAAATTGTCCAAAAAACTAGCCATGCAAAAATTTTGATGAACCCATCAACAGGATCATCAGTGTGCCCAAAAGTTACCCAATTCGGGAAAGAATGGTCATGGTGTTCATCATGGCTGTTTTCAGTTTTTGTTTCTTCACTCATTTTTACCTCAATATAAATAGAAAAATGGGAATACAAAGACCCAAACCAAATCTACGTAGTGCCAATATAATCCAAATAGCTCAATAGTTTCATGGTTTTCCTCGTTGTATCCATCCTTGTTTGATTTTGCAATCAAGTACCCTAATGCAATTAGCCCAATAAAGACGTGAGCGCCATGCATGCCTGTAGTAATGTAAAAAGTACTGCCTTCGATACTAGTATCAAGCCAAAAGCCATTTGCGTATTTCGGAGCAATACAATGGTCTGCGATACTTTGTCCTGCTAAAACATCACATCCGTTATGAGATTCGTCCCAGAAATTATAATGTCTCATTTCATTCCATTCCCATAATTTTAGAGCCAAGAACATAGCTCCTAGGACAAAAGTAACAGTAAGATATCTAGTAACCGCTCTTGGATTGTTGTTTTTAGCTGCATATAACGCCAATACGACAGTCAAACTGCTTAGAAGAAGTGCAAACGTATTAATCACTCCAAATATCAAGTGACTTCTGATAACATCAGCAGCAGGTACCCAGCAATCTTCAAAGTATAATCCACAATCAATATCTGGAGAATAGTCTGGCATCGATGCTCTGTATCTCAAATATGCACTTAGTAATGTACTGAAAACCATAACTTCAGTCAACAGGAAAATCCACATCCCAAATTTTCGTGTTGAAATGGTATCCCAGAACTTATGGTAGGTTTCTATGTGAGCATCTTCTTCACCTTCTAGGTTCCAATAGTCTTGAACCCACATGAAAAATGCAGTAAAAATTCCAATGAGTCCTATGATGAATACAAACCAGTATCCAGTATCTCCAGTTTTATCTTCACCGCCAGCGGTAGCCATGACTAAACCAATAAACATAATTGCAGTGGCTACGCAAAATAGGAAAGGTGCAGGAGTTTCTATGTGAGCATGGTGCTCATCATGGCCATCACTCACTCTTTTTAGCCTCCTCTTCGGCATCGAGTAATGTAGGAATCTCAATGAAACTGTTCTCTGGAGGAGGTGATGATGTAGCCCATTCTAAAGACCATCCATTCCATGGGTTGTCTCCAGCTTCTTTACCATTTCTGTAAGAATAAAATACGTTGTAAACAAAAATTAGTTGTGCTAAACCGAATAGCATTGCAAAAATACTAATGAATTGATTTAATTCAGTTAATGATGCATCATATGTAGCATATCTTCTTGGCATACCTGAGATTCCTACGTTGTGCATTGGATAAAATGCAGCGTTAAAAGTGATGAAAGTAGCTGCAAAATGTATAATTCCTAATCTTTCATTCATCATTTTTCCAGTCATTTTAGGATACCAATAGTAGACTCCGGCTATGAAAGAAAACATAGTTCCTCCAATTAATACATAGTGGAAGTGAGCCACAACGAAATAAGTGTCGTGGAAAGCGATATCTAATGGAATCGAAGCTAAAATAATTCCAGTAATTCCTCCGATAGTGAAAGTAATAATAGTACCCAATGAGAACATCATTGGAGTGTTTAGAACTACAGATCCGCCAGTCATAGTAGCAAGCCAATTGAAAATTTTGATTCCTGTAGGTACAGCAACCAGCATCGTCGTCAGCATAACAATGAAACGGAATAGTGGGTCTGCACCAGTGGTAAACATATGGTGACCGTAAACGACAAATGAAATAATTCCAATTGTAGCCATTGCATATACCATAGAAGTATAACCAAAAATAGGTCTTCTTGAAAAAGTTGATATAATTTCAGATAAAACACCGAACGCCGGTAAAATAACAATGTAAACTTCCGGATGTCCAAAGTACCAGAATAAGTGTTGCCACAATATAGGGTCTGAATCAGGACCTGAGAAATACAAACTTCCAAAGGTGCGATCTGCCATTAGTAAAATTAAAGCAACAGTGAATACAGGAATAGATAATAGAAGTAAGAAAACAGTTACAAGGATAGACCAAGCAAACAGCGGCATTTTCATTAGAGACACTCCAGGGGCGCGCATTCTTAGCATTGTCACTAGGAAATTCACTGCAGTTAGCGTTGAAGAAGCTCCCAACATTAGCTGCCCTGCGACCCAGAAATCAGTACCTGGTCTTGTGGCAGAAGCACCTGAAGAATATGGCGCATAT
>JBJLCC010000022.1:0-32927 GCA_045567855.1 Candidatus Poseidoniales archaeon | reverse complement strand
ATATTTTTTCTAGTATTTTAGTTAAATTAAAACCTTTGGAAACTATTCGATTTGACGCCCGTGTAGAAAGGCGCATTTCACCATTTTTCTTACTAGATCCAACTATAGCAATATCAGCACCCAAAACTATCATGTGTCTTGCACTACCAGATTCAAAAGATCCGACGACACTGGTTGCAATAATCCACTTTCCATGCTGAATCCATTTCATATTTTGGGCTGCTTTCAGAAATGTAATTTTTTGAATTAGTGGCCTTTCACTATCTAATAAGTTAATGACTTCTTGTGGTTCAGCTCCATTATCACACAATATACTTGCTGAACTAAATGTTTCGTTGTTTGCATGTCTGAATTGACCAGTATCAGTGTAAATCGCAGCAAGTAATACATTTGCACATTTTTTGTTAATTACTAAACCTAATTCATCAATTATTTGTATAATAATTTCTGCAGTACTGGTCTTATTTGGCTGATGGATTATTTTCGTTCCTTCCGGCCATCCTTCAATTTTGGTATGGTGATCAATTACAATTATATTTTGAGATTTAGGGACAGGACTACAATGTTCAGGGTTTGGACTGTCCAAGGCAATTACTGTCCCTTCCCATTTTTTAGGAGACTCCATAAGAATATCAATTTCATTAAATTCTGCTATTTTTTGGCCGTGAGAACTGACCTTATCTGGGGCACAAATTATAGCATCTTCGAACACAGTTTGTAATGCTATAGCGGAAGCTACGGCGTCAACATCGGCGTGATGATGAATTAATAATAATAATTTTTTTTCAAATAATTTTTTTGAAGAATCATTGAGTAGCATCTTGAATTTTATTTTCCTGTAGGCTTTGAACAATAGGAGTTAGCTTACTTTGCATCTCATTAATTTGAACATTTAGACTTTCTACTTGGCCTTTTAGGCTTTTATTTCTTATTTCAAGAGTTTCTTTTTCATCCTCTAGTTCATTTTTTAGTTGTTTAACGTTATCAACTTTCTGCATAATAGATCCAATGGCTCTGTACAATGTACTTTTATCATTTGTATCATTAATTTCGTTAATAGTTCTTTCAATTTCATTAACAGACATTTCAATTTGAGATGTTTGTTGGGTTAGAGTTTGGGCTTGTTGTTGCATCTGTTGGAAGAGGTTTATTTTCTCTTGAATATTTTCTTCAGTTATTTTATCCATTATCTAAAACTCCTTCTGCACAATATGCCCATCCTAAAAAAGAATTTAGTGCCGCTCTTAAACTAGTAAAATCTTCAGCTTCTATTTCGATTTTCACTTTTTCGCCTGCTGGAATAACTTCAACATCTACTTTTGGAAGTTTATCTTTTGCCTCATCCATTAAGGCTCTTGCTATATGTTTGGAATTAGTTCCCATTTTCAAGCTAACTTGAGCTTTCATTAATCAGAAACAACTGTTTTCTTAGTGGATGGTCTTATTTTATAGAAAATTTTTTCACCGCAAACACGGCAGGTAAGACCAAGGACTTCCAGGTCCATATCTAATCTAGTGCCACAAGAGGCACACTTGTAATTAACCATTAGTCGTCCCTCGTTGGATAATATGCACCACTAGCAAATTGGTAATCACAACTACTACACTTGTAAATTCCAGTTGAGACTCTTTTTACATTTGGTTTAGCACAAGATGGACATTCAAATTTCTGTTTTTGTTTCTTTTCGACAGCACCTAAGCGTCTTCGTACAGAAACGCCATATCTAGGTCCAAATCTACCCGTGCTTCCAACCTTTCTTGTACGCTGACTCATCTATATACCTTTTAGAGCCTCACGTAAAACATTATCGCTCTTTCTTGCAGTTTTCACAGCTTCTCTAACTTCAGCATCAGTAAATGCACCATTCATTCCTTTTTGAGCAGCCCGTAAATTTCCATTTTCATCATGAGCTACTGTAAATCTTGCACTCATAACAGCTTCTTCGTCTGAGGTAGGATCTAAGATAACTTTATCGCCTAGTTTTCCGAAAGTGCATGAAATTGGCCAGCATGTTACTGGTAAATCAACATCTTCTTCAGCAACACCATGTTGAACATTCGGTATTTTTGCATTGGCTAATGCAGCAGCTGCAGCTAAAGTACAACAATCAAATAAATTTCCATTATTGTCTAAAATATACAAATCAATGAAAACCATCCAAACCTTTTCTCCATGCTCTATACATAGCGCATCGAAATCTATCATTCTTGATTCCCTGATACCTCTATCAACAACTCTTGCTAATTCAATAGATGCTTCACGAGGCGGACCTGGGTCAAAAGATTGGTCAGCTAGTGGTGCTAATTCTGCAGTAGTAGTCATAGTTCCACTTCCTGGAGAATCTCCATAAGGAGTTCCAATCAACAACTTTATCCCACAAAGGACTTTGGTTTTTCCTAGATGTACTAGCGCAGAACCTTCTGCAGTATTAATCATACCAGTTTCGATATTAACATTTCTAAATTCATTTATACTTCTTCCGTCGGCTCTTTTACCCTCAGCAGCCAGAGACTCCATATGTCCTTTCATTAGGTTTGAAACACTATCATTACTCATTTCTTACCTCCGTAGCTTTTGTCTAGTGCATCCCTCATTATTTTGTATAAATCCATACATCCGCTAGTTGCTAAATCCATAGCTTCTTCAAATTGTTCAGGACTCAGGTGTCCATCCAATTGCAGTAAAACAACTTCACCTGTGCTTGGAATTATAGCTAAAGGCAAATCAGCTTGTCCATAATTGTCTTCCTCTTTGTTTAAATCAAGTACAACTATATCATTAACTTTTCCTGAAGCACAAGCTGGAATCATATCTCTCATAGGTATGCCTGCATCAGCTAAAGCAACAGATGCTGCAGTTATTGCAGCACACCGAGTACCAGCATGAGCTTCTACGACTTGCATGTCTACGCGTATAGATGCTTTAGGAAATTCTTCCACCATAACTACTTTTTCAAAAGCTTGTGAAGCAATGTAAGAAATCTCACTCGATCTTCGGTCTAAACCTGGTCTTTTTCTATCATTAACACTGAAAGGAGCCATAGTATACCTTGCTTGAACAATAGCTCTGTCAGCTTTCTGTTTATGCCTAGGATGACATTCCATAGGTCCAAATACACCTGCATAAACTTTGTTATTACCCCATTCAAGATAACAAGAACCATCTGCATTATCTAAAACACCTGCAGTGATTTTTACTTCTCTTAGTTCATCTGGTTTTCTTCCGTCTAGACGGACTCCGTTTTTAATCAATTCCATATCTGTTTGGCCAGCCATTTTATTTCTCCAATAATTTTTCTATTTTTTTAGTTAAACCTTCTGAGGAAGTTTCTCTATCTATTATTTCCATAGCTTTTTGCGCCTTAGAAATGTCTTCCCCCTTACCATCAATCCAAATAAATCCGTTTTGCCCTATTTGAATTCGAGTATTTGTTTTCTCACGGATAGCAGTAATCATAGATCCCTGCTTACCAATAACTCTTGGAACTGCAGTAGGTTCGACTTGAACTACCGTTCCAGAGTATAACTTTCTGCAATCATCTTTCTTTAAACTTATTTGATGTGAACCGCCTGCATCTACCATGAAAATTTCGGCCCATACAGTATCACCTATTGCTAAGAAACGTGCAGTATCTCCGAATGGTACTTTCCATCCCGATTCACTATGATGAAGAGTTGAATTAAATGCAGCACCAATATCCATTCTCCAAACAGAAGGTCCAGTTTCAGCACATATTGCAACTATTTTGTCACCAACTTTTGGATTGTATCTGCCTTTAATTGCGTTAACATTCATGTATCCGCTTCTATCATTTGAGTAACCTACTACTGAGGAATATACTCGTCCATCTTTTCTAAAAATTCCCTTGCCTGGCTTACTTTTTGTTTCTAGTAAATCGCCAGGAAGTACAAATCCTTTAGAATTCTCTTTTATTTTATTATTTTTTGATTCTTCGCTCATATGAATCATCCATTATTTTTTCAATTATAACATTCCTTTCCAAACTTACCCCTATATGAAGATTTGTTTCTAAATTATTTTTAATTCAGCAGTACCTTTTGTGGTAGATCCTAATAAATTTTCAAGTTCATTATACGAAGCTGCTGACATCTTAATAATTCCTATCCAGCTTCCGTCGCTTTGGTATTCCTCATTTTCAATAGCACCCAGTCCAGACATCTGACCATAGCATTTCCCAACATATATTGCTGGAATTTTGACTGCAGCTTTAACTTTTTCAAAGGATATAGGAATTAATGGCCTTATTTTTCTTACAATGTCTTCGACTTGTTTCTCAACACTTCTAATTGGATCAAAGTTATATTTTGCTTCAATTATTGCATTTTCAATTCTTTGCGGAGGATGCGCACCTCCCGTTTGTGGGTTCATGGCATTAGCAACAATGTGTGATAAGATCTGCTTCCTCTTGTTATCAACCATCTCCTTTTTCTGTTCAGAAGTCAGTTGAATAGTTCCTTCAGTTAATATTTTTTTGTAGATATCAATCAAATCAGATGACTCGAAAAAATCATCTAAAATATTTTCTGGAGATCTCTCACCCTTTGCACTGTCGGACCATATTCCATCTACAGCAATGCTGTCTTCCCAATCAATTTTTTCACCCTCTTTGAAAGCTTGAGCCTCATTAGGATCTATTAGTATTTCGAAGCGATGCCCACCAGCTTCAAGTCTGGCGATTACAGCATCTTCAAGAGATACCATTACTTAATTTTTTTAATTTCTCCACTGACTACTTTAGGGTCTAATGTTCCAAATTCTCTCTCTGTACTTATAACTGCTATTTCAATGACTTCAGCTTTCAGATTGTTATCATTAGCTGCCGAAAGGGCTTTCAATCCTAGATTGATAGCTTGTTTTTCAGTCATATTATCTTTGTAATCTTTTTCGAAGACTTCCATTACTTCATTTCTTCCTGCGCCAATACCTCCGGCTTTGTACGCCATCATTGCACCTGAAGGGTCAGTTTCGTAGAGGTGAGGTCCTGATGCATCTATTCCGGCAATTAGCATTGCCGTACCGAATGGTCTCACTCCTCCATATTGAGTGTAGCTTTGTTTAAAGTCACACAACTTTTTTACTAGAGAAGCAACTGCTAACTCTTCGTCATAATTAAATGTGTTGACTTGACATTCTACTCGGGCCTTATCAACTAATGCTCTTGCATCAGCAACTAAACCTGAGGTTGCACAACCCACATGTCCATCTATTTTGAATATTTTTTCAATACTGTCTGCTTCTATTAATTTAGAGCTCAATCTCTTGTCTACTATTAATACAACACCGTTTTTGAATTTCACTCCAACGGTGGTAGTTCCTCTCTTTACTGCTTCCCTTGCGTATTCAACTTGAAATAATCTCCCGTCTGGAGAAAATACAGTTATTGCTCGGTCATATGCCATGTGTCCTGCTTGCATTAAAAATACCTACATGCCACCGTTTCACGCTCTAATAAAGAGTATCGGTAGGTGGCTTAATTATTAAATGAGCAGTTTTTACCATACTGTGCGCAAAATATGGCTTATTGCAGCGATGATGCTAATTCCGGGTTGTCTAGATAGTACTCCAGAATCTTTAGATGGCGTAGAGATTTCAATTCTAGCAGAGTCATTTATTGAGGGCGATACAATTCAATTTATGGCTTCAGGAAATAATCCTAAGGGAGCTAAATTTCTCTGGGATTTCGGAGATGATAGTGGTAGCTCGGGCAAGACAGTCGAACATACTTATGCAGATGAAGGCACCTATACCGTAACTTTGACCGTAGTTGATGATGAAAATAGAATAGGCGTTTCTAAAAAAGAAGTAGATATAGTCTACAGAAATCAAGCGCCGACTGCGAGTTTAGATGCGACCTACGGGGGTTTTGGACAACAAGTTAAAGTTAACAGTATAGCATTTTTCGATGCTGGAGCTTCGAGTGACCCTGACGGTGATGTATTAGAATTTGAATGGGACTTTGGAGATGGTTCAACTTCTTCATTACTGCGTCCAAATCACCAATATAATTCAATAGGAAATTTTACAGTAACTTTAACAGTGAGGGATTCAAGTAATGAATCAAGCACAGCGGAGACTTGGGTTTTAGTGAATATAAGAACTTATACAGTGGATTTTGTTCAAAACGAGATTACATTTCCAGCGTTTGCAGGTTACACTGCAGAAGGAGCAACTACTACACAAAATCATGATTATCCTTACAATCTTACTTCAGTTACCTATGATTTAGAGTGGGAAGAAGATGAAGATTTAGATTCTTCGGAAAATCCCGTCGTTGGGACTTTATTTCCAGATGATTTTTCACTTGGTGTTTCAACTAACTATCTTTTTAATTTAACAGAAAATGGAACTTCAGGTAATCTTGATCTTGATTTTGATGTTCTTTCATCTATTCCTGAAGATTTGGTATTGTCTTCAGGTTCAGAAGCTGAAGTGAGGCAGTATTTATTCCAAAATGGTTTTACTAGTGCAAAAGGTCAAGGTACTTGGGTTACATCTATTACGTGCAACGATGCACCATCAATAGTTCCTGAATTATTTAATGAAGTAGATCAAGGAAATGATTGGATACTTTATGTTAATTATATTTTTTACACATCAATAATTACAGAGATTTAGTTTTTCTCTTCGATGCCTATTTGTGATGCCAAAAATGCTAAAGTTTTGTCTACGTTAGTATATTCGTTACCACCCTTCTCTTTTGCAACTTTGAGTGGTTCGTATGCACTTGCTACAGCACTTTCTAAATCGTCTGGGTTTCTTTTTAGTGCAAGATGATAGTTACAAACAGCTAAGTTATGCCAAGCCCTTGGTTCCTCTGAATCAATTTCAGTTGCTTTTCTGAAATGTTCTGCAGCCCTCTCTAGACGTTTTTCAGACCATGCTGCATTGCCAAGCCTTAAGTAGTTTTTGACGTCTCCTTTTAGGACTTTAGCTGCGAATTCTCTATATTCTCCGCCTCTGTCAATATTCTCACTATTTCCTTGATATGAAGTGCTGCTATTTTGGTATGTGCTGTACTTGTCAGAAGTACCCGAATAATTATTAGATGAAGAAATAGATTTGCTTTCGTTATAATTTTCCCTCTCTAAAATTTCAGTAGTGTCTGGGCTTGGTTCATCAAACATTCCAAATCCAAACATAGGTTCGTAATCTTCTTTTTCTTCAATAATAGAAGTACTCTCATCGGCGTTCACTTTGTTATCCAATTGATGTTCTTCAGGCGAGGGAGAGATAATTCCTTCATCGCCATTGAAAGCCAATATGTTATTGCCAGCACCGGCATAGATTAAATCAGCAGATAAATTAGTGCAAACACATGTAATCTCATTATAGGTTTCGAATATTTTTGTTACTTCGCCCTTGTCATTTAATTTGTAGATTTTATTATCATGTGATCCTGCGAGCACACCTCCATTATTTAGCGGCCTTACAGAACGAACATATCCTTCAGTTTCAAAATGCCATATTTCATTTCCTTGTAAGTCTAATGAGTATATTGTACAATCCCATCCTCCTATAGTAATGGAATTATCATCTTTTTCAATGTCTACGTCCCATAATGCATCACTTCTTTGCTTTTTCCATGATAAATTACCTTCAGAGTCTAAACAATATAGAAATTCATCCCCGCAAGCTACAACATTTGTTCCATTTCTCGACGCACCAACTCCCACCATTGCTCTTCTTGTTTCATACTCCCATAATTTAGACCCACTTTCTGTAAACATTGCTATTGAATCTCCAGTCCCAATTACAATAACTTGTCCATTTGGGTCTACAGCTAATGACCAAATGGCTTTTCCAGCATCCACTTCCCATTCAACATTTCCTAAGGAGTTAAACATTCTTAATTTACAATCTTTACCTCCACACACTACTCTATTTCCATCCTTCATTATGGCAATTCCATATGTGCCTTCCCCTGTATTTTTTTCCCAGATAATGTCACCTTTGTTATTGGCTAGAAGAATTTTACCGCTATTGTCTCCAAACGCTAATTTGGTGCCATCCTCTGACGAAGAAATACATTTGACAGTATCGGAAGTGTTTATCTGAAATGCGGAACCATTTAACATTATAGCGTAGGTAATCCATCCGCAGTGTTATTTATTTCTTTTTACACACAATTAGCAAATAAATTTATATAAAGAGCGATTGTAGTACAGTACCTGAGCTTTAAGCCAGTAAATGTCATTTACGGGTTTTTAGTTTCATGCAATTGGTGTACAAATGATAAACAAACGTGCCGCATTAATGTCTGCTTTAGCGCTAGTGATATTGTCCATTTTCATGGTGGGAAATTCAGAAGCTGCTACACTAAATTTTGCTAATTTTGAACCTTCGGGAGACAGTAGAGTAGATGCTAGTCAAAATATGGCTTTTACTATAACTTTTGGTTCGGAAAGTGACTCTGAAACTATAACTGAAGGAACTTTTGTTGCTGTTTTTGGCGACCCTGATGGTTCTTGGACGGACGAAATTGAGCTTGTATGTACTGATGATGTGGATACTTGTGATGGTGCTGGAGCTCAACTAGATGGTAATTGGTCAACTCCAGATAATACATTTGCAAGCCAGGTAGTTTTTGCGCCCGGTAATGAAATAATTCATTATGGATTTAAAGTGACCACTTCGGAAGGAAGTTTTGAGACAGTAATTGCCAATACTAATGTCAGGGTTAATACATTAGCAGAATTAACCGATAATGGGGCTGTAACTGGCGTTGATATGCCATATTCAACTAGAACTCTCTCAATTACTTATACTGATGCAGATGATCATGATGGTGCACTTTTTGCAAAGGTTTGTGAGAATAGCAATCCAACAAACTGTGAAACCCAGTTTAGCCTAACAAAAGAAGTAGGAGGAGACAACACATTAGGTGCAGTATATTCATCAACTTTTACAACAGCTTTAGGTGGTGCACTTACAGCTACAGTTAGTGGTTCAGATGGTTTCGATGTCATTGAAGACAATAGAACAGTTTCTTTTTCGGTTGATACTGAAACTCCATGGTTAGTAAATAGTTTAGTAAATCCAACCTCAGCAGGTACTACAGATGAAGTTGCATTTAGTGTGGTTTATTGTGTATTCACAGTACAGCTTGGGCCTTCAGTATCAGTAAACGTGGGCGGAGTTTCTCATGACTTGGAAGAAGGCGGATCTGCGGACGCAGACTGTGCGCCGGGCGTAGGTAACACTTATTTTGTTAATAAGACAGTAGATTGGAGTGCTACAGAACAAAGCGTTGTATTTTCAGTATCTAATGCTGAAGAAGCAGGAGACAATTTACCTTCAACTCCAGTTACTATTAATGATTTACCTGTGGTTTCTGATAGCTCAGCAAGAAAAATAGATTCTAATTTTATTATTAATGTTACCGTAGACGATGTCAATATAGTTGCTGGAGATTCTCTATCAGTTCATGCAATCGTAGAGCACAGTGCATCTCCATTTGAAATGAATTTTGATGTAGATTCGAATTATACTGTCACAATTGCTGAGTCAGCTATCATCGACGAGAGAGGCGGCATTCGAACAGTTACTTTCCAGGTAAATGATACGTATGGCGAAGTAGTTCCAGCAGATTTTGGAAGTGTAATTGACGTTAATAGGACAAGTAGCTTTGAATTTACAATAAACTCAGGCATGAGTCTACTGCCAGGTGAAAATACAATTACATTTACAATAGCTAACAATGGTAATTCAGAAGATGTTTTCACAATATCTACAGATAGTTTGAATGGGTGGCTTGGTACGGTTTCTCCAGTCACTGTCGGTTATGGCAGCTCAGTAGACTTTGATGTTCCTGTTTCCGTTCCTCTTGTAGCTGCAGGTATTCAAGATCCATGGACTGTAACTGCAGTAGCTTCTAACAATGTTTCAGTAGAAAATTCAGCTAATGATGTTATCTTAGTTGATTCAGTAACAGGCCATTCATTAACTGGAGACACCGACGTTTCTGGAGATCCCGGTGATACAGTGACTTATCACTTTACAATTTTAAATACAGGTAACGTAGAAGAGAAGATGTTTTACACAATTTCTTCATCTTGGAATATTGACAACGTAGGCGGCGACACCACATTGGGAATGGGCGAATCAGCTACCCTTTCTGTAACTCAAACTATTCCAGCTAATGCAGTTGCAGGTGCTACAGGCGCTGTAACGTTCAGTGTAGTCAATGGCGATTCCGAATCAGTTACAACTACTGCAAATCAAGTATACGGTGTAACAGTTACCGCAGGAACCTTGACCGGATTGAATCCCGGTGGTTCTGGAGTTCTGTCATTTACAGTGACAAACACAGGTAATGGTTTTGATACTTTTACGATTGGACACAGTGGAGTTTGGGCTAATTCTAAATCAGTTGACACTATATCCTTGTCATCTGGATCTTCAGGTTTAGGTACAGTTGATATTACAGTTGGAATTCCTGCAGATGCAGCTAGTGCAGCATCTACTTCGATAGGCATATCAGCAACATCTACTGGAGCTGCAGACTCAGACTCTTATAACGTAGTAGTTGCTTCATCAACCAGATCTTTAACAATTACTGGAGTTGGTTCATACACTATTAATGAAGGTACAGTTGGACAAGGAACGGCTACAATCACTAACACTGGTGACGTAACAACAACATACATTGTAACCTCTATGACTGATTCGGTTAGCTTTGCAACTTCTGAATACATTTTGGCAGCAGGTGCAACTCAAGATGTCACTTTCATGATCATGGCATCAGCTAGTGGAGATCAATCATTTACCATTTCAGACAATGTTGATTTTAGCTTTGATACGCATGAGTTCAGCCTGACTGCAAGGACTTTCAACACGGATATGAGTGCTTGGGGCCTCGCAGAATGTAGCAATTCAGGTGCAACTTGTACTTATGATATGGACTCATGGGACGGTTCAGCATATTCTAATGCAGGAACATGGACAACAACTTTGGACTATGTAGATGCAAACGGGCAGACTGGAACGCATACATTTGATACTACAATAGCTAACAGTAACCCAAGCGTAGGAGTACCTACACTAGATAATCCTGTACAAGGTACAGAACAGCAGTTCTCATTCACAATACCAACTGATGCTGATGGCACAGTAACACACTTTGTAATTGAATTCGGAGATGGAGAATCACAAACATTCCAGTCTTCAGATTTCAGTGGACAAACAGTTACTGCAACACATACGTACTCGGGATCGGGTAATTTTGATGTTGTTGCAACAGCATATGATAATTCAGGAGGCAGTACTTCACAGACAGTAGCAGTCTCCGTTGGCGATGAAATGGTGTCGTTGGAAGGTAATTCTTATACTTACAACCTAATAGCATTACTTGGATTTTTCTTGTTAGGAGCAATCTTATCAGGAACAGCATTCAAAATGCAACAAGGTGAAATAGCAGGTGACGAAGAAATGAACGAAAGAGACCGACAAAGATTAGAGAGCGTAGAGCGCCGCATGGAAAGTATATCTGAGCGTGAAGAACTTATGGAAGTCTCAGCTTATGATGCATCCCGTGCAGCGACAAAATTGGAAGAGCATATTAGCGCTTTCAATAGCATACTGGTAAAAGCCCAGGAAATAGCTGCAGAAGATAAACTCAAAGAGCTGGAAGCTGCTGAAGAAGCACGCCAAAAGAAGGATGAGGAAATGCAACTTGATTTGGAAGATCCAGATATAGAAATGGTTGCAGAAAGATTCCATGAGTCTTTAGCAAGATTAGTTGCAGCACGTGATGACTTATCAAAAATTGAAAAGCATCTTGCACGTATTCTGAAGATGGAACGCGATGAGCAATTAGAGAAGCTAACAGAGATGACTGAATCCTACGAATCTACCAAGCGTAAAATTGATGCTTTAGAAACATCAAAAGAAGCTAGAGATGCAGCAGCAGTTGAAAATAACATCATGAATATGTTAAGCGCAGCAGCATCAGGTGGATCAATGTCCGATGCTGACTTCGGAGATTTCGGAGACATCGGTGGAGATGATGAATATGAAGTGGAAATTTACGAAGATGAAGATGGTTCATTCTACTACATAGATCCAGACACAGGTGAAGAAGTTCCTTGTGACGAAGACGGCAACGCCTTATAGGCAATATCTAAAAATTAGATTTAGTTGTCTTTCGCGATAGACTGGTGGTGGCCTCTACAAGAGGAGATAAATTCCCAATTTGGTTTCTCTAAGTCTCGAGAAGAAGTTTCGTCACGTTTAATCTCGAGATTGTACAAACCTAGAGGTAATCTATCTAAATTGTTATCAGGTAATCCAGTAACGATTGTTGGTGCAGGTATAACTCATACTGATAAGATTCCACAAGGTGTCTTAATTGCAGCGGATGGCGCAGTTTCAGCTTGTTTAGAAAGAAATTTAATTCCAGATATTATAGTTACAGATTTAGATGGTAATTTACCCGAAATGGTTTGGGCGAATAAGAAAGGTTCGAAGATGGTAGTACATGCTCATGGAGATAATCTTTCAAGGATTTTTGAATTTTCCTCGGAGATTCAAGCAATTAGTTTGACAACAACCTATCCTTCTTCCACTACAGACTGCTGGGGCGGATTTACAGATGGAGATAGATCATTGATGATGTCCTTATCAGTGGGTTCAAGTCTAGTTAATCTAGTAGGATTTAATTTTCAAAAAGTTGGAGACTACACTGGTAAATTTAGTCCTAAAAAACTTCAAAAATTGTCTTGGGCCCGTAAGATAGTAGTTCTGTGTCAGGAAAAGACTGGTAAAGTTCAGATTATCTAATCGCCGATGAGTCGGATGAAGGCATCTTCTAAGTTATTGACTCCAGTACTAGCTTGTATCTCTTGTACAGTGCCCACTGCCAAAAGTTGTCCTTTATCTATAATTGCTACTTTAGTACAAAGGTTTTCAGCCATTTCAATTATATGTGTTGATAATAGAACGGTTTTTCCGTTTGCTGAAAGATTTTTAATCCAATCTTTCAATAATTTTGTGTATCTCGGATCTAATCCACTTGCGGGCTCATCAAGTAGTACCATTTCAGGATCATGTATTAGAGTCATAGCAATAGCTATTTTTTGTTTCATTCCCTTAGAGTAAGTACCAATCTCTTGGTAAATTTGGTCACCTAGGCCTAGTGCTTTAGCATAGTAAGTAACACGTTGTTTTATCATATCACTAGATAATTTGCGTAATTTTCCGATTAGCTCTAAGCTTTCAGCTCCAGTTAGTTTATCGTAGAGTAATGGATTCTCAGGTAGATAGCCCATTATTGATTTAGCCTTGAGCGGCGTTCGTTGCAAATCAATACCTCCAATGCTTACGATTCCTTTACTAGGTTTTAGTAATCCACAGAGCATTTTTATTGTTGTAGATTTTCCTGCACCATTTGTCCCTAGCAATCCAAAAACTTCGCCTTTTTCTACGTTAAATGTAATATTCTTTGCTGCAGGTTTACCACTGTAATATTTTGTTAATCCTGCTACTCTAATCATTACCCTTGAGAGAAGCCCTAACTTAAAAATTAAGGTCTAGGCCATCCTAATTATATGTGACTTCAATACCAAATGAGAGAGAGTTTGCTATGGTTTACGTGAGTAAAGAAAAACGAGCACTTCATTTCCAAAAGATTTGGGATGAATTGAAATCACTTAGTTGCCCTATTGTTGTAGAAGGCAAGAGAGATACACGTGCACTGAGAAAATTGGGTATTGATGGGGAAATTATTGAAATTAACGATGGTAAATCAGTCTTATCAACTGTTGAGCGTATTTCACGATTATTTGGTAGGTCTTCAGAATTCATAATTCTTATGGACTGGGATAAAACTGGAAATAAGCTTGCTAAACAGCTTATTTCATATGGAGAATCTTGTGATTTAATACCTAATGATAAATTAAGAAAGCTTTTGTCAAAAGTTACAGCCAGTGAGATTTCCTGCGTTGAGGAGTTACCTACATTTGCTTTTAGTATTGGTCACAAGGACCCCCTCCTTTAATAATGCAGAGATAATACCAAAGTATGCGAGCAGCATCTCAGGACAATTCGGAATATCTTGAAGATAAATATTTTTTAAAATTAGAAGATATTAGAAGAAACAGTGGTAAATCAGACACTAAAGGTCTTAGAAACTCTGAAATTTTAACCTTTATCTCCTTAGATTCTAGTTTGAAAGAAGCGATAACCCAAGCTCATGATTATCATATTTCATTGAGAGAAACAATAGGTAGTGATGTTCTTATGAAGGCAGAACAAGATCTTGTTAAATATTTACAAGAAGGTTTTGTTAATTTTTATGCTCCAGCTACAATTAATCCATATGTAGCGATTAGTGCACAAGGTCCATGGATAGTCACTTCACATGGTGCAGTTGTACATGATAATGGAGGTTATGGGATGTTAGGTTCAGGTCATGGTCCAAAGAGCATAGTTTCATCGATGTCAAGAAATTGGGTTATGGCTAATGTAATGACAGCATCCTTTTCTCAGCAAAGATTTGTCGATGCGTTAAACAAAGAGTTAGGACATACCAGAGGTCATTGTCCATTTGATAGGTACATATGTGTTAATAGTGGTTCAGAGTCAGTTTCAGTGAGTTTGAGAATTGCAGATGTGAACTCCTTCAATCATACTTCGTCTGGAGGCAAGCATGAAGGCAAAGAAATAAAATTGTTAGCAGTTGAGCACGGTTTTCATGGTAGAACTGATAGGCCTGCGCAACTGTCACATTCTTGTAAGGGCAGTTACGACAAACATTTAGCCTCATTCAGAGATAGAGATAATTTGTATTTAGTTCCTCCTAATGATTTGGAAGCTTTACGAGATATCTTTGAACATGCCAATAATAATAATGTTTTTATTGAATTAATGGCTATTGAACCTGTACAAGGAGAAGGTAATCCTGGGCAGTGCATCACACGAGAATTTTATGATGAAGCCAGAAGGTTGACAGCCGAGCATGGTTCTTTATTGTTAATTGATTCAATTCAAGCTGGATTTAGAGGTCAAGGCTGCCTTTCCGTTATTGATTATGAAGGGTTTGAAGATTGTGAAGCTCCAGATTTGGAAACATGGTCAAAGGCACTTAATGCAGGCCAATATCCTTTGTCTGTTTTAGGTATGAATTCAAAAGCTTCTGAATTATACGTTAATGGAATTTACGGAAATACGATGACAACTAATCCTCGGGCATTGGAAACTGCGGTAAGTGTGTTGGAAAGTATTACTCCAGAATTGCGTACAAATATTAAGGAAAGAGGAAAAGAATTTGTTGCTAAGTTGAATGGCTTGATGACTGAGTTTCCAGAGGAGGTCCTTAAAGTCCAAGGAACGGGATTATTGTGTAGCGCAGAGCTTAGGCCAGAGATGCCTGTAGTAGGCTTTGATGGAATTGAGCCCTGGTGCCGACGAAGAGGTCTTGGTGTAATTCATGGAGGAATTAACGCACTAAGATTTACATCACATTTTGGAATAACTTCTGAAGAAATTGATTTGATAGTTTCAATTGTAAGAGAAGGAATTATTGATTTCAGAAAATCCCTGAACTAATTATAAATTTATTTTTAATTCGTGTTCAATTTCTTTAATAATTCGCTCAGACTTTAGTATTTCAACCATTTTATTATGGTCTTTGTAAAGAGGTCTATCTTGATCCAAATAATCGATACTCTCTCTAATTATGCGATGAGCTATTGAAGTACCCTTACCCATTCTTTTCTTTCTCATATCAAGCGCTTGGGCTGCAGCCATCATTTCAATGGCTAAGACGCCGTAGCAATTATCTAGTATCTTTCTTGTTTTTTGTGAAGTAGTTAGCCCCATGGAAACAAAGTCTTCTTGATCTGCAGCAGCCGGAATAGATTGGTTTGCAGCCGGATGAGATAGTATTCTAGTTTCGGCAATTAATGCATCAGCAGTATACTGAGAAAGCATCATCCCTGAATGTAATCCTGGTTTTTCAGCTAAAAATGGAGGGAGTCCTACGGATAAGGCCGGATTTGTTAGTCGATTCATTCTTCTTTCAGATAAAACTGCAACCATACTTAATCCAGTTCCTACCATTTCCATTGGAAGGGCAACAGGGCTTCCTTGAAAATTAGCTCCAGTTAGTACGTCTTTCTCATCAGTTAAGAATATAGGATTATCTCCAACTCCGTTAAGCTCAATTTCTACTTGACTCACTGCATAATTTATGGAATCTCTTAGAGTTCCAGCAACTTGTGGTGTGGACCTCATAGAGTAAGCGTCTTGTACTTTTTTACCTCCACTAAACAATATCTCGGAATCTTCAGTTAGTATGTTAAGATTATTTGCTATAATTTGTGAACCATTAAATCCTCTTAATTCATGAATTCTTTTATCATAAGGTTTCATATTTGCCATTAAAGCCTCTAAAGTCATAGCTGCAGCAATATCGTGTAATTTCATCCATTTTTTAGCATCATATAGTACAATTGCAGCTAATGCTGTCAAGACATTACTTCCATTAATCAGTGCTAGTCCATCCCTGGCTTCCAGTTCAAGTGGTTTCAAACCAATTTTGTTTAAAGCTTTCTTAGAATCAAAAACCTTCCCATCTACAATCATTTCCCCTTCTCCCATAAGGGCAAGAGCTATTTGCGACATCGGAGATAAATCACCACAGGCACCGACTGAACCCTTTTCGCAAACCACAGGAGTTAAATCTTGATTTAGAGTTTCAATAAGATATTCTGTAATCTCCTTTCTACCGCCAGAGTGTCCTTTAGAATGTACATTAATTCTTCCACACATTGCTCCCCTTACAATTTCAACATCCATTGATTTTCCAATTCCTGCAGCATGAGAATATATCAGCAATTTTTGAAATTCATTTGTTTGGTCAGGATCCAAAGTAACTTCAGAAAATTCACCAATCCCTGTAGTTATTCCATACATTATTTCATGATTATTGATTTTTTCCTCTAGCATTTTTCGACAAGAGTTAATCTTTCCCCATGAGTCCTTAGAAACTGAAATATTAGCTTTGTTTCTAGCCACCTTAACTAATTTGTCAATCGTTAAAGTTTTTCCATCGATTACTACAGACATTTCTACTAAGGTATTAGTACTTAAATAAAATTCACTGTCCCTTTACTTTTTTTATAACCTGTTTATACTCGCTTGTGGCAGATGGCGTAGAATTACAGCTTAATTCTTTAAAGTTAGAGGCAAATTCTTATAAAAAATTGGAATATTTTGGCAAAGCTGAAAAGTCTATTTTGAAAGCTTTAGAGCTAAGGCCGGAAGATAATGGCTTTAATCATGAGTTAGCCAAAATCTATTTTAAAAGAGAAAAATATTTAGATAGTCTTGAGATATTAAGAGAGTTATCTAAGAAAATTAAGCGTCGCCAAATTCTTTTCAAGGACATCGCGATGTGTTACTATAAAATGAATGAATTAGAAAAAGCTCTGGAAGCAGTTACAGTGTCCTTGTCAGAAGATTCAACCAATATTTCATCGCTTTATGTGGAAGGATTAATTTACAAAGAAATGGGAAAATTCTCAGATTCAATGTCTTCCTTTAGTAAGTTGTTAAAAATTGATTCTGACAATAGAGATGCTCTTTATCAATTAGGCAAAATATACCACCAAAAAGGAAAGTATCGAGAGGCACTTGAATCATTTGATAAAGTTTTAGAATTTCGACCAAGGGACAATGAGGTTTTGAAGGCTAAAGGAATTTCTCATGATGAGCTAGAGGAGTATAAAGACGCATCAGAAGCTTTGAAAAAGAGTATTAATGTTGACGATGAAATAGTTTTCAATGATAGAGGTGTTGCTCTTAGTCGATTAGGATATAATCATAAGGCAATAGATAGTTATCGAAGAGCTTTAGCTTCTAATCCTAAGTACTCCATTTGTTGGTTCAATCTTGGTAAGGCACTATTTAGGGTTGGAGATCTAAAGGCCGCACTTACTGCATTTCAAACATCAACCGAACTTAATCCCAATAACAGAAGTGCCTGGAATAATAGAGGTGTAACTTTGAGGCAATTAAATAGATTAGAAGAATCTTTAGATTGTTACGAAAGGGCCTTAGCACTGAAGGAGGAATACGCTTGGGCTTGGCACAACAAGGGCTATGCTTTAGAATTACTTGATAGACCACGTGAAGCTCTTGAGAGTTACAAAATTACATTAGAACATAAGCCAGATTCCAGTGAGCATGGAGGTGCCGAGTGGGAAAAATTAAAAAAAGATACTGATGTTGCTATCGCTAGATTAAAGAAAGTAATTGGTGAATGATGGATGTCATAGACTTAGTTGAAGAGGGCGAAAAACTTTACGAAAATGGAGACTATAATTCAGCAAAAGTAAAATTTCTAGAAGCTTCTTCACTTGCTCCAGAAGATCCCCAAATTTATAATAGACTAGGTATGCTAGAAATGTCTAGTAATTATCCAGATAGGGCCAGAGTTTTCTATGAAAAAGCCAGTGCATTAGCTCCAGAGGTAGCTAGGTACCATATGCGTTTAGGAGATTCATTACAAAGATTGTCAAGATATGAAGATGCCATAGAGGCTTATGCGAATTCTCTAGAATTAGAACCAAGAAATGCACCTGCATGGAATAATCGAGGGTTTGCAAATTTCAACATAAATCGTTGGAACGAGGCTTTAAGATGTTATGATGAGTCTATGAAATCAGATCCAACGTATGCAGTTGCCTGGTATAATTATGGTTATACACTTCAGTTATCTGGGAGGTTAAATGATTCAAAGGATTATTACCAAAGAGCAGTAGACTTGGACCCAAGTGACAAAATTGCCTGGAATAATTTAGCTAATGTGCATTATAATCAAGGACTTTATGAAAGAAGTATTGAGCTTTACAAAGAATCTTTGAAATTAGATAATCAGTATGTTATTGCAGTTAATAACATAGGTAATGCCCTTGATCACTTGCATAGATATGAAGAGTCAATATACTATCATGAGATAGCAATCGAGTTAGATTCTACTTTTCATTATGCATGGATGGCGAAAGGAAGGGCCCTTACGAGGTTAGGACGTCCAGAAGAAGGTCTTGAATTTATTGAAACCTCCATTGAATTAGATTCGGAAGACCCAGATTATCATGAAGCTTTGGGTCGTTGTTTCCAAAGTTTAAAACTATATGATAAGGCGAGGCAGATTATCAATGTAGGTTTGTCAGTAGATGGTCAGCATGTACCCTGCTGGGTAGCTTTAGGAGACATAAATATGGAAGTAGGTAATACCTTGCAAGCTATGCAGTGCTTTGATGAAGCAGTTAGAGCTCAAGACGTACTTTCGCGAAATAGAATGAGAGACTTGGACTGGATTGAAAAAGGACGTATTCTACAAGTCGCGGGTATAGTTCACGAGGGTTTTCGTCAATACTCTAACGCAATTACAGTCGCTCCGGAGACTGGCCGGCCTTATTTTAGAAATGCACAGGTATTGATTGATTTTGATAATTTGTCTGATGCTCGTGAATTGATAGAGAAAGGTTTAGAAATAGACCCTCAATCAGTTACGGGTAAGATTTTATTGTTAAAAACATTATCAGCTAATGAAATAATTCGAAGAAAAGAAGAATTTTCAATATTTAAAGAGACACACTCAGAAGCTCAGCAGCTGATAGCTCAAAAGATTATGAACAATGATCCGCATTTAGCATTAGAATTCTTGGATAATGAGAATCCGAGACATTTTTTATTATTGAGTCAATGTTTTTTGAAAATATCTAATTTTGAGAATTCACTTTCCTTCGTAAATAAATTTATAGATAATAATCCTAGTAATATTGAAGGCTTTTTGACCGGTGGGTGGATTTCTTTTGAACTGGAGGATTACAATAGAGCAATCAATTTTTTTGATATAGCCTTAGGATGTGATACATTGTGTTCTGAAGCATTATATGGTAAAGGTTTAGCATTGAAGAAAAAAGGAAAGTCCTATGATTCCTACCAACATATTCTTTCACAGATTGATAAGGACTTAACTATCTAGTTAATATTTCATTAAATACTTCTTCTACATCTTTAGAAACTTTTTCCCAAGAAAAAAGCGCCTCAACTCTCTCTCTCCCTCTTTTTCCCATTTCGCGAGCCATTTCTGGAGCGCTCCATATTTTTTCGAGGGCTTCAGCAATTGCATTGGGGTCTAATGGTTCTACAATGTAACCTTCTTTTTCAGATATGACATCTCTCACTCCAGGTATATCGCTTAAAATAAGAGGCTTGCCAGATGCCATTCCTTCAAGTCCAACTATCCCAAATGCTTCTAACCTCGAAGTAGAAGGCAAAATAACTACATCCGTTGCGGAATAATAGGAAGGTAACCAATAATCGTCAACAGGCCCAACAAAAATTACTCTTTCATTCAGGTCCAATTTTTTCACTAGGTTCATTAGCCATTTTTTATAAGGTCCATCTCCTACAATCATTAATTTACCATTGGGAGTGTGAGTTAAACTCCTAATTAGAATTCCAATTCCCTTGTGAGGGACTAATCTTCCAACAAAAAGAGCCAGAGGATCATTTCCAATAGAATATTTATCTCGGATAAGTTCGCCCTTGTTTTCAAGGTTAAATCGTTTTATGTCTACAGCATTTGGTATGACAGTTACGTCAGTGTCCCATAAAGTACGAGATGTAGTTGCATAACTTTCAGTTGTAGAAATCACACGATTTGCCTCTTCTAAGGGGAACTTACCTAGAAAATTTTGGTAAAAATTTACAGCAGTATTTCCAAAAATACCTTTTAGTTCTAAATCACAATGATGCGTTACAACGAAAGGTTTTCCAGCTTCTTTAGCGCCCTTAGCAGCAAATCTTTCAGTAAAAGGAGGAGGTGAATGAATATGTATAATGTCAGCATGCGTTCTCCTAACAAATTGCCTTATTGATGTCACGATTGGTGTATTGTACATATTAATCCATTGAGGTAAGCGAGTTATTCTAATTCCATTAAGAGTCTCAGTTTCAGGCATGCGACTATATCTTGATGTTACAACCTCTACATCATGTCCCATTTTTATCAAATTTTCAGAAAGACCTAGCACGTGAGATTCTACACCGCCAAAGTGAGGAAAAAAATATGGAGTTACTTGAAGAATGTGCATTATATTATCAAACTTTTACTTTCATGTGTACCAGAGATTAGGGCATTTGGACCAATTTTGGTTTCACTTCCAATAATAGTACCCGAATTTATTGATGCATTAATCCCGGTTGCAACGTTATCTCCCATGATTACTCCTAATTTTCTTCTAGAAGTATTCATGCGTTTACCCTTGTGAATGACATATATTTCTTCTTTGTCCAATCTTAAGTTTGCAACTTTAGTTCCGGAACCCAAATTACAGTTTTTTCCTATGATTGAATCTCCTACGTAATTATGGTGTGGTGCCTTTGCACCTTTAAATAAGATTGAATTTTTAATTTCGGAAGAAGCACCTACTTTATTTTCTCCATATAATACAGTTCCTTTTCTAAGGTAAGCGTTAGGTCCAATTACACAATTTTCGCCTATCCAAAGAGGTCCTTCAATATAAGTTCCAGATTTTATTATTGAATTTTCACCTACATGTATATTGCCCTTTATACTTACATTTTCTTCCACGGTTCCTTGAATATTATTCTGAATATGATCAATGCAAACTTCGTTAGCAGTTAGTAAGTCCCATGGAGATCCAACATCTTTCCAGAAGCCTTGATAATTAACAGTATATATCTCATTTAATTTTAAAGCGTCAGTTAGTTCTAATTCACCCCTAACAGATTTCTCAATAGATTTTAAAGACTGGAATATTTTTTCATTAAATAGATATATTCCCGCGTTTATTAATGCAGGTCCTTTGATTCCTTTTTCGATAATGGACTCAAGAATGCCATTTTTGGTTTTAACAGCACCGAATTTTTCACCCTCGTCAACATCAGTAATCATCATCGCCATACTACCTTTTTGTTTGGATAATAAATTTAAATTTTCCTCATCAATTAGAGTATCTCCATTTAAGCAAAAGAATGCCCCATCAATATGCTTCTCAGCTAAAGAAACAGCGTGCCCGGTCCCTTTTTGCTCGTTTTGAACAATGTAATTAATTGTAACATCATATTTTTCACCATTCCCAAGTAAGTCAGAAATTTCTTTCATCCGATGTCCAATTAATATATTCATTTTGTCCACGCCAACATTTCTTAATGCTGTAATTTGGTGTTCAATTATTGGCTTGCCACACAGAGGTAGCAACGGTTTTGGATAGCTCTCAGTTAAGGGCCACATTCGGCTACCTTTTCCCGCAGCTAAAATTAGAGCTTCCTTAGTCACAGAAGCTCCTTAATTTTCTTCATTAACATTTTGTTTATGTCACCACCATCCATTTTTCCTCTAAATTGGGACATTACAGGACCCATTAAAGCACCGACAGCTCCCATCCCTCTTTCTTTTATGAATTTCTCTTTGTCTTTAATTAAATTATCTACAAATTCTTGAACTTCATGGTGCACGTTTTCACTATTAATTTGGATTTGTTCATTATTACTTGATTGAATTAGTGCATTTGAAATGCCTTCTTTAACAAGTTTTCCATCTTTAAATAAGTCTAGAACTTTTTCTAAATCACTAATTATTATATTTTTCCCCTCGTCTTTCAATTGTGGCAATGTATGTAGTAAAACACGGGAGATTAATTTTGGTTGTTCGTATTTACTATTCAAATACTTAAACTGTTCGTCTAAATCTCTATTTACAAGCTGTTTTGATTCCTCATCATTAAGTGGTAAGTTTTTTTCTCTTTCATCTAGTGTTTCAGGTTTTGGTACTTTTATGTCACTAATTTTTAATGGTGCAATATCAGTTTCAGGATACATCCTTGATGCGCCAGGCATTGGTCTTAAATATTTGGTAAGATTTTCAGGAGTAACTTTTCTTACTTCAGCGGGAACTCCATTAGTTTTAATTCTTTCAATTACTAGATTCATTGCATTCTTAACTTTTTTTTCTTTACCAAATATGAGAATGAATGCATCATTTTCATTGCATTTAAGCGTTCTTTTGATTTGATTTGTTTCGTCTTCGTCGATTCCGTAAGCAGGTAACTCGTCACTGTGCATAATCCCCTTCATTCCAGCTCTTTTAGCGTAATCAGCAAGTTCTTTACCCATCCGTACATGATCTTTTGGAGAATTCTTATTTCCTAAAATGCCTTTCCAGTCATCTATTTTTAGTGCTAGAGCAAATTCTTTTTTACTTTTAAAACAATCATTTACGAGGGTTACTTGGCCAATATCTCCTTTCTTAATTTTATTCAGAGTAGTTTGTCTTTTCACTTCATTTTCGACTACCTTTGGCATCGAGCTTAAGTCTTGGAATCCTTTCAATTCAACTCTTTGCCCATTATTTACTGAAATATTTACGTCTTGCCTAATTGTCCCAAGCCCTCGTTTAACATTACATGCTCTGAGCAGTCTTCCGATTGCCTTTGCAGCACTTTGCACATCTTTGCTATCATTCAATTGAGGTTTGGTAGTAATTTCTAAAAGAGGAATTCCAAGCCTATCTAGTAAATACTCGTGGTTTTCATCTCCATGTCTACATGAATCTTCTTCAAGACATAATTGGTCAAGTTCAAGTATTTTTCCATCATATTCGATTTTCCCTCCGGTTGCTATTAGTCCAGTTCTTTGAAATCCACTCGTATTTGATCCATCTACTACCACTTTCCTCATGAAATGCATTTCTTCAACAGCCTTTGCTCCGACCAACTTAGCAAATTGTAAGGCAATTTTAACAGCATCTTTATTTGGCCCCCTAGGAGGTTCTTCATCAGCATAAATTAGACAATTACAGCTTTTATTATAATAAGTAAACAATTTAATCTGTTCAGTTTTTGCAGCAATATCTACTTCTCCCATTTCACTTGAAGTAGCATGCAGTTTTCTCTTAAACAATAAATTTTTTCCAGTTTCATTATAATCACAATTACAAAATAGTTTTCCACTATTTAATTGCTGATGAATTTCGAGTCCTGCTTTAAGCGCCACCTTCTTAACTCAAAAATCTACTTTTTAAAATGACCGGTGAAATGTTTTTTGATTTTTGGTAGTAGGATTAATGCAATAATTCCTAATAACGGCCCTATAATCAAGAATCCCATAGCCATTATTGAAAAAAAGGCTCCAATTTGAGCATTCTTATAAGATTGTAAATTGTATGTAACCCACGATCCCCAAACGCCTATTAACGAAAATAATAAAATTAAAATTGGACACCAATTAAGCATTTTCAGATATGTATTCTCATCTAGAGAAATATTTCCTTCGCCTTCTTCAAGTTCAAAGGTAAAACGATTAACTCCTTCAAGACCTGAACTGTAATCAATTAAACTTAGATCCGAATCTTGTGGAGGGATATAAACATTCATAATTGAGGTTCTATGCTTTTCAGCACTTACTTTTATTTCATATTTTCCAGGTTTCAAGTACAAATTATACGTTCCATTTGTCGAATAAGTCTGATTAGTTTCTTTATTGTCTACAAGTATTACAGCATTGTCAACATAATCAGTTTTATTTTCAACAATCAAGTATATTTTTATATCCTCAGAATCACTAAATTGTTCGGGTGCATAGTAAAGAGAACCTCCAGTCATTAATCCCATTATTGATGCACTCAAAATTAAAAAAGAAATTATTTTGACCCAAAAGTGCGTTTCTTTCTTTTTTACATCTTTCTCTTTAAAATCATATTTTTTATAGTCTCCAGGGACTTTAGTTTTAGTTTTTTGTTGGTATTTTTTCTTTATCTTAGTTTTCTTTAATTCACTATCTTCAACAGTTAATTCAATAGTAATTCCACATTCTTTACATTTCCTTTCAAAGACGCCTTGGTCCTCTCCCATTAGGGTAATTTTATCATTTTGATTACAATTTGAACAATTGAAGTTTATATTTGGCATTTTAGGCAATTTCAGGGCTGTTTGTACTTGGCTTAATATTCTTACTTTCTCCCACTTTAACTTGCGGAACTTCAATTTTAAAAGGAGGCGGTAATCCTAATTTCCTGGCTATATTTAGAACTTCAAAAGATCCTTCACCCAAAACTCTATTGTACAATTCTCCAGTCATTTTTTCAGGTAGTTTGTGTTCTTTTTCCCATTGATTTTGTGCAGATTTAATTATATCATTATTTTTATTAGAATATATAACTTCACAATCTAATTGTACCATGCCCAATAATCCATACGATACAGAATACCTTATTTCTACATTTAATTGACTATCACTTTTGATTCTTGACGACAAGATTGTCGTACTATGGTTAATTTGTAATTCTTTTTGTCTTGTAGCTTTACGATGACTTTTTGCTTCAATAGAAATTAATCTAAATGCAGTTGTAGGCATAATTGGCTTACGAAAGCCCCTTATTGAGAGTATCCTTATTATCCCCTATTTCTAAAGAGTATTATGTTTCGCAGTGTTGTTTTTACAATGATTTTACTGACAGCTTCATTTACAGGCTGTACAGATTCAACACCAAATCGAACAATTGTGACATTTCAAATAGATTCAGATGGAGAAGATTTTTGGATTTATTTATACACAGTACCCAGGACTAAAATGGGTAATTTTTCAATAGAGTCAAGTCTTGGAAATGATATAGCTTCTTCAGTTTACAGCTATCAAAAAAAAGTATCTTTTGATGATTTGGCCAAGGATTCAGATGATTTTGTCTCTTTTAGTTTTAAGGCCGATTTATCAGAAGTTTTTTGGGAACTTAATTGTAAATTTCGTTTAAATCAAGATTCTACAGATGAAAGAATAGTTTTAGATGTAATTCTCATTAATGGAGAAGAAGACGAAAGAAAAGAATGGAAACTGCCTTATAGTACTCCTTTGAATTATAGAAAATGAATATAACTCAAGCACCTCTCGCATATCAAGCAACAGTTGGTTTCGTAGTTGCATTTTTACTTTATCTAATATTATTTTTAACAGGATACATACAATTTGATGTAAGTTCATTGTTGACATTTTATGCATTTTCAGTTTATACCGTCTCTTTGGCTGCAGTTTTAGGCGGAGTGCTTCTTGGCATGTTTATAGCTACAAGAACTTTATCAACTCAGGGTTTCACGCCATTTGAGGTATCTATGCTTAGGCTTAAAGATGATATCAATAGCCTTCGGATTGAGGTTAAGAATCTTACAAAATATATGGAAATTAATACTGAAGAAGAGGGTAAGTAATTATATAAACTTTCTACTCTACTGATATACATGAAGAAAGGTTTTCATTCTTTTTTTGTTTCGCTCATTGCCTTAATTTTGGCAGCACCTATCGCTGGAGTTAGTAGTACTTTTGTTTTTAGCGATTCTCAACTTTTACCTACCGAACAAGTTGATTTAGCAAGATCAAGTTATGGTGTTAACATTGAATTTTATGGTGAGAATTCGGGTTTTGAATCTTTAACTAGAAATGAGTTTGCAACGATAGCATTTTTAATTTCCAATACAGGAACATTGCCTGATACATATAATTTGAGTATTAGTTGGGAAGAGGATGAATTGGGGTGGTTTGCAAATTCAAGTCGTGAAACCATAACAATAGATTCTGGAGATGAAGAATTAGTTGATTTCAATTTTCAAGCACCTGTTCAAAACGTTTTCGATGAATCTGAAATGACTTTCACATTAAGGGCGACTTCTCAAAATGATACTTCGGTTATAGGTACGCAAGATCAGGTTATAGATATTGAAATGACATATGCTGTAGATATTGAACTAAGGCAAGGTGATTCAAAGGTAGGCAATAGAGGGGAATCTGTGAGCTATTCTGTAAGAATAACAAACTCAGGCAATAATCTGGATAATTTTGCTATTTCTACAGGAGTACTACCTAAAGACTGGGCAGCTTCAACGAGTATTTCCTCAATAGCCCTAGATCCTGGCGATGATCATGTATTTGAAATGGCCGTAGATATTCCTAATACTGCGGCAGTTGATGAGTATGCAAATATTGAAGTTATCGCAAGAGTTCAAGAATCAAATTATAATTACATCTATGGATTCGGAACTACAAATACAACTGTAGAAAATGGTCGAGTTTATGACGTAGAAATAGAATCAGATTTTGAATCGAAACAAGTTATACCTGGAAGCATTATACTTTACGATTTATCAATTACAAATAATGGTGATGAAACCGATTCCTTTGCTTTGTCTATTACTTCTGATGATGATGAAGGTTGGTTCTCAAATTTAAGTCAAGATGAAATAGACGATTTGGGTCCTGATGAAACTTTTACCGTAGTACTGTCAATATCTTCTCCTGAGGACTCAGAAGAAGAAGATTCTTTACTAACGGCTATCTACATTAATTCAAAAAACAGAGAGCAATTTTACGATGATTTAGAAGTTAATACAGTAATTAGAATTCCTGAAAGGGGAGTGTCATTATCTTCCTCTCAAGACACCCTAAATGGAAATCCAGGTTCCACTTTAACATACACAATTTCAGTCATGAACACAGGTTCAGACCCTGACGATATTAATTTAGGTTTTGAAATATGCGATTCTTGTAACGCTTGGGTTGTTTCTTTGAGTAAATATACAATTTTAAATCTTCCCAATGGAAATTCAGAAGATGTTCAAATGTTAGTTACGATTCCTTCCTCAGCAAGAGCAACTGATGAAGCTACTTTTACATTTACGGCCGAGTCACACGACGATTCAACAGCTAATGCAGATATTGATGTAACTTCGACAGTAAACACGGTTTACAATCAAAATGTTGTGTCCTCAACTGTTCCTACAATGTATCCTGGAACTAGTAATCAATTTAATGTAACTATAATTAACAACGGTAATAGTGTGGAGAGCTATAAAATTAGTGAAGGATATAATGTACCAAGTGATTGGAAATTTGATGATACCTTAACTTTTGAAACTCAGGCTCTGAATCCTTTCGGAGGGACAGAAATATTCACTCTTCCTTTTGAAGTTCCACAAAATGAGAACCCCGGTTATTACAATTTTTCAATTGATATTAAATTATCATCGTCTGGAATTAAGGTAGATTCTATTGATTTGTCTGTTAAGGTAGAATATTATGCAGATTTTACAATAAGCATTGCTTCTGACCAATCTATAGGTGATCCTGGATTTACACATCAATTTGCAGTTACAATAAATAATAATGCAAATGCTGATGACGAAATTGATTTAATTGTAGAGGGCCTCCCATCAACTTGGACATATTGTGTGTTATTTAGTGGAAATTGTCTGAATTCATTAAATATCGCCAAAGGGGCAACATCTGAGTTTACTCTTGAAATTACAACTTCAGACAATGAAGCTGCAAACATAGATGGTCTTTTCTTAAATTTAGTAGGCACTTCATCAATTAATAATAAATTTGAAACTAGTCAGAGTTTTAAGATAATGACAAACCCCACATATCTTTTCTCAGTCGACATATCTTCAGACACAAAAACTGGAGCGTCAGGTGATACAATACCTTTCCAATTAACAATTAAGAACATTGGCAATGATGTAGATTATATCAATTTACCTTCGCCTACTTTACCTTCGGGATGGGTTGGGACTTATAGCGAATCTTCGTTTACTTTACAGCCTCAGGATTCAAAGACAGTGTATCTAAACGTTCAAGTTCCAGTTAATGTTTTTGGAGGGAACAGTACGATTACTTCTAAGGTATCATCAGATCAATCAGGTCAAATGACTTCAATAGATTTTATAGTATATGTTGAAGAAAAAGCCGATATCGATGTTGATTTGAAAACTACTGCAGGAGACGTCACCGCAGGTCTATCAGGTTCTTTCAAAGTTTTAATTACAAACAATGGAAATACAGTAGAAACTTTATCTTTAACATTGGAAGGCAAGAGATCTTCTTGGTTTACATTGCCAAAGGAAACAATTTCTCTTGAACCTGGAAGCTATGAAGAGATTATGATTGAGGTTCGCCCGCCAGTTACCCAGGCAGCTTCTGATACTTCAGGTACTCTTAATGTTACTTTGAGTAGTGATTCATCTAGGTCAGTTAAACTAACTTTACCCTTTTCTGTCTTAAAATCCGATCTGATTGATGATACTGTTGTAGATGAGGAGGAAGACTCTCCACTTCCTTCATTGGGATTAATCAGTACAATACTTATTATCACGATTATTTCATTTATTCGAAAGAAGAAGTTTTAGAGGTTAGTTTAGTTTGAAATCGGTATCAGCAGACAAAGGGAAAACTAAAACTATAGTTTCAATCATAGATGATTCTAAGTATTATAATTTATCCGAAAAAGTTCCAGATATAGACATTAAGGACCTTAGAGATGCCAGCATAATTCAGACTGAGAAAAGAATTTTGGATTCTTTAACGTCAGATAAAAATCTGATTCAAGCGATTCAAGCTTTAGATGATGCGCATACCAGTTCAAATTTATTATCAGAGAGATTATGTACTTGGCAAGCGCGTACTACTGGCGAATCCAGGAGTACCGTTGATTATTTATTAAGCAAAGAATCATTGATTTTTCCAATTTCAAATCTTAAAGATACTTATATTCATCTCCAAATCTTAATTGAAAATTTATCGAAATATATTGATGTGGAAGCTCCTAAAGTGTTTCCAGAAATGGTTAAGCTATTGGATGCACAATTAACAGTTCGATTGGTATCTTTTGCAGGATCTTTAGCAAAACTTGCCAGACTTCCATCATCTACAATCCAATTGTTGGGTGCCGAAAAAGCCCTATTTAGGCACATGTCAGATGGTTCATTACCACCTAAGCATGGAATACTATACCAACATCCTTCCGTAAAAGGAGTACATAATAAAAAAAAAGGAAAAGTAACACGTTCTCTTGCATCAAAAGTGGCTATAGCTGCAAAGATTGATTTCTACAGAGGTAAAAATGAGCAATAAGATAACTTTTGACTTTTCAACGTTTCGTAATGGGTTGTTAATGGGTATGGCAGATGCAGTACCTGGAGTTAGTGGTGGGACCATAGCCTTAATTCTGGGAATTTACAACAAATTAATTTTTTCGCTTTCAGATTTCTTGAATTTTTTTAAAGATAGGTTTCCTTCGAAGGCGTTCCCTAACTTTTTTAATTCGTTTCAATTTCTTTTTACCCTAGGTATTGGAATGCTTGTGTCCTACTATGTAATTACTAAAGTTCTTGTGGGTTCAGAAGGAGAAGAGGGCTTACTTTTGAAATCTTCGACTGCACCTTTCATTTTTGCACTTTTTTTTGGTTTAGTTTTATCAAGTGTTAAAGAGCCTTGGAAGAGAGTTGAGAATCGCACATTTAGTCGGTATGTCATCTGCTTTTTTGCATTCATTCTAGTTTTACTTTATACAAATTTATCTTTGAACAATAACGGTGGAAATCTACTGCTAGTAGCTAGTGGAGCCCTAGCCATTACAGCTATGTTATTACCCGGAATTAGTGGTGCGCTTGTTCTTTTGACATTAGGGCAATATACAGTCGTAGCAAATGCAGTTCATGATTTTGAGTTTAACATTATTTTTTATTTTCTTTTTGGGGGATTACTCGGATTGTTTACATTTATACCCTTCATGAATTTTATGTTATTAAATTACAGAGACGATGTAATGTCAGTTTTAACTGGATTAATGATAGGTTCATTAGCAACGCTTTGGCCTTGGAAGGAAAGTTATGATACAAAAGGAGTTTCACCGAATTTAGGCATTAGTGAAGTGTTTGAAAACTTTGACTTCTTGTCTATAATAGGTACAATATTTTTTAGTTTTTTGGGTTTTGGATTATATTTAGCCTTAAAAAAGTTAGAAAAAGATGTGAATTAATCAGAACGAGAGCTTTTAAAAACCCTATCTGTCAACATAACCTATGCGAGTTCTAATTGCAGGAGCTGGTGAAGTCGGATTCCGAGTAGGCCGCGACCTGGTATACCGAGGTCATGAGGTTACTCTTGTTGATTCCAATCCGTCTTCTGTTAAAAGAGCTCAAACACTTGATGCTCAGGTTTTCAAAGGAAACGCAGCCTCGGCTAAATTTTTGATGGAGGAAGCATCAATTAAAGATGCCGATCTTTTTATTGGAGTTACTGGAAAGGATGTTGTAAATTTAGTGGGTTGTTCTCTTGCTAAGAAAATGGGATGTAGCACTATAGCTAGACTAAATAATCCAGATATAATTGCATTACCTTCAGATTATGATCATAAGCAACTATTTGGCGTAGATGCTTTTGTTAGTCCCGATGAATTATCCATGCATAGGATATGGCAGATTTTATCCCGGCCTGCACTAACACGATTGGAGCATTTCTCGGTAGGCAGTCTCAGAATTTTAGAAATTAGACTTAACGATAGTTCGCCATCGGTAGGCCGACCACTTTCAAATATTAAACTGCCACCTCATTGTCGTATAGCGTTGATTGCAAGAGAAGAAGGAGTTACTATACCTTCAGAGCAGGATATTTTGATGCCTAGAGACCGTATATTAGTTCTTCTTAGCGAAAACAGTGAACTAGAGGAACTTTCGGATTCTTTGGGAATTCCAAAGGAGATTACAAGCGAAAGAAATATCAAAAGATTAATGATTGCAGGAACTAGCAGGATAGCCTTAAATTTAGCTAAACAAGTTCATGAAGATCCTAAATACGAAGATATAGAAGTATACGTAACTGAGCCAAATCCTATTATGGCTGAAAGGGCTAGTTCAGACCTTCCAGAAGGTGTGAGAGTTCTCGTAGGTTCATCTACAGATCGTCATTTTTTAAGGGAAGAAGGAATACGATATGAGGATTTATTTGTTGCAGCAACAGATCGGGAAGATTGGAATGTTCTAAGCTGTTTATTAGCTAAAAAAGAAGGTGCCAAAAGAACTGTAGCATTAGTTTACCAAACAGAATTAGAATATGTAATCCAGGATACAGGAATTGATACTCTTATTAATCCAAAAAGGGTCACAGTTAATGCAATTGTAAATCGAGCAACTTCTACCGATAAAATAGAAGGTATGGAAGAATTAGAGGGTGGAGAAGCTTCGGTTCGAGAGTTTTTGATAAAAAGGAATAGTAAAAAGATAGGTATTCCTATCGAAAAACTTGGAATTCCAGATAAAACACTAATTGCAATGGTTAATAGGAATGGTGAAGCTATATTTCCTGATGATGAATTTATCTTGAATGAGGGAGATCATGTACTTGTCTTTACTCTTAAAGGAAAATTGCCTGAAGTGGAGAAGTTTTTCTATTAGGATTTAATGCGCTTCAGTCTAATATTAAGTTTAACGGGCACATTGGTAGCTTTTTTTGGTTTATCTTTTTTATTTCCAATAATTACAGGTATTATTTTAGGAGAAAATATCAAAGACATTTCTTACATGTTTGTTATTCCTATGTTTTTTTGTTTAATTTTAGGTTATATTTTTAGTTCATATTTTCACATAGAGGAAGACATTAGGGTCTGTTTACGGTACTGATCCAACAACCAATGACACAGATTCAGATAACTTCACAGATGATCAGTAGCCCCGAAATTAGCCATACCATGAAGAACATTGGAACTGCCATAGCAAGGCTAGTAATTGCAACAGATTTTGCAGGTAAATCTCTGTGTTTTTCTACGCTACCGATTTTAATCAAGATATTGAATCTTGGGATGTTTCAAGTGTTACTAATATGGATTCTATGTTTGGTGGTGCAAGTAGTTTCAATGGAGATATTTCAGAATTACTTGAATCTTTTTTGAGAATTCAAAAAGTCTAGACAGATTATCGCCGTGTGCATGAACTACTTCTGATTGTCCTGATGAAGATGATGGGCGATCCGTATCTTTTTGTTTTGAAAAGCTACTTCCCGGAAACTATACCTTGAGACTAGATACTGAAGGATTACTAGCTGATGGCACAATAAG